>CANJMM010000044.1 GCA_947475765.1 Legionellales bacterium | reverse complement strand
GGGCTATTAAAGGTTGCAGCTACCGCCGCAAAGAGTTAGCTACGTAGTCTTCGGTGACTTTTTTTAGGCCGGGAATTGCTGTTGCTTCAATGAGTTACACGATAATTTCGTGGGGATACCTCAGCTTTAAAAAGGGGTAGGTCATAAAGCTCACTACTTCGAAGACACCACTATTTTTCTTTTAAGCCATAGTTAGCTGCTTGAAATTATTAATGTCGCTTAAGAGATCCCTCAAGTTACATCTTTACTTGTTTGGAAATGTGTCAGGGATCTTAACCTCTTCCGTTTCACGGGAGAGGTCGACGCGTTAGCGGCGGGTGAGGGTAGTAAGGGCAATTGAGTCAATAAACTCAATTCATCGCTTCATGCCAAAATCGTGTTTGTTTTTTACGCCATGTTATGGGTAAGGCTATTTTTTCTGAACTGAGATCAAATATAATGGCCCCTGTTTCGGCTGTATTCAATAAATGACTGCCTAATTGCGTATATCGGGCTATCACAGGCGCCCTAGGAAAACCAAATCGATTGTCTTTGCCTGTAGGAAATAACACAAAATCGGGGTTCACCTGCTCAATAAAGGCTAAAGTAGAAGACGTTTGACTGCCATGATGAGGCGCCACTAAGATATTGGCCTTCAGCTTTTTACCATAAGTTGCTACTAATTTTTTTTCGGCGCCCGATTCTATGTCGCCTGTTAATAAAATGCTGTTGTTCCCAGTCGAAATTTTCAGCACACAAGATAAATCATTGCGATTGCGCTGTGTTTCAGCATCGGCTCCAGAATCAAAATCAGGGTGCAACACTTCGAATAAAACCCCATCCCAATGCCAAGATTGGCCTTTTTGACATAAAGCAGGGGATATTTTACGGACACTTGCTTTAAAATCGGTTTTTAATTTTAGCTTTTCTATTTCGCTGGTAAAAATCGCTTTCACCGGATAATTGGCTAAAATACTGTCTAAGCCCCCTCGATGATCTAAATCTGTATGGCTAATCATAATCGTGTCAATTTGCTTAATATGATAATAATCTAAATAAGGCTTAATGATTTGGCTACCCGAATCGTTTTCTTGCCATTTAGGGCCTGTATCATAAATTAACACATGATTTTGGGTAAACACCACACTGGCCAAGCCTTGCCCAACATCTAATAAGGCAAATCGACATGCTCCTTTTTTTAGGCCCAGCGGTTGATACAATAAAATCGATCCGGCCAAAGCTGCGCCAATATAATTTTTATAGGGCACGCCTTTGGGCAATAATAAAATACCCATGCCCAGTGTGCTCACCAAAAGCAAGCCTATGCCCAGCGGTCCACTGGGCAAAGCAAAATGCCATATCACCGGAAACACGCCCACCATCCATTGCATCGCTTCCCATAAAGGCCAATATAAATATTTTGCAATTATAATCAATGCTGAACCCAGCCAAGAAAAATGACACATAAAAGCCAAAGCACTGAGCAAACAAACGGGCGTCACCACAAAGCTCACCCAAGGAATGGCAATCACATTAACCAATGGGGCAATCAAAGAAACCGATTGAAAAAAATACAAACTCACCGGCAACATGCCCATAAATACAGCAAGTTGCGGTCGCATGATTTTCCAAGATAAGCGTTCTCGCGTAAACCGCAATCGATTGCCTGTTGCAAAAATCAACACCCCAATTGCCAAATAAGACAACCAAAAGCCCAAAGTTAACACTGAAAAAGGTTCAAAAAATAAAATAAAAATAATCGATGCCGAAAAAATAAAAGCAGCCGACATACGCAGCTTGAAAATTATCGCCAACATCAGGGCTGTCATCATTAAGCAGGCTCTTTCGGTCGCGATGCTCATGCCCGCTAAAAACCCATAGCCCCAAGTAAAAATTAAAGTAAGATAAGCAGAGGCTATTTTAGCCGGCATCCATAATAAAAATCTTGGCACCCTTCGCCAAATCACAGTCATTAAGCCAAAAATTAGGCCGCCGATTAAGCTAATATGCAAGCCTGAAATGGCAATTAAATGTGTGGTGCCGGTATTTCTTAATATGGCCCATTGGCTTGAGGTAATTCTGTCACTGATCCCAATGGTTAAGCCAATTAACATGCCGCTTAAGCTATCATATTCTAAGCTTTCGAGCATTTTATCGGATATATATTGACGCAAATTATCGAGTTTAAAGCTTGAACCAGCCTGATAGGCGATAAGCTGTTGATTTTGAATACTGCCATGCGCTTTAATTTGATTGAAAAAATGATTTTTTTCCAGATCATATCCACCTGGATTGCTCACGCCGCTTGGTTTTTTGATTTTTGCGCTAATCTGTATAGAATCGCCTGCTTTTAAAGCCTGATTTTTTGCTAATTTTAGCTGGCCATAAAGCTTAATCGCTTGTCCAGATGCTAATTTTTGACAGGCATTAGATTTTAAGCACAGCTCTTGTGCTAATACTAAAAACTTGGCTTCTTGGCTTTTGATATCATAAAAAGGCACCCCCGTTATCTCGCCTTGAATGGCAACCACCTGATTATGATACCTAGCCGGTAATTGCCAGCTTAAGCGATGTTGAGCGTGATAATTGGTCCAGATAACTTGAAAAATAAAAGCCAATACTATGGTGCTAATATAATGCAGTTTATTTTTATTATTATTATTATTATTATTATTATTTTTATTATATTTATTATAGATAAAATATAAGCATAAACATGCCAATAAAATAAAAAAAAACAGCCCTATTTGCATGCCGCTATTTAAGCTATACGTCTGTGTTAATTGGCTATAATAAGCGGCTGCTGCGATGAATCCAAGTGCAATGGATTCAATAAACATGATTTTTTTATTGCCCTAATTGGCCTTGCTGTAATTTTAGCGTTCTGTCCATAAGGCTGGCTAATTCTAAATCATGGGTCACGACCACAAAGCTGGTATTTAATGCTTCCATCAGCCCCAGCATGATGTCATAAATTTGTTGTGTATGTTGAAAATCTAAATTACCGGTAGGTTCATCTGCAAGCACTAATTTTGGGCGGGTGACCAAAGCACGAGCGATGGCAACACGTTGACGCTCTCCCCCTGACAACATGCCTGGCTTATGCTGAATGCGATGAGATAAACCGACTTTTTTTAATATTTCTATGCTCTGTTTTTGGGCCTCATGTGGCTTCATGCCTCTAATTAATAAAGGCATGCACACATTTTCGAGGGCATCAAATTCGGGTAATAAATGATGCGATTGAAAAATAAAGCCTAATTGATGATTTCGAATATGACTTTTTTCTTTTTCATTCAATTGGGTGAGATCTTTTTCCATAAAATATACGGCGCCGGATGTGGGCGATTCTAATCCCCCCAAAATATTTAATAAAGTGGTTTTACCTGAGCCAGAACGGCCTACTATGGCGACTTTTTCTGCTTGTTTTAATTGAAAACTGATATTTTCAAAAATAGTAAGGGGTTGTTTATTAGCCTCTTGAAAACGCTTAGTGAGTTTTTCACAAGATAAAAGCATGAGCGTTGAATTTAATTTTAAAGTTGATTGACTCATCCATCTTGCCTTAATGCTTTAGCGGGTTCTATTTGAGCAGCGCGCCAAGCCGGCCATAAGGTCGCCAACAGGCTTAAACCAAAAGCACAACTGGCAATTAACAAGACATCACTTAAGAGCAAGTCCGAAGGCAAAAAGCTGATAAAATAAACGTCTTTAGATAAAAACTGCACCTGAAATATTTTTTCGATAAAATCGACAAGGCGCGTCACATTCAGCGACAAAGTTGCCCCCAACACAACGCCTAAGCTTGTGCCAATGGCGCCAATCATGGCGCCTTGTACCACAAAAATGGCCATGATTTTTTGGGTAGAGGCCCCTAAGGTTCTTAACAAAGCAATATCGCCTTTTTTATCGGTAACAACCATCACCAAGGTAGAAACCAAATTAAACACGGCAATGGTCAAAATTAACAGTAAAGTAAAAAACATCATGGTTTTTTCTGTTTTAACCGCACTAAAATACGTGCCATTAGAAACCGTCCAATCTACAATAGCATAAGGCTTAACTAAAGATTTTTTTAAATCGCGCGCCATACTGGGAGATTGAAAAGGATCGTGTAATTTAACTTGCAATCCTGATACCCCTTGGCGCATTTTAAATAATTTTGCCGCATCGGCCATATGTAAAAAAGCCACGTTTTGATCGTATAAATAGCCCACTTCAAAAATCCCAACGACCTTAACGCTTTTAAAGCGTGGCGTGGCCCCTGCAAGGGTATAGGTTAATTCTGGAATAATTAAGGTTAGGGTATCGCCAAGTTCTGCCCCTAGGCTATTGGCCAAGCCTATGCCAAGCACAATCCCAAAGCTGCCCGCTTTTAAGTTATCGGCTTTACCCGCTATCATGGCCGAATGTAAAGGAAAAACCTCTTCAATTTGTTCGGGTAAAATACCCCGAACCCCAATGCCAATAATCTGCTGACCTTCCATGAACATGGCCTGACCATCGATAAAAGGCGCTGAAGCCATATATTGGGGATGGGATTGAATGCTGGCTTGTACCTCTTGCCAATTCTCTAAATCTTTAGTAAAGGAACTAACTGTTAGGTGCGGCGTTACACTGAGAATGCGTGTGCGAATTTCTTTGCTAAAGCCATTCATCACAGACATGACGGTAATCATGACCATAACGCCTAAAGCAATGCCAATAACCGACACCAAAGAAATAAAACTAATAAAATGATCGGGTTTTCTAAGATTGGTATATCTCAGACCTATAAATAAGCTAAAAGGCTTCATGATTTTCATTGTATCAGTTTAGCGAATTTTAAAGCCCAGCACTATAATTATATAAACTTACTTCTCAGAATCTTGGTAAAATCTTGGTTATCAGATAGAATCAGGCATATTATTTACAAAAAAGCCATACAAATAACAAACTATGAATTTTGCCAAAGAACTTAAATTATTAAAACCAAGCTGTACGGTGCCCCACAGTTTTCGTTATCAAGATCAGCTTTTTTCACAAGACAGCTTTGCCATTTTTGCCGGCTTATGCGCCGTAGATAATCGGGCTTCTGTTGAAAAAACCCTGCGTTGTCTTGCCAGCTTGGGCTTAACTTGTACGCGAATGGGCGCTTACAAACCCCGAACCACGCCTTATGCCTTCCAAGGTCATGGTGCCAGTTGTTTACCCTATGTTTTTGAACTTGCCGGTAAATATGGTATTAAAATAATTGCCATGGAAGTGACGCATGACAGGCAAATAGCTGAAATACAAAACGCCTTAGCCTTAACCGGATACCCTACTGGGGTTTTATTACAAATTGGCACACGCAATGCCCAAAATTATGATTTATTATCTCGTGTGGGAGAACAAAATGACTTTCCTGTGCTTTATAAACGTGGTTATGGCATTAGCTTAGAAGAATCGATTTTGGCAACCGAATATATTGCCAAGGCTGGCAACCAAAATATTATTTTTTGCCTAAGGGGCGTTAAAACTTTATTAGGCCAACCCCATCGTAATTTGGTCGATTTTGCCCATTTACCCGTCGTGAAACGCGAAACCAAGCTGTCTGTTTGTATTGATCCCTCTCATTCGGTGGGGAATTTATTATCGGCCCCTGATCGCATTTTAGATATTTTTCATATTGCGGCCTCTGGGGTGATTATGGGCGCCAATATGATTTTACTTGATATTCATCCTGATCCGGCTCACGCTTGTGTAGACAGCGAACAAGCGCTTTCTTTAGATACGCTACCTTGGTTTATCGAAGACATGATGCTGGTTAGAGAAACTTATTTAAAACGGACTCAATTAAATAAAAGCCATAATAATCATAATAATAAAAATATAATTAAACAACATGTTCACACACAGCAAGAAACCTGGATATAAACATTATTGGCCGCCTTTACCCGGAGCGGCTCTGGCTTATCAATTAAGCCAAGTATATTCGCATGATCCCAATTATCTCTGTGTTATTATCACGCCTGATAGCCAAATCGCCACCAGACTTGAACGAGAATTATTGGCCTTTGGGGATATCCCCGTTTATTTGTTTCCTGATTGGGAAACTTTACCGTATGATCATTTTTCCCCCCATCAAGATATTGTTTCTGAGCGATTAAAACTTTTAGCCAAGTTAAGCACCCTTAATCAAGGCATCGTGATTTTGCCTATTTCGACGCTCATCCAAAAATTGCCCCCTACGCAATTTATCAGCAGCTTAAGCTTTCAATTAAGCATCAAGCAAAAACTTGATACCGCTTTATTTAAAGCCAAATTAATTCATAATGGCTATCATTTTGTTTCACAAGTCATGGAACATGGTGAATTTGCCATACGAGGGGCGATAATCGATGTGTTTCCCATGGGGGCCCCCCATCCTATTCGAATTGATTTATGGGATGATCAAATAGACACCTTAAGATGGTTTGATGCCAACACCCAACGTACCCTCGAAAAAACAGATGAAATTGTGTTGCTCCCTGCCCATGAATATCCTTTAACGCCTGAGGCCATTCAGGCTTTTCGTACGCATTGGCGAATGCAATTTGAAGGCAACCCGCAATTATGCCCCGTTTATCAAGATATCTCAGAAGGCATCGCCTCTGCTGGCATAGAATATTACCTGCCTTTATTTTTTGATGCCCATACCATGGCGCATTTTTTTGATTATATGCCCCCAAAATCCACTGTTTTTATCTATGCTCAAAATCAAGATGCCCTTCATCAGTTTTGGCAAGACATTCAATCTCGTTACGAGCAACAACGCCATGATCATACCCGGCCTATTTTACCCCCGGGTGAATTATATTTAGCGCCAGATCAAGCTTTTGGCTTATTAAAAAAATGGCCCCTTGTGGAAATCAACTCACTAAAATCTTCGTCCGAACATCCCCCCCACGCTTATATTAATTTGCCTAATATTGAACTGGATCATATAGAAAATTTAACCAAGTTCATTCAAGCGCACCCTGAATATAGTGTGTTATTTTGCTCGGAATCTTCAGGTCGCAAAGAAACCTTAAGTCAATTATTAAACACGCATCATTTTTTCCCGGTTTCTTGTGACAATATTAAACACTTTTTGGCTTCCCCTTCGCCACTTTGCATCACCATTGCGCCTATAGACGAAGGCTTTATAGACAGCCAGCGCAAAGTTATTTTAATTGCAGAAGCGCAATTATATGGCCGTCGCATCATGCAACGAAGAAGACGCAAACATTCAACTGGCGCTGACAACTTCATTCGCAACTTGGCCGAATTAAAAATAGGACACCCCGTGGTACATATCCATTGTGGCGTAGGCAGATATTTAGGCTTGCAAAATCTCTTTGTGAATGAACAAGCAGGTGAATATTTAACCCTAGAATATGCAGGCGGCGATAAATTATATGTGCCCGTATCTTCTTTACATTTTATTTCACGATACAGCGGCAATGATACAGAACATGCGCCTTTACACAAACTCGGATCTGATCATTGGGATAAAGCGAAGAAAAAAGCTTTTGAGAAAATAAAAGATACTGCTGCTGACTTACTCGATATTTATGCACAACGTGCGCTTAAAACTCGGCCTCAATTTATATTTGACGAAAAAGCTTACACCCAATTTTCTAATGCTTTTCCCTTTGAAAAAACCCCAGATCAAGCTAAAGCCATTCAAGATGTGTTAACAGATTTAAAGTCAAACAAGCCTATGGACCGATTAATTTGTGGCGATGTAGGCTTTGGTAAAACCGAAGTGGCCATGCGGGCAACTTTCATGACGGTGATGAATGAAAAACAAGTGGCCATTTTAGTGCCCACCACTTTATTAGCAGAACAACATTTTCAAAATTTTAAAGACAGAATGAGTGATTGGCCCATTCGCATTGAAGTCTTATCTCGATTTGTATCGGCTAAACATCAACAAAAAATCATTGAAGACATTCGCACAGGCAAAGTCGATATTGTGATAGGCACCCATAAATTATTACAACCTCAACTTAAATTTCAAGCCTTAGGCTTATTGATTATTGACGAAGAACATCGATTTGGGGTTAGTCAAAAAGAAAAAATTAAGTCTTTAAAATCGGAAGTGGATATTTTAACGCTCACGGCCACCCCTATTCCCAGAACGCTTAATTTATCGCTCTCTATGATTCGAGATTTGTCTATTATTGCCACGCCGCCTTTAAAGCGCCTATCCATTAAAACATTTGTGCGTGAATTCAATCAAGGCCTTATTACCGAAGCGATATTACGCGAATTAAAACGCGGCGGTCAAATTTATTATTTACATAATGACGTAGCCAGCATTGAAAGAACGGCGCGTGAACTTGAAAGCGCTATTCCCAACGCCAGAATTGCCGTGGCACATGGGCAAATGCCCGAACGGCAACTAGAACAAGTAATGGCCGATTTTTATCATCAACGTTTTAATATCTTAATTTGCACGACGATTATTGAAACGGGCATTGATGTCCCCAGTGCCAATACGATTATAATTGAACGTGCCGATAAATTTGGCTTGGCGCAATTACATCAATTACGCGGGCGTGTGGGCCGCTCACATCACCAAGCCTATGCTTATTGCTTAACGCCCCCTTTTAAAACCATCACTAAAGATGCCATTAAACGCTTAGAAGCCTTAGAATCATTAGAAGAACTGGGATCTGGCTTTTTGCTGGCCACCCAAGATTTAGAAATTCGAGGGGCGGGTGAAATATTAGGGGAAGGCCAAAGCGGCAACCTGCATACCATTGGCTATCATTTATATATGGACATGTTAGAAAAAACCGTTCAAGCGCTTAAAGCCGGTAAAAAAACACAAGACATTCGTCCGGAAATTGAAACCACTGAAATCGACTGTCATCTGGCTGCTTTTATTCCCGATGGCTATTTAGGGGATGTGAGCACCCGTTTAATTTTATATAAACGTATTGCCTCGGCAAAATCGAATACCGAACTAGAAGAACTTCAAGTTGAAATGATAGACCGATTTGGGTTACTGCCTAATGAAACAAAAAATTTGTTTCAAGTGACCAAACTAAAATTAATGGCTGCTCAATTAGGCATTAAAAAAATCGATGCGGGCATGCAAAGTGGTAAAATTGATTTTACCGACACCCCAAATGTCGATGCCAATAAAATCATTCAGCTGATTCAAAGTCAACCGAGCAAATTTCAAATTAAAGGCTCTTCTCGCTTATCCTTTCAATTTGATCCTATTCTGAATACAAAAGGCAATGTACAAAAAGAAGCGGAAGCCAAATTAAAACAACTTGAAGCTATATTAAGTATTTTAGCTTAGTTTTTTAGCTTAGTTTTTTAAAGTTAAACGGCCTAAGCCAGCATGATGCCAAAAATTTAAATAAATAAATAAATAAATAAATAAATAAATAAATAAATAAATAAATAAATAAATAAATAAATAAATAAATAAATAATAAAAGGCCCCCCTATATGACTATGACTATGACTCTGACTCTATTCAGAAAAATAAGCTTATTTTTGGTTTTATGCCCTCTGTTCTCAATGCCGGCACTGACACTGGCTGATACGCTTTACGAAATTGAACTCTTGGTATTTGAACAATCTAATCAACAAGCCCTAGGGGAAGAATGGTGGCCAGAACAAATAGCAGAACTGCCTCATGCCACGCAGCCCAATTTTATCCCCGCCAAAAAATTAAAAAAACCTGCGCATGCCACTATTTTATTACATACTGCCTGGCAACAAAGCATTGAACCCCAAAAAACATCGCCTGATTTGATTGCGCTTTGCAATCAATCTAATTTAAGCGGCACGGTGCATGTATTTAGCAATCGATTTTTACATGCAGCGCTCGACTTGCGCTTTCAAAAAAAGGTTAAAATCACCCGTCAACAACCAGGCCTAGTGGGCGTTAGTGTCCATCCTGCTGCTTCAGGGGAAGACAGAATGCTGATCTTTAAATTAAACCAATCTCAAAAAATCAAATTAAATGAAGTGTATTATTTTGATCACCCTGCATTTGGCGCCATACTCATTATAAATCCAGTATAATTTATTATGTTAACAAAATTACTTGCAGGTTTGTTTTTTGTGATTTAATCTTAAATTATCTTAACTAGAAGCTCTATAGCAAGGATATGATGATTATGATTTATCTCAACGCTAAAAACCTGGTACTTGCCTCTGCTGTGGCCATTTGTGCCGCCACGCCTTCTTTATCACAAGCCCTTCCTGATTTAGACTTAGGCTCTTTTCACCCTATTTTTGGGGTAGATGCCCAAGCCAGAAGAATGGAATTTCAAGATGGCTTTGGCGATAACCTATGGAAACAAAATTATCCTCAAGCTAATTTGTATGCCGGCCTACGCTTTGGCAGTTATTTTGGATTGGTGGTAGGACATGAAAACAGTAAAACAAAAACACAGACCGTTACTTTAGATAATTCGGAAATTTTTTTAGGGGCGCCTGTAGGTGCTGGTGCTGGCTCAGAAACATTCAGAGGCTCTAGTGATATAAAAGGCACTTATGCCCAGCTCATGGGTTACTACCCTATTCCCTTTTTAAAAGCCACAGAAGTGTTTTTAGGCGTAGGGGCCATTCATAATAAAATTCGCTTAGAGCATCAAACTTTAGCGGTTAATAATGCTCCTATACTCCCTAATTTAGCCGGGGGCGAGTATTTCAACTACCAAGAAAGCGACACCCACGCCAAAGTCGAAGTAGGCATTCAAAAAATCATTTGCAATCACTTTGGCTTAAGAGCCGTTTTTGGTTGGGAAAAAACCTCGGCTTTTAAAAACCTTAAACCTGTCCAATTTCCAAACGCGACCAGAAATGTAAATTTAAACGACAGCTGGACAGCTGGCGCAGGATTCTTCTGGGTTTTTTAAGTCCAAAAGCAAGTCAAAGATATTTGAACAAAGAGAAAAAAGCCCTGTTTACAGGGCTTTTTTTAACATTTTAAAAAATAAATGCGTCTGCCATTTTTAATTTTGTCGTTGCTGCGAGCTAAGTGTCAAATAAACCCCTTAAATCATGAACCACAAGACTTAGCACGTGTTTATAACCAACATAATTATCAAATTAAAATGACTAAAGCATTAATTGCATGGGAAATTTATTAGAAATTACAAAAATAACATTTTAAATAATTTCAAGTTCTTCCTCTAAAGCTTTAATCATTATAATATGCTTTGTCTTATTTTTATTTGCTAATATATTAATATTTTGAAGTTTCCACATTACTCCTGGCATTTTTTTTATTATTTCAATTTCGAAAAGACTCCATTCAGGTTCGCCTTTATTGAAACTTAATAAAAATCTTTTATCCTGGTCAGATAAAGATTTTTTTACCTCTTCCAACAATCTTTTCCTTGTCGTCAAAAAATCTTCATAATCAAACTTTTCAAAAGCCATACCTAAAAACTTTTGCTCAAAGGTCATTCTTTGATCTTGTAAATTAGGATTTAGCAATTCATGTATTGGCCTTCTATGGCTTAAAATACATGCAATCAATCCTGACTTTATTTCATTTGTTATACCCTCATTTTCTAAAAGATAATGCACATCAAACAAATCTCTGGGATGCTGCCTATCCAATGCTGCACATATTTTCCCACCAAATAACTCCCCTTTTGAAATTACAATTATTTCAGCAAATAGGCCAAATTCATCTTGTACTTTCTCGGCAACGCTAAGTATTTTAGGTTCCAGCAAACATCCTAGAATAACTGTGTTAACCTCAATTTTTATAATTACACCTTCTTTTTCACAACTAAAGGTTACTTCACTTTGATCTATTTTCGATATTGGCTTTACTCTGATGCCTTGTTTGCTATCTTCAATATCTTTTTTAATTCGTTGCAAAGAAGCTTCAATCTTGGACAGTGCTAATGGTCGACTATCAAAAGGTAAATACGCTAGATCAATATCAACGGATAATCTTGGCATATTTCGAACAAAAAGATTAATCGCCGTCCCTCCTTTGAGCGCAAAACTTTTCTCTTTTGCCACATAAGGTAGCACTTTTAATAACAAATCTACTTGTGACCTATATGCTTCATACATCTTTTATTAACTCACTCGGTAAAATTAATCTATATTTTGAATCATACTTTCCATGATCTACTATGCTACGATCTCCTTTTCCCAAATCTATCTTTTGCAGCTCTAGGTGTTTCAAAACGGGTAATTTGGCTTTATCTGCCATAAATAGAAAAAGCCTTTTTACTTTAATAGAAATACATTCCTCTAATAAAGTTTGTACTAAGTTTGGCCTTAAATTATATAATCCTTGAACTATTTGATAACATTCCATAATATCTATCTCATTCGGTGCCAAATATAATGCTTCAAGAATAGCGCGTTCAACTGTGGAATAACGTATTTCCGCTCCCTGATATTGATATGTTTTTATACCTAGCTCACCCGGCAAGAAAGATGTTTTAACTACCCTTATTCCTCGCCCCCAATCAAATTCATTAAACCACTTGGGAACCCATACACCGGTTTGAGAAAATAAAAATAAATTTTCTCTTCCCAGCCTCAAATAATGAGCTACTCCATGAAAAGATAAAGCCGATAAGCCTCCAACATGGACTGGGATTTTTAGCTGCATTTGCAAGGCATATACACCATCTTGCCATTGAATTTTGTCATTCAGTATTTTAAAGGCACCTTGACCTATGGACTCTAACCAACCGTATCTTATTAGTAAAGCTGCATAACATTCCCCCCAGATTCTGCTAAATTAATCTGTTAAAAAATATCTTGCCAAGGTGATCATATTAGTGTAAATTCACGCGTCTAAATGATACTGATTTATAAAGGTCAACAAGATGAAAAAGCCTGTAATTGCGGCATTAAATCAATTCGAACGTAAAAACATAAAACAAGAAATCGTCGAT
>CANJMM010000043.1 GCA_947475765.1 Legionellales bacterium | reverse complement strand
GCCGCCCAAACCCTACGAGCCCTTTCACCTAGATAAGGTAAAATAGCTGTATATTTCTTGGCAATTGATTTTGTAACATCCGTGTCTATCATGCACGCATGATAACAGGTTTTTCAAAGTTGTAAAAGTTATTTTTGCTCACCTCCTTAACCTTTTTTTCTTTAGTATTTTTATTTGGCTCTTTTCCTAGTTTATCTACATTTGCGCACAACTCAGCGTGTTGAGCGCTAAGATATTTTTCAACATAAGGGTTATCCGCATTTAAACTAGAATACCCCTTAACCACTTCTGGTTCAGAGTTAACTTGGGTCAATGCAGCATAATTGTAAATAGCTTGCTCCTCTATAAAAGAAACAGAAGGTTGTGAGGCTTCAGACATTATTACGGCTGGCCGCTCTAGCTCTTTAAGGCGTAAGGCTGGTTTTTCGGAGCCATAAAGCAGTGCAACGGTCTGGCCTTTTACGCTTAGGTGTACGTTTTTTGACCCATCGGAGTTAAAATTAAATTGCAGACCAACATTGCCTGGTTCTCTATCGTCACCACCACTAAATTTTTTAAACGGCTTATATCCGATACACTCAACGAGAATTTCATTTGCAACAGGCTTGAGGATCCTTTCCCATCGATGGAAATGAGGTTTCTTTTCAGTATCGGTAATTTTGGCGATAAAATAATCATACAGTCTTCTTTTTGATCTATGCGCGTCTCTTTTAAAACCAGACAGTTCGTCTGTTGAAATCTCATGAATCAGTAAGTTGCGCTCCGCTTCAATTTCAGTTTTATCCCCCATTTCTGGATAAAGCGGATTTTTCAATCGAATGATTTCATCTGCCAGAAATTTTGCCAATTGATTTCTATCTGAAATAGTCTTAAAACCTTCATTCACAATACTGCCTATCACGTGAGCAGGATCACGCCAATCCGGAAAATTACTGCTGTATCGCACAAACAAATCATCCACGCTTTTAGCCCAAGTCTCAACGATTTGATTTGCCTTGTTTGTGTTATAAAACTTAGAATCCACCAGTGCCTGCTCAGCTTCTTTTAAAAGTTTTTCTGTTTCTTTTACATTCTTGTTGGGCTTAACCAAACTGTACTTGTAAGAAAAATAGGCATCTTTGTATTTTTCTTGAAAGGAAAAACCCTCTGTTTTTTTATATAATTCTTCAGATAACTCAATAGCTTTATTGACAACCCCAAGTTCAGAGGCCATATTATCATTGAGCTTGTTTAAACTTAATTGTTTAGAATTAAAGCGTTCTTGAAAGCCATTAACCACTAATTTCTGTTGTTGAACAACTTCATCAGGTGTATTAGGGTTATTTTGAAGCTCTGTTAAATCCACTTTTTCTTTATTTAGCATTAAATTAATTTCATTTAAAACAACCGTTTGTTCTTCACTTTGTTTTTTTAGGCCAAAATAAGATTGTTGGAAGCGATCTGTATTACTTAACTGAATAGCATGCATCCTTTCATTCTTAAACTTAGAATCATTCATCAAATAATGCAGCGCATTGCCTTCTATGAAATTAAACCCTTTCTCCATCCAGGAATTATTATAGTGCTGTAACTGCTCTAGTAATTGAATAGGATGAGACAAAAAATTGCCCATAGCACTTGATATGGATGCCATCGCTGATTGGCTGTAATACTGACTAAAGTTTTCACTTATGGCTATAGTATTATCTGTCAAAAATTTATCGAATTGCTGATTGCTATTATCTGCCATTGTAATCACAGGGCTAATATAGGATGCTGCGTATTCTCCTACAATTGGCGTAAGATTTTTATTTAACTGGTACTGATAAGCTTCCTCTGTTTTAATTTGTTTATTACCCTGTTGAGAACTCGTCGAACCTAAAGCAACACGTTCAGAAGCTAACAGACAGAGTGCTTCTAAATTATCATATCCTCTATCTTTAAATGTATAATAAACCACGCCATTTAGAACAGTAGAGGCAACATAATAATGCGGCATAAGTGCAAAACTAATGAGATTACTCATAGCTAACTTGGTATATTCTTCTGCATATGCAGACTCGTATCCCATCTTATCTCCGACATAAGAAGCGACTTTCCCTCCAACATAAATAAAGGGTAATTGAATGAAATTAGGCACAAGTGTTCGTCCCATCTCTAATCCAAATCTAATTAACCCCCCATTTGCTATTACACCAATAGAGCGAAGCGCTAACATAAGGGGACGGCCCAACTTTGATATCTTCTTAGCTTGAATTTTCGCATTATGTTTACTTTTCTCATGGTGATGATCAACCAGTTTAATCCTTATCTCACCTATATAATATTTAAAGATTTTGCCACGCAGCTTTAAACGCTCTAACAACGTTTTTGCTTCTGCAAGTTTTTTTCGTAATTCTGAAAGATAGCAGGCCCTGTCCATTCTAAAATCTAAAGAACGATCATATTTATCTTTTGCGGGACCTATCAACGAACTAAAGATTGATTCTATATAAAGCTTGGACTCTGGTGTATCATCTGCCTTAGGATAGTATTCTACCACAAAGTCAACAACGACTGTTTTCAAAAACTCAATCTTTCCGTTTTGAAAGGCATGATGTGCTGGATTATATTTTCCCGGAAAAACTAAACATCGATTATCCACAATCAAGCAAGTTGTTAACTTGAATGCATCATTAGCAGAGATTGCATCACAAGCATTTTTACTCAACATCTCTAAAACAGAAATATTACTGTCGCTTAATTCTGTCGCTGCTCCTGTATTTTTGTTTAAAAAAGCGACTAGATGATGAAGCCATTCAGCAAAAGACTGCTCTAATGCAGTCTTAATTATTTCAAGTTCTTTTGGCTTTAAAATTATTGCCTCGGCAATTTTTACTTTTGAGAATAAAACCTTCTGATATTGCAAGTATGCTTCTTTATTGCCCGGATTCTTTTTTAAAAAGTCAAAAGACTTGCTGAGAGCGGTTTCGAATGAAATATTTTCTTCGAAATGATGAATTTTTTCTATTTGTGTGAGAACACCCTGCTCTAAAGGCATGAGTCGCTCAACGCTCTCAACATGCCACGTTGAATCTAAATATAAATCTGAAAAATATATTTTTCCTATCTGCTCAATGTGAGCTTCAAATTTTTCTATACCCGCGTCAAGAAAATGTTCTTTAAAATATAAATCACTTTTTTGGGATAAAACTGTCGGCACTTGTGAAGCCAACCCTTTTCTTTCCCAATGATTCCCTATGTTAAAGAAATATAATTTATTAAGGTTCATTCGGACTTTGGGTTTGTGGTTAATGCAAATAGATTTTATGTTTAAAAAGTCGGCACAAATCGTTATTTCATCTACGCTAAGCCATAGATATAAATTTGGATCAGTTTGTTTTTTTAAGGTCGCCTTGCAATATTCCTCAAATCCTGTTTTTTCAAAATAGGATGCTATTAAAGGAACTTGCTTTAAATATTCTGTTTCCTCTTTGAGGCCCTCTAGGTATTTAAAATTCCCGGCTAATAAAAAGGGGTAAGATTCATATGCCTCTTTGTATTTGTTCAATCTAATCAAGTCTATTAACGATAAAAACTGATTGAATAAATTTGATTTATACTCGATATTGTTTTTTATGATTTCTGGCAAAATTCTTCTTAAAGCTACCCCCCAGATAATTTGCCCATTTTCTCTACTAGAACGCAAGCTTGTTTCACGGAGTTGCGCCCAGCTTAAACTGTCTTGTTTGTATGTTTCACGAAAACTGGCCAATAATGCATCGTAGGATTTTCCTATAAATATCTTCTCAAACTGTTTTTTTTGTATTTTCTCGATAAGATAATCCGCGATGACATGCATGCCGCAATTATGCGCCCATGCACTGGCTTGTATTGTGTGACCTACCATAAAACTACCCCGATATGATCATTTTAAAAAAAATACGTAAAGTGAATCAAGATAGGGATTATTGTTAATCAGGCATTTAAAAGCAATGGGGGAGGTGAGCTATTTATTTCTATTTCAATAAAAACAACGAAGTTAACTAAGTGGATATATGCCCTTAATCTGATCATAATTTCATGTAAGGGAAGGAGCTGCGAATGGAATTGTAAAATTAAGGTTTTTAGCTTTCAAAGTTTAGAACGGAAGCTCTCTGAGATCTATAAAAATTAACGCTACCCAGCCCTTGAATTCTAAACACACCGCCCCGATAATACTTAGCACTCTAAGAGTAAAGAGTGCTAATTGGCACCCAATCTTAGAAAATTAAGTCAAATGACTTAATTAAAGCAGTTTTTGTACACAGGACAGGAGAAGAGAGCATGAGCAATATGAACGTTTCACCCCTAGGCGATCGCGTACTGGTTAAGCAAGATGATGAGCCACAAAAATCAGAAGGCGGGATTTTTCTGCCAGAATCCGCTAAAGAAGCACCACAATGGGGAACGGTTATCACAGTAGGTCCAGGTAAATTATTGGAAAATGGCGAAGTACGTCCATTAACGGTTAAGAAAGGCGATAAAGTCGTTTTTGGTAAATACGCTGGAACAAAAATTAAGCTTAATAACGAAGAGCTTATGTTTATGCGTGAAGAAGATATTATGGCAATTGCACAGTAATTAAGTGGCAATTATTTTATTTATATTATGTAGAGGATACTGATTATGTCAGCAAAGCAATTTTATTTCGATGCAGATGCACGTAAAGCCAGTTTAGATGGCGTAGAAAAATTAGCACGTGCCGTTCGTGTTACTTTAGGACCAAAAGGTCGTAATGTGGTGATTGAAAAATCATTTGGCGCGCCTTTGATCACTAAAGACGGCGCAACTGTTGCTAAAAATATTGAACTGCCTAACAGAATGGAAAACATTGCTGCGTCTTTAGTCAAAGACGTTGCCTCCAAGACAGCAGATGATGCTGGCGATGGTACCACCACAGCAACAGTATTGGCACATGCTATTTTTGCTGAAGGCGTAAAAGCCGTTGCAGCGGGCATTAACCCAATGGATTTGAAACGCGGTATTGATAAAGCAGTTAAAGTTGCTGTTGAAACGCTTAAAGCCATTTCTGTGCCTTGTAAAGATAACAAAGCCATTGCTCAAGTGGGTACCATTTCGGCTAACTCTGATACCACTATTGGGAATATCATCGCAGATGCGATGGCCAAAGTTGGTAAAGAAGGCGTTATCACAGTTGAAGACGGCACAAGCTTAGACGATCAACTAGACATCGTTGAAGGCATGCAGTTTGACAGAGGTTATTTGTCTCCTTATTTTGTAAACAATCAACAAAATATGACTGCTGAATTAGAAAGTCCGTTTATTTTATTAGTAGACAAGAAAATTTCTAATATTCGCGACATGTTGCCTATTTTAGAAGCAGTGGCTAAAGCTGGCCGTCCATTATTGATCATTGCAGAAGATGTAGAAGGCGAAGCCTTAGCAACTTTAGTGGTGAATACAATTCGTGGTGTGGTTAAAGTATGTGCGGTTAAAGCACCAGGCTTTGGCGATCGTCGTAAATCCATGTTACAAGACATTGCTGTTTTGACACGAGCCAATGTGATTTCAGAAGAAGTTGGTTTGACCTTAGAAACTTGCAAAATCGAAGATTTGGGTACAGCCAAACGTGTTGTTATCAGCAAAGAAAACACCATTATTATTGATGGTGCTGGCGATAATGCTCAAATCAAGTCAAGAATTGATGCCATTCGTCGTGAAATTGAAGACGTCACATCTGATTATGATCGTGAAAAATTACAAGAGCGTGTGGCTAAATTATCTGGTGGTGTTGCCGTCATTAAAGTAGGCGCCGCAACTGAAATTGAAATGAAAGAAAAGAAAGCACGCGTTGAAGATGCATTACATGCAACTCGCGCTGCAGTAGAAGAAGGCGTGGTGCCAGGTGGTGGTACGGCTTTTGTTCGTACTATTTCTGCTATTCGCGATATTAAGTCTGGCAACAGAGATCAAGATCTGGGCATAGATATTATTATTCGTGCTTTAGAAGCACCTTTACGTCAAATCGTTGCCAATGCTGGTGGTGAACCTTCTGTTGTATTAAATCGTGTGCTTGAAAATAAAGGCAACTACGGCTTTAATGCAGCTAACGGTGAATATGGCGATATGGTTGAAATGGGGATTATCGACCCAACTAAAGTAACTCGTACCGCATTGCAAAATGCAGCGTCTATTGCTGGCCTAATGATTACAACCGATTGCATGATTGCTGATCTTCCAAAAGAAGAAAAAGAAAGTGCACACGGTGGCGACATGGGTGGCATGGGCGGAATGGGTGGCATGGGCGGAATGATGTAATTCATCTCTCTCAGTTACTTTTTTTTCAGGAAACCCCGCATCCGCGGGGTTTTTTTTGGGCTTTATTTGTATTAATGGCGAATATCGCACAAGACTTTAAGCAATATCCCCTTTTTTTGGACGCATAACTTAACATACTCTTCTGGCTGTTTAAGCAGTAAGAAGTAGGAGTTATTTTTATGGTCGGTCAAATTATTCACACCAGCGCTTGGTCACACAATTGCGGCATGCATGTGCTAGCAGATTACTTAGTAGAACAAATCAAAAAAAAGGATTTTAATCATTTTTTTTGTGACAAAGCTTATGATGAATTATTAGTTATTTTTCAGAAAACTTATCAACAAGGTAACTTGAGTTGGGAATCTATTCGTGCAGCAAGCTTAGAGCCTTCGCGAGTCAATACACAAATTATCTGGGGCTTTGCCCTAAGAATGATGTTACCTGAGATCATTCGAAAAAATAGCGAGTATAAACAAAATCTAGCCAATCAATATCTGCCATTATTAAATTTAATCATAGAAGAAAAATGGCAAGAAGCACAAGATAATTACCCTATTTTATTTATGGGAAATCAAGCATTCTTAAAAGAAAGGGCCCTAAATGCACAGGGTGTAGCCATAGAACAAGGCTCAGAACAAGCAAAATTAATCCATCGGCATTTTGAAGTAGAAGGCTTTAAACGCTATTGTGAAACGCTTTTAGCTAGGACAACAGAAGAAGGTTTATTTTTATGGTTAGGGACAGATGAATTAACGATCATTTGTGATTATTTTAAAATCAATCCGATTGTGTCAGAATATGAATCTTCACAAAAAACAGAAGAGAAGAACTTATTTTTTGTAAATCAAGGCGGGCATTGGGAACGAAAAGTACTAGAATCTCAAGAGCTAAGCATCTATGAAAATGATTGCGATCATTCTTTTTTTAATAACTATCTGGATAAGCATAGCGATTATTTTATAGCGTATCTTTCTGAAGTTGGCCAGATATTTTTTTCAGAAAAATATTTTGAATCAGCCTCTTTGTTAAAAAAATATTCATTAATAACCAACAGGGATAAGCCCAACAAAGAAAATCTCTCTAGATTACTTTTTTTAGCTAGCGTGTCGTTGAATTCAGATGCGTTTTTAGAGTGGTTTAAAGACTTAAAAGAAAGCTTATCTGGAAAATATGATCAAGTATTATTTTTTGCGGTAAAGAAAAAAAAGTACAATACAGTCAAGAAATTATTACATCAATTCCCAAAAGAATTTAAGCCAGAAAACTGTATGCTGGGATTAATTGAGGCAATCAACAATAATGATCAGGTTATGGTTTATAGAATCTTAGCGGCACATCAAAATATTGAGGCTTGTTTAAATAAATTGGATAAGCAAGGCATTCCTCCGCTTTATTATGCCATTAAGCATAAAAACGTAGACTTAGTTAAAACCTTGCTTAATAAAGGCGCCTCTGCCACGTATGACATTTCAGTTGAAGTTCTAAAAAGTATGAATTTTTATTTCAAGGATTCTGGTTGGGTTTTTTCTTCTTGTGCAAATGGATTTCAATTGGCTTTAGAGATGGAGGCGATAGAAATCATGGAGTTGATTTTACAAAAAGAGAAAAGTTTAAATTACCTTAAAATGCTTAATCGAAATGGAGAAAATATTTTTCATGTTTTTGCAAAAAACGAAAAAATAGGGTGTATAAAAAAATTAAACCAATTTGAAGCGGGTTTAGCCTCTCAAAATGAACGAGGGCAAAACTGCCTTCATTTGGCAGTAAAAAAAGCAGACATACAGGGGGTAAAATTATGTTTAGAACATAAATTAGCCCTCGATAAACAAGACAATGAGGGTAATACGCCCTTACATTTTGCGGTGTTAACGGGCAATTTAAAATTAGTGAAATACTTGATAGATAAGATTCAAGAATCTAACAAGCAAGCTTATTTTTTTGAGTATGATTTAGAGCTTATCAATAAAAATAAAGAAACCGCCCTGAATCTTGCTTATGCGCAGGGTAATACAGAGATGATTTCTTTTTTTAAAGAAATAGGGTATGTCGACTTGGTTCGAGAGATGTATCTTGAACTTGAAAAGATTGTCGATAAAAGCAGTGATTGTATTAATAATATTAAAGAGGTGATCGTAAAAAATAAAAAAAACATCAAGGTGGTCGACTCAAATGGTAATACCTTACTGCATTATGTTTGTTTTTTAATTAAAAACGAACGTACCCAGTTTATTATTAAACTCTTGATAGAGCATGGGGCAAAAGTTCAAACATTAAATCGGGCAGGATATTCCGCCCTCCATTTTGCGGCACAAAAAAATAATGTAGCTGCCATTTCAGTATTAGTTGAACAGGGCGCTTTTGTCAATGGAATAGATTACGATGGGTTAACGCCCTGCCATTTTTCGGTTCTTCATGATGCACAAGATGCTTTCCTGGAGTTGCAAAAACATGGCGCTTCACTTAGCATGCAAGCCTTTCCCTCGGCAATAAAGCATTTATCTTTTGAATGGGATGTAAATCAAGCTTTAACTCCTGTTAATCTGGCTGAAAAAATCAATGGGGATATTGAAGCTTATTTACATCCCAATAAAGTAATCCCTAAAGAAATGCCTAAAGCGAATGAACCTAAGAAATTAGCTTGGGCTCAAGAATTATATGCCGAAACAAAAATGCTAGAAGAAACCAGAACCTATCAAAAAATGGGCTTTATAAAAATTGGCGGAACCGTGATGGGCGCATTTTTTTTAGGCCCTTATGTTGCCGCCGCTGAATTAGTGAAGCAAGGGTGTTTATATGCGCGTCCTGCGATGATGGGGGCTGCAGGTGAAGTGTATTATTACATTAAACCTGGTATACATAATTACACCTGGTCTTTTGTGTCTAACGGTTTTGATTATGGCGTCTCGGGGCTGTCTTTTTTTAGCCGGGGCGTGTTTAAATGTGTGAATGCATATGATTTTGTTCAAAATTATGGTAGACGAATCGTTGGGGCAGGTGTAGGAATAAGCTTGCTGAAATTAGCCCAAAAATCGGGTGTTAAAAACAAAGAATATCAAGCGGCTGCGTTATTTATAGGAAATGAGCTTGGCTTTATGATGGTAGATGCCTACAATGAGACCAGATCAGAAAAACAAACGCATACAAAACTCACAGAAAATCATCTAGATCATAGCCTAAATCATGCTTATAAAGTTTGGCGTGCTATTTTAGGAAAAAGAGTAGGGGATGGCTTTGTCAATGCCTCAAATTTAACACATCAATGGCGCTCCTATTTTTATGCTCATGTTGGCAAAATGGAAAGAAAAACACTTGAAAAGATAGAGGGCTATATAGGCTTTCAAAAATCTGCAGCGGAATTTAACGCCTATATTAATGGGAAAATAAACTTCTCTTATTCTCCTCTTGGAATGGTAAAATTAGAAATAAAGAGTAAGCTTAATGATTTAGCTGAACAGAGAGATCGGTTTTTAATTGGGTTAAACCACTTTATTCATACCCAGCTTCCAGACTCTGAATATCAAAAAATTATGTTGATGTATGCTCATGAACAAAAAGCTTTATTATGCGGACATTTGAAAAAAGAGCTAGAAAGTAAACTGGAAAAAGCAAAATCGACTGACAATCAAGCTGAAATAACACGGCTGAATGAACAGATTAAAGCACTTGGAAAAGAAATAACTGAGTCTGAAAAACAGGCTAAGCAATGTCATGAGCAACTCCCCAATGGAAAACTGACTCATGATTATAATGAGGCGGAACAAAAAGTATTTAAGGCTTGGAGTGACGTGCATCATTTAGAAACAATAAAAGATCTGAACCCAGAAGCATTTATTGATATGGCGTATGAAGATTTAGGCGATAAATTTACCCCAGGAGAACTAACAGAATATCTTTCAACTATGATTTGTAATCAAAATATTAAAATTGATTCAGGTGATTTAGAAAACTTTAAACTAAATATTGAGTCGGGCAATGCTAACCTCCAAGATCTGAATTTTAAACAAAACCTCAAATCCGCTTTATCAAGTTTTTGGCACATTCAAGTAGAGAAACATATCACTAATACTACCTCTTCTGCTTCTGAGGCCTTAACTCAAAGCACAGCTGAATTAGAAAACATTACAACAGAGTTTAAGCAAGTTGCCACACCCGAAGAATTAAGGATGTTGGATTTAAATCAAATAATAGACGTAAAAAAACAAAAATATGATTTATTTTTAGTCCAAAAAAATGAACATATTAAAAAAATGGCTTTAACGTGGTCACACTATTCTGCTTTTATTCAGGCTAGTTTAGATTATGAAAAAAGTGAACGAGACTATCTTTTTGCTAAAACGCAGTTAGAACAAATAGAAAATGCCTGCCTAGAAGAAATTAAATTTTTAGATGAAAGGCATGAAGAACTGAAAAAAGAGTTTGAGGCAAAGGTAAAATATCCAGAAATCTCCCTAGTTGTTTCAAAGATTAATAAAACGATTGTAACCGGTGAAGAGGGAAAGAAAGCGCGGGATAAAATCACCAAATTGATGCTAAAATGGTTAGTGGACACAAATTTAATTTCTAGCGTTGAAGCAAACAATAAATATAAAAATTTATTTTATGAATCTTTAAAAAAAGACGATGAATCAAGTGAAAAAATTGAAACGATTATGACAGATGCTTTAAAAAATGCCTGGCAAGAAGTGCTTGATAAGGCGCAATTGAATATAAAAGAGGTGGCTAGAAAAATAGAGGAGCAACATCAAGAATTAGAAAAAGCCAAACAACAGGTTCAGATCAAAAAAGATGAGTTATCTAATCAAAAAAGCATACTTGAAAAAGAAATAGAAACGACTTTAACCAAATTGAAGTTTACTGAGCGGGATCATTTTAAAGCATTCTCAACTGATACCATAGAAAAAATGACGAATTTGAACAACGTGAATGAAAGCTTAATGGCTCAGTATTTTGCTGAGCAACAATATCAATATATGTTGGATTCGCAAAAAGAGAGGGTATCTTTTAGTGTTGAAATACAACTTGAACTAGAAAAGTTAATGGGCATTACTATAACGAAAAAAGAAATAGAAGAGCTGATTGAAAAAGCTTTTAGTTCGCAAGTAGCGGATACTCCAGGGGAACGAAATAAATATATTATTAATTATTTTGTTAAAAAAGGCCTTTCCAACTATGAAGAGTTACGTGATTGTTTATGGGATACTTTGTCGAATGCTCAAACTGGAAGTCACCCTAAAAAAGATCTAAAAAGACGATTGTTTGGACAGGTGGAAGTATTACAAAAAGAGTTTATCCCCGCTAAAATTGAATCATTAAAAAACATAATCAGTAAATTACAAGAGGAAGGAATTGAGTTAGAAAAAAAATTACCGAATCTTTATGAAAAATTAAAAAATACCAAAGAGACAGTGGATTTGGCAAAATCTAAATATGTTGAAAAATTAACGCCTGAAGAGAAAGCTAAATTTCAAGAAGCAGCCAAAATAACCAAAACAACCAAAACAACCAAAGCACCTGAAGTTGCCATAGCAAAAAATCAGGAAAATTTCCCCAATTGGAAAAATCCTGGAGAGGTTCTCGACCCTGTGATTGATAAAGGCTTTAAAGAGTATTCAGATGTCATGAAGTTGGCTGAATTTTTGGCTGATAAAATCATGTTCTATAAATCGCAATTGTATTCAGAAAAACGAACGCTCGAAGCAATTGAGGCAGAACGTCAGCAACTCATTTTTGATCTTAAAAACTATACCTTAAGTAGCTTTAAAGATAGAAAGACTAAAACAAAATGCAGAGTCTATGACTATATGTTTGCTAAAATCAATAATATAGACAAGAAACCCCACCATTCGAGAATAGAAAGACTCTGTAAGCCAGTGATTAATGAGATTGTGGCAGGATGTACCGGTGGCTACATACCCTATAAAGACTTTAAGGGAGGAGAAGATCATGCTGGCGGCCAAGCAGGTGTTAAAATAGCCTGCCGAACTGACGGGCACATGTCTGTTCATATGCATTCGAATAATGTCCCGATTATGACTTTATATGAATCAAAGCAACCTGCACTGAGAATAAATGAGCCAGCATACGCTGCAGCCACGCCAAAACAGGTAAAGCCTATTTCAGCAAATCAACCTACCTTTCAAAGTCAAGAGCTTATGCATGCCGAACAAAAGAGTTTTTCCTATTCCACTCCACAAACGGTTTTACCGGGCCCCATCGAAGCAGCAGGCTTTTCTTATCAGAACCCCAGCTATCAATTTTATACCCCTCTTGCATTGCAACAAAGCGCGGCCCAATCTACCCCGCATAAAGCCAAAACGGCCAATAAAGCACCCGTACCCAACGGCGGTTGGTCATCCACTCATGAACACATCATGGGGGGTCATCAAAACCCCTTACTAGCGCTAGGCGGCCCCCGTTTCCCTGTAAACATTTCCGCTGAATGGCTATCGAGTTTAGGTCCTATGCGAGAAGGCAGAATCCCTGTTGCCAAATTACCAGGTTTGGTATGGGATGCCTTAGGCGAATCAGGGAAAGAATTATTTGATGGCACCATTTCTTTGGTTAAATTTACAGCAAGTGAAATAAAGCGTGACATAAAAGGTGAACCCTTAGAAACCACAAAAGCGATTGCCTT
>CANJMM010000042.1 GCA_947475765.1 Legionellales bacterium | reverse complement strand
GAGAAAGGGCCGAACCTATTATTCAATCAGAAGATGCAAGAGGGCGTAAAATTTATTGGGTAGGGCAGTCTGGTCCTGCCTTAGATACAGGGCCCGATACAGATTTTTGGGCAATCAAGAACCAAATGGTTTCTATTACCCCAATTCATAGCGACTTAACTAAATATAATCAGCTAGCCGATACACAGAGTTGGTGTGCGGATATTTTGGCCGATATTTTGTAGGTAATAAGTAACAGGCTAGAATCTAGAATCTAGAATCTAGAAGTAAAATAAATAATATTAAAACTTAATTAAAAAGCTGGCTAAATTACAATGGCATTAATTTCAAGATTTTATACCCAAATAGTCAAATGGGCAGGGCATCGACATGCCGCTTATTATTTAACCGGCATTTGTATTGCAGAATCGGCTATATTGCCTTTTCCACCAGAGATATTATTAGCCCCTATGACTATTGCTAAACCTCAGTCTTCTGTAAAGTTTGCTTTTTTAGCAACCATCGGTTCTGTCATAGGGGCTATGTTTGGGTATTTAATCGGAAATTTTGCTTATGATGTGGTAGCCTTGCCTATTATCGAATATTTTAGGCTCTTAACTCAATTTGAAGAGGTTTCTGTTTTATTTCAACAATATGGCCTATGGATTATATTTGTCGCGGCGTTAATTCCCTTGCCATTTAAATTGTGTACGATTATGGCAGGAATGACCCAAATGGCTTTTCCTGCATTTATCTTAGCGGCTTTAATAGGGCGAGGTTTAAGATTTAACTTGGTGACTTGTTTATCGCGTTATGGCGGTAAAATCATCGAGCAAAAAATCGTTAAATTTTTGGATAAAATTGAATTATTATTATTAGGATCCGTTGTTTTAATCGTGATACTTTATTTTTTCGTGTATTAATTATTTTTCGGGGCACAAAAAATGGCAATAATGAGAATAATACTGAAAAAAATAAGAAGATTGACTTTATTATACAGTATTTTTTTATTACAAACAGCCTGTTCTACTTTTGGAAACCATTCTGATGAAGAAAAAGAATCTCTAAAATTAGCCCCTGTTGAAGATAAATCTTTAATTAATCGAAATCCTTATGCCCCAGCAGGTCATGTTGATACGATTAATACAACTGAAATGAAAAAAAGTTCTGCGCCTAATTTTAATCATAACGACACAAAGAAGCCTAGCTTACATTTTGAAGAAGTTGAAGAGCTTGAAGAAGTTGGAAATCTTGAAGAATCCAAAGAAGAATCCAAAGAAGAATTCAAAAAAGACACTGTGCCTACTTCTCCCCTTAAAATCAAACCTAGCCATTCTTATTCTTTATGGTTATGGCCAACAGATAATCAAATTATTCGTTCCTATGATCCTACCCAGGCTAATGCCAAAGGCATTGATTTTTCAGGGAAAGTGGGTGATTCAGTACGGGCAGTCCGATCTGGAAAAGTGGTTTTTTCTGGTACAGCCTTAAAAGGCTATGGCAAATTGATTATTATTAAGCACGATTCTAATCTTTTAACAGCCTATGCACACAATCACAGTTTATTTGTAAAAGAAGGCGATTTAGTTGATTCTGGACAAGTGATTTCAAAAATAGGGCTAAATGAGCAAACCGGAACCCCTATGCTTCATTTTGAAGTCAGACTAAATGGAAAACCAGTCGATCCCTTGAGCTATCTGCCATCACGTTAGCTCGGTTACTTGTAAGCTATCTCTTAAAAATCTGTCTGCTATTACTTATCGTGCAACCCATATAAATCCATATAAACTTATATAAATTTATATAAGCCTTTATTTTTTATGGGGTATTTTAAAAATTTTGTGTTACTGAAAGATATGGTTATGCCTCTGGTCTCATTTAAAGGGCTATTTAGCGATTGCATTCTAGTTTAAGCATGATAAATTAATTATTAAGGCATCACGGATGATGCTTGAGGAGTCGCTGAAAGGATTCAGCTAATAAGGATGTTTGCAAGGATGCAATTTAGGGCAAAGGATTGCCCACTATTGCTAACATTGCTAACATTGCTAACATTGCTAACATTGCTAACATTGCTAACTTACAAATTAGTTTAAACTAATTTAATTTACTAAAACTTTTTTCCAATAGTTGCCTTTGTATCTTGAATAAAACAAGCCTAAAATACAGATCGTTTGAACGCTAGATAAGATATTCACCCAAATAGGGGAAAAACCCTGAAGACACACAAAATAGTAAATTGGGACAATGCCAAAAAACCAAGTTCCTAGACCATGAGCTAACATAATAAAACGCGTATCTCCCCCTGCCATTAATACACCACTTATTACCCAAGCAAATACATCAAAACAAAATGCAAACCATAACCAGCCTAATGACATCGCCACAACTGGCATAAACGATGTATCTAAAGTCGTTACCCCCTCAGGCAAAAAGCCTTGTACAAAAATATCAGGAAATATAATCAAGGGTATTGCCATAAGCCCTAATAAAATAAAAGATAACTTAATCGCTGTTTTTAATACATTATGAACTTCAGCACTTTTTTGGGCGCCAATATAATTACTGGCTATCGCCGTTACCCCTTTTTGCAAACCATCGGTCATGAAAGCAAATAAGACCCAAATGGCTTGGCTTATGGTTAAAATAGTCAAATGTTCTACAGAGGCGTCACTTAATAAAAAAATCAAAAACATCCAGCCTGTGATAGCAACAATATGGCCAATAGAGCCAGGTAAACCAATTTTTAAGCAGGCTATAAATTGTTTAGGGTTCCAAGTAGGCTTATGGGTTAAATAAATGTCACGATTTTTTTTATCTAAGAAAAAATAGAGTAACAGGATGCTGCTTGCAAGCTGACCTAATCCGGTAGCAATGCCTGCGCCAGTTGCCCCCATTTCAGGAACAAAGCCCGCTATACCAAAAACTAACAAGCAATCTAGGATTAAGGTTAATAGGCTACCTAGGGCGACTGCTTTAGTGACAACACTTGTTTTTCCTTGGCCGATAAAAAAAGCACTTAATGCGGCATTAAGGGGAAATAATGGCCCAGATAGCATTAAAAATGTCAAAAATCCGGAACCTTCTGATATATAATCAGCTGGAATCACATAGCTAGGTGCGATAAAGGCGAGAGGCCAAAATAAGAATGCCGTTAACAGGGCAAACCAGATCATTTGCCAAACAGGCTCACGCATACGAAGATAATTTTTAGCACCATTATATTGACCTACAAAAACTTCGGCAATTGCGGCAATTGAAATAGTCGCAAATTGAAGTATCAAGAAAAACATACTGGCAGAAATAACGGCATTCATCGATTCAGTTGAATAACGGGCGAGTACAAGCCTGTCGATAAACAACACAATAGAGCCTGATAGGGCAGAGAGCATAAGTGGGTAAGAAATTGCCCATAATTCTCCAATACTCCCAGCAGGATATTTGGTTAAATTTTGTTGATAATTAGCCATAAGCTTAAATTTTAACTTAAACTTAGCTGGTTGTCACGCTATATACTTGGCTATACTCTTGCTTAAAAGGCAGCATGTTTGCGACAATACCCATCATTATTTAATAAATAGTTGAGCAAAATCGATATGGTTAATATACGTGTAGCAAGTCAATTTGATTCAGGATCTTGGCTTAAATTAAGGCAACAAATTTTCCCGAGTAAAAGCCAGTCTGAGCATATGCTAGATATTCAGCAGTATTTTTATTACCCTGAGTTTAAACAAGTCTTTATCGCCAATTCTGCCCATGCTGACCATTCTGCTGAAAATAAAAACAAGATAATTGGCTTTATTGAAATTGCCCTACAAGATTCTTGTGAAGGATCTACGCTCACTCCTGTAGCCATTATTAACGCCTGGTATGTAGAATCGTCTCATCAAAATAAAGGCATAGGAACAAAATTAATGCTAGAGGCCGAAGCTTGGGCAAAATCAAAAGGCTGTAAACAAATAGGGTCCTCTGCCTTAAGCAATGTGACTTATATCAAAAATGCTTATGAACATAATGGATTTAGGGCTATTTCTTTATTTGATCATTATATTAAAACCTTAAGCCTAAATAACGCTGAATCGGCTGATCCTATTGGGGTAGTATTAGAAACAAATCGACTGATTGTCCGTGAGGCGCAATTTAAAGACATTGATACAATTGTAGATTATTTAAGTACCAATAAAGCATTCCATCAGCCTTTTGAGGCGCCAAGGCCTCATAATTATTATACTAAAGCCTATTGGCAACAAAAAATTTATGCTGATTATTACCGACCAGATGAAAACAAAACGCTTCAATTATTTATGTTTACTAAAGATGAGCCTAATAAAACCATAGGCTATGCTAATTATTATAATATCATGTACGGCGCTTTTTATTCTTGTCATGTAGGCTATATGATGGCAGAAAGTGCACAAGGTCATGGCTACATGAAAGAAGCCCTAAAAGTCGGCATTCAATATTTGTTTAAAATAAAAAATCTTCATCGCATTCAGGCAAATTATATGCCAAAAAATAAACGCAGTGGTAAAACACTCAAATCATTAGGGTTTGAGCTTGAGGGTAAAGCTAAAAACTTTTTATTTGTCAATGGTCGATGGGAAGACCATTTGTTAACCAGCTTGACGAATGCTGAATGGTAAAAAAATAAAAAGATAAAAGATAAAAAGTAAATTTTATTTTTTATCTTTATTTTTTATCTTTATTTTTTATCTTTATTTTTTATCTTTATTTTTTATCTTTATTTTTTATCTTTATTTTTTATCTTTATTTTTTATCTTTATTTTTATCAGAATCAGGCTTATTATCATTTTGATGCGTTGCGGATTTAACCGAATCTTTTATTTTATTTATGTTGTCGGTAATTTTAGTTAAATCTACTTTTTTAATGTTTTCACTCACATTTTTTTGAATATCATTTGAAAGATTTTTGAGATCATTTATAGATAAATTATTAGGAACGGCATTGGATACTGCTGATTTTAGCTTATGAATTAAATTCATAAAACCCGCTTTTGGTTTGTCTTTAGGGGTTTCTGGTGTAGGCGTCATAATATAAGACCTCTTAATTTATAACTAATTATTAATATATATATTATATTAGTTATAAATTTGACATATATCCAATTAACTTAAAAAATAAATACCTGTATCTACATGCAAGTATTTATTTATTTATTTATTTAGATCTGGTAATATTTCCTCCCGTCTACTTTACTCTCTCATCAACCCAAAACCCAGAAACTATAAGGTTTGGTAGCATGACAAAATTTATTTTTGTGACCGGTGGTGTCGTCTCCTCTCTAGGCAAAGGCATTGCAGCTGCATCATTAGGCAGTATTTTAAGTTCCAGGGAGTTAAAAGTTACCCTACTCAAGCTAGACCCATACATTAATATAGATCCGGGCACGATGAGCCCATTTCAACATGGGGAAGTTTATGTCACGCATGATGGCGCTGAAACCGATCTCGACTTAGGTCATTACGAGCGCTTTGTAGGCACTCAGATGACACAAAAAAATAATATTACCACAGGTCGAATTTATTCCGAAGTGATAAAAAAAGAACGTCGGGGCGATTATTTGGGGGCAACTGTTCAGGTTATTCCGCATATTACCGATGAAATCAATCATCGTATTATAGAAGCTGCTCATGGCTATGATATTGCGATTGTTGAAATTGGTGGCACGGTAGGTGATATTGAGTCTTTACCCTTTTTAGAAGCCATTAGACAATTAGCTTTAGAGTTGGGTCGAAATAAATCGATTTTTATTCATCTTACTTTAATTCCATTTATTGCGACGGCAGGTGAAATTAAAACCAAACCTACGCAACATTCTGTTAAAGAATTACGATCAATTGGTATTCAACCAGATGTCTTGATTTGTCGATCACAAATAGAGCTACCTGCTAATCATAAACGTAAAATTGCTTTATTTACGAATGTCGAAGAGCGTGCGGTTATATCTGCCATAGATATGCAGACAATATATGAAGTTCCCTTGGCATTAAAGGCACAAGGTCTAGATGATATTGTTTTAGAAAAATTAAACTTAAAGGCAAAGCCTGCTGATTTATCCGATTGGGAAAATGTGGTTTCTAGAATAAAAAACCCTTGCGAGACAATCACTATCGGTATGATTGGAAAATATGTTAATTTAATAGATGCTTATAAATCACTCAATGAGGCTTTGTATCACGCCGGAGTACAAACTCAAACTAAAATCATTATTAAATACTTTGATTCAGAAGAAATTGAATCTGCCAACGAAGAGATTCTATTAGAATTAAAAAAAATGGATGGCATTTTAGTGCCAGGTGGATTTGGCACCAGAGGCATTGAAGGTAAAATTTTCAGTGCCAATTATGCCAGAACTCAGCTGGTGCCTTATTTAGGTATTTGCTTAGGTATGCAAACAGCGCTGATTGAATTTTCGAGAAATGTCGTGGGATTGGAAAAAGCTAATAGCACAGAATTTGATCCCCTTACTGCTTACCCAGTTGTTGCACTGGTAACAGAGTGGACAACGCAAGAAGGACAAACCGAACAGCGTAATGCAAATTCTGACCTAGGGGGAACCATGCGCTTAGGGGGTATGCTTTGCCATTTACAACCCAATACTAAAGCTCAGATTGCCTACCAGTCAGAAAGTATTATCGAACGTCATCGTCATCGCTATGAAGTGAATAATAATTATATACAGCAGTTAGAATCTCATGGATTAATTATTTCAGGAAAATCAGCAGACAATCAATTAGTTGAAATGATTGAAATCAAAGATCACCCCTGGTATGTTGCCTGTCAGTTTCATCCTGAATTCACTTCTCATCCTAGAACAGGGCATCCTTTGTTTACGAGTTTTGTTCAAGCTTGTTTAAATTATAAAAAAAATATAAAAATATAAAAATATAAAAATATAAAATAAGGTAATCTGATTATGAAAATATGTGGATTTGAAGTGGGGTTAAACAAGCCTTTATTTATAATTGCTGGGCCCTGTGTTATCGAATCAGAGGCCTTAGCAATAGAAACCGCTGGGTATTTAAAAGAAATTACCACCAAACTTGGTATACCTTTTATTTATAAATCTTCTTATGACAAAGCGAACCGATCGGCACATACTAGTTTTAGAGGCTTAGGCATAGAACAAGGTTTAAAAATTTTAGAAAAAGTTAAAAAGCAAATTAATGTTCCTGTTTTAACCGATGTACATGAAGATAGTCCACTAGAAGAAGTGGCGTCTATAGTAGATGTTTTACAAACCCCTGCTTTTTTATGTAGACAAACTAATTTTATTCAAAAAGTGGCCAGTTTAAACAAACCTGTTAATATTAAAAAAGGTCAGTTTTTAGCTCCATGGGATATGATTCACGTCACAAACAAAGCAAAACTAACGGGTAACCCTAATATTTTAGTATGTGAACGTGGTGTAAGTTTTGGTTACAATAACTTAGTATCGGACATGCGATCCTTAAAAATCATGCAAGAAACAGAATGCCCTGTGGTCTTTGATGCAACGCATTCTGTTCAGTTACCCGGAGGTAAAGGCAGTGTGAGTGGTGGTCAACGTGAATTTGTGCCTATTTTAGCACGTGCGGCCGTAGCAGCTGGGATATCTGGTTTATTTTTAGAAACGCACCCTAATCCTGATCAAGCCTTAAGTGATGGGCCTAATTCATGGCCACTTAATTTAATGCAAGCTTTATTAGAACAATTAAAATCAATAGATAATCTTGTTAAAACTCAACCTTGGATAGAGAGTCAATTATGATAAATATAACGAATATTTGCGCCAGAGAAATTTTAGATTCTCGAGGCAATCCAACAGTAGAAGCAGAAGTAACGATTAATGGCATAATGGGTCGAGCTCAAGTACCTTCTGGTGCTTCGACTGGTAGTTTTGAAGCCATTGAATTGCGTGATGGCGATAAAAAAAGATACTTAGGTAAAGGCGTACTAAAAGCAGTCAATAATATCAATCAAGATATTGCCGAAGCCGTATTAAACAAAACACTAAATACCCAAACAGAGCTCGACCAGTTTTTAATCGATTTAGATGGAACAGAAAATAAAGCGCGCTTAGGGGCTAATGCCATTTTAGGGGTTTCGATGGCTTTTGCTAAAGCCATGGCGCAACTCAAAAATCAGCCTTTATTTCAATATTTTGGCGATTTGTATGGTACAACACAGTATGAATTGCCTGTACCTATGATGAATATTATTAATGGCGGGGCCCATGCGGATAATAATATAGACATTCAAGAGTTTATGATTTTGCCTTTATCCGCACCTAATATAGCAGAAGCCATTCGTTATGGCGCTGAAATATTTCACGCACTAAAATCCGAATTAAAACAAAATAATATGGCAACTTCAGTTGGCGATGAAGGCGGATTTGCGCCTAATTTACGTTCTAACCAAGCCGCACTTGAATTTATTATTAAAAGCATTGAAAAGGCAGGCTTTAAAGCTGGCCAAGATATTTACTTAGGGCTAGATGTCGCTGCAAGTGAATTTTATGATACCCATAAAAAATTATATCACCTGGCTTCGGAAAATAAGTTTCTCACTTCAGATGAATTAGTTGGGTTATATAAAAACTGGGCAAATCAGTTCCCTATTATCACCATTGAAGATGGCATGCACGAGCAAGATTGGGCGGGCTGGGAAACTTTAACACAACAATTGGGCAATCAACTCCAGTTAGTAGGCGATGACTTATTTGTCACCAATACAAAATTACTTCAAAAAGGCATTGACCAAAAAATAGCCAACAGTATTTTAATCAAATTAAATCAAATCGGGACGGTCACTGAAACCATAGAAACCATTCGATTAGCACGCGATCATGGTTATACGACGATTATTTCACATCGTTCAGGTGAAACAGAAGACACCACCATTGCAGACTTAAGTATAGGCGTGAACAGTGGCCAAATTAAAACCGGCGCACCTTCACGAACCGATAGGGTCGCAAAATATAATCAGCTCATGCGTATTTCCAGTCAATATAATTATGCTTATTCTGGAAAAAACAGCTTTAAAACCTGGTTGAAATAAATATGACATCGCGCCTAAAGCTGGTAATAGGGTTTTTAACTTTTTTGTTTATTATTTTGCAACTTAGGCTATGGGTAGGAGATGGGGGAATTAAAAAAGTTTCTCGTCTAAAAGCTGAGTTGCAAAGAGAAACTGAAATGGCTAGCGCCTTAAAAGAACGCAATAAAACCCTTGAAGCTGAAGTTCAAGATCTTAAAGTAAGATTAGGGGCTTTGGAAGAAAGGGCGCGAACAGATTTAGGCATGATTCGTGAGAGTGAAACTTTTTTTCAATATGCTGAAAAAAACACTGAGCCACGTGTTGACTAGCGTTATCGGGGCTGATTTATTAGAGACTGCTTGGGTCATTATTCCTGCAACCGGAGTAGGGGTGCGTGCTGGTACTTCTTACCCAAAGCAATATCAAAAACTTAACAATAAATATATATTAAATTATACTATTGATATTTTTAAAGATTTTGGCTTTAAAAATATTTTAATTATTTTGAATTCAGAAGATAATTTCTTTCATGATCAATCTAATATTCATGCTAACCTTGATATTTGCACAGGTGGCGAAACACGTTATTTGTCGGTTTATTCAGGTCTAGATTATTTAGCTCAAAAAAAACTGAATAAAAATACTTGGGTATTGGTTCATGATGCCGTAAGGCCATGCCTAAACCCAAAAGATTTAATTAAGTTAATTTCTAGTATTATAAATAATAATATCATTCCAGGTGGAATTTTAGCCACGCCTGTCACCAATACTTTAAAATATTCTGATCAATATTTTGACAGCACTATTGTGTCAACTACGGTTTCTAGACATAATCTATGGGAGGCCCTAACGCCACAAATGTTTAAATTAGGACTACTTGAACAAGCTTATGAGAATATAAAAACCTTTTCAGAATCGCAAAAAAATAATATCACCGATGAGGCTTATCTCATAGAACAGCTGGGTTTAAACCCTATGATTATCCCCGCAGATTTCCCTAATCCTAAATTTACCTTTCCTCAAGATTTAAGTTACATCAATTATCTACTTAAAGAGCAAAAATGTTAAGAATTGGCCATGGCTTTGATTTCCATCGTTTTCAAGATCCCCATGATTTAGCTCAAGGCGAAATTTTGCGTGAATATGTTTATTTAGGCGGCATTAAAATCCCACATACTTGTGGCATCATCGCCCATTCGGATGGCGATATTTTAATTCATGCCTTGTGCGATGCATTATTGGGCGCAGCGGCATTAGGCGATATAGGTCGTCATTTTCCAGATACCGATTCAAATTTTAAAAATATAGACAGTAAAATTTTATTGCAATCTGTTTTAAAATTACTTAATAACAATGAGCCTAATCGATATAGCATTAATAATATAGATATTACCGTCATAAGCCAAAGCCCTAAGTTAGCAAATTATCACCATTCTATTAGCGCGTGCTTGGCAAAGATTTGTAATATTCAACTAAATCAAATTAATATTAAAGCAACCACTACTGAAGGCTTAGATGCAACCGGGCAGGGTAAAGCCATCGCAGTGCATGCCGTAGTATTGATTCATAACGGATATCCATCAAAAAAATAAGCTCATTGACTACATTATGTTTTAGGAACACAATATTTTTATTACTCTGCATGGAAGCAATTAGATTGAAGCCTATTTTTTTATCTAAAATAATATTTAAATTATTTTTTTTATTTTTAATAACTCTGGTTCCTCTTTCCAGTGGAGCCGTTATTGCTCCGCAATGGATAGGTGGAACAAGTACCTTTGGCACAAATATTAACTGGACCACTCCTGCCACCGCCCCAGGAACAAGTCTTACGCCTTTTGATACCGCTGTTTTTTCTGGAACAGCAACAAACTTAACTGCAGCCAATACCACGACCATTACACTCGATACCATGCAATTCAATGCAGGGGCAGCTGCTTATACTATTACGAATAGCGGTGCCGCAGGCAATATTACTTTTTCAGGTTTTGGGATTATTAATAATTCATCTAATACACAAAATATTACCAATAACTTAAACACAATATTATTTAATAACAATGCAGATGCCGGCACAAATGTGCTGATCACAAATAATTCAAATTCAACTATCAGTTTTCAAAATAATACAACTGCAACAAATACAACTATCCTAAATAATGGTACGGGTATTATTAATATTTCTGGATTGACAGCTGGCAGTATAAGCATAGGAAGCTTAGCTGGGGCGGGTAGCGTCAATCTAGGGAGCAAAAATCTTAAGATAGGCACGCTAAACACCAGTACAACAATGTCTGGGGTTATTTCTGGTGCTTCGGGGCAATTAGAAAAAACGGGGTCTGGTACATTAATTTTAACAGGTACCAATACTTACACAGGCAATACGACCATTTCCGGGGGAATTTTACAAATAGCGAATTCAGGGACAACAGGTTCTATTTCAAATAATAGCAATATCACGAATAATGCTGCTTTAAATTTTAAACGATCGAATGCTATAACGTATACTGGACTCATCAGTGGGACAGGAACTGTTACACAATCGGGCAGCAATACCTTAACCTTAACCGGAAACCATACTTATACAGGCACAACTATCATTTCCGGGGGCACTTTACAGATAGGTAGTGGTGGTACGATAGGTTCTATTTCAGATAATAGTAATATCACAAATAATGCCACTTTAACTTTCAATCGCTCAGATACTTTAAGTTACGCAGGCATAATTAGTGGAACAGGGGCAGTAAAACAAATAGGTACTAACGGAACCTTAATCTTAACAGGTGATAACACCTATACTGGCGTCACCACAGTCTCAGCTAATACTTCTTTACAAATTGGTAATGGCAGCACAACCGGCGCGGTTATAGGCAATATTACCGACACAGGAAATTTGATTTTTAATCGCTCAGATAATTTAATTTATGCCGGCGTCATTAGTAACGTTGGGACTTTAACACAATCAGGAACAGGCAGCTTAATTTTAACGGGCACCAATACTTATACTGGCGGAACAACAATTTCAGCGGGTGCCTTACAAGTAGGCAATGGTGGTACCTCCGGTGTGGTGCCCGGTAATATTACCAACAATTCTAGTTTAATCTTTAATCGGTCTAATACTTTAACTTATGCTAATATCGTTAGTGGGACAGGGACAGTAACTCAATTAGGCGCGGGTACTTTAATTTTAACAGGTGACCATAGTTATACAGGAGAAACCACCATTTCAGCCGGTATTCTACAGATTGGTAATACGACGACGACCGGATCTATTATGGGAAATATTACAAATAATGCTGCCTTAAGCTTCAAGCGTTCAAATAACATAATTTATTCTAATATAATTAGTGGGACAGGAACCGTTACACAATCCGGCGGCAATACCTTAACCTTAACCGGTAACCATACTTATACAGGCACGACTATCATTTCCGGGGGCACTTTACAGATAGGTAGTGGTGGTACGATAGGTTCTATTTCAAATAATAGCAATATTATCAACTCAGCTAATTTGAGTTTCAATCGCTCAAATAATTTAACTTATGCCGGAACAATTAGTGGAACAGGGGCAGTCCAGCAACATGGCATGGGTAGTACATTAATTTTTACGGGTAATAATACCTATAGTGGCATCACCACAATCTCAGCTAATACTTCTTTACAAATTGGTAATGGCAGCACAACCGGCGCGGTTATAGGCAATATTACCGACACAGGAAATTTGATTTTTAATCGCTCAGATAATTTAATTTATGCTGGCGTCATTAGTAACATTGGGACTTTAACACAATCAGGAACAGGCAGCTTAATTTTAACAGGCACTAATACTTATACTGGCGGAACAACCATTTCAGGGGGTGCCTTACAAGTAGGCAATGGGGGAATCACTGGTGTGGTGCCTG
>CANJMM010000041.1 GCA_947475765.1 Legionellales bacterium | reverse complement strand
CCCTTTTGCTTTTTCGTCACTGAAAATTTTTTAAGAGTACTCTATGCTCTTTTTACTTACCTTTCAATATGTTAACTCACCTTTTATAATTTAAGCTTGACGCTTATGGGTCTCTGTGCCGGCCCAGCGATCAAAATTATCATTTAAGCTTGACGCCTATTGGCACAAAGACTGGCTATGACCTTCAATCTGTAAAAATATTAAGGTCCTGATCCTGGTTTTAATTTTGATGCTGCTGGTGCTGCTGCTGGTGCTGGTGCTTTTGCTGCTGCTTTTGCTGCTGCTGCTGCTGCTGCTGCTTTTGCTGCTGCTGCTGGCGTGTGGGTGGCAGGTCGCTTACCCAATACATCAACAGCCGCATTTTCTTGAGCACGAGATTCAGCATCCCTTGCAGCATAATCAGCAAATCTTTGATTGTTCACAGGTTCGTCATCCTTATTCATTTGCTGTGCCAATGCCTCTGCCAATGCCTCTGCTCTTTCAGAATCTAAGGTGTTCAACCTGTTTTCAACTGTTTCCTTAACCTCAACACCCAATATCTTATCCACTTGGTTTATACTTAAAATAATTCCCTCTTTAAATACTTCAAATGATTTTTTAAATTGACTTATGGGGTCTGGTATAGGGTCTGGTATAGAGTCTAGTATCATTTTCATTAATCTTACTGAATCATCTAAAGATTCTATCAGCTTATTTTTTCTCTCAGCTTCATTATTAGGATTATCAGGATTTGGGTATTTTTCTAAATTTTCTACAACTTCTCTTATCAGACTTTGCATATCAGCACTATAGGTAAGTCCTTCTAATCGATCAATAAAGTCTTTTGCTTTTTGATCTACAGTAAAATCTTCTTCCTGTCTAAACGCCTCTTTCACACTTTTCCCGGGTGTAAAAAAAGCCTGCACAGCACTAAAAAATCTACGGGGAAACGATTTTGGCTGTGGCTTTATGTATTTTTCTAGATTTTTCGCCACCGCACCTTCGTTTTCAGATTTTACAGATTCATTTATTAAAAAAGATAAATCTTTGCGCTTAGATTCCATGGCATCTTTTAAGGCTTTTTCATAAATTTCTGCCCCATAAATTTTTCTTAAATTATCATTTTTTCCACGATCTATTTTTTCAAAATAAGCAACCATGCTTTCTCCAGTGATTTTAGGGCCAATGACAAATTCACTTAAATATTGGGCTAGTGGCTGTCGGGTGAATGGGTGATGAAAGGGGGCATTGGTTTTTCTTAAATCCTGCTGCAATCGCAATTCGCTTGCTTGCTGTAGAAGTAATATCCTATTGGGTTCAATTTTCTGAATTTCCTTCATGGCCTCTAATCTGGCGTTATGTCGCCTATTTGCTTTATCGATTTCCGTTTCGTTGGGAATTGGTTGCACAAGATCTAAATCTAAAGCAGAATCAAGCTCTTTCAATAGCCACATAATTTTGCTTTCATTCGTTTTTTTTATTCCTTCATTAAGTTTTTCCATATTATGACGTTCGTCTTCAAACAGAGGCAGTTCATTATAGTCGCTTCTTTCATCAACTGGAAATGTTACACCTTCCATTTTAACTCTTATAAGATTCAACACTCTATCTTTTTCCGTTACCTTCGGTGTTTGTATTTCTTTTTCAGATGTTTCATCAGATTTACGACTGTCCATCACACACCTCATCATAAAATAAAAAAACTCAAATATCTCTTATGGTTTGCAATTTTGACCATCTGAGACAAAGATAAGTTCAAGTTTTATTTTATTATTTTTATGATTTTTATGGTTTTTTAATATTAGTGTAATTACGCTGAATTTTTTATCGACGATCGGCATCAAGCTTAAATTGTAATTGGGGGGGGTATCCCTTCTACCGCTTCGCGGGAGAAGGGATAAAACCGCCAATTATCTGCAGGCAACTTCCCTCGCTCAGAGAAAAAGTATGTTGAATGGCTGATTCCAGTCTAATAACGGTTTTTTTTGGACCCAACCAGAGTTGGATTCTCTTTTACTGCTTTTTTTTGTTGTTTTCTAGATTCAAAAAAATGGGTTAACGATTTTGAAATCTCAGCCTCTCTTGGCTGAACTTCTTTTGGCTGAATAAGCTGGCTAGGAGGATTAAGAGGAGCATTCTCTTGGCTTTTAATCAGATCCCCAATCCATTGTTCATACAATGCCTTTATTTTAACGAAAATAGGATTTTTATGATCAGGGTCTGTCATAACAGGCTGCCTTTATTTACACTAACTGATTGATTTTATTGTATTATTTTGTTATTGGGTGCTTTCTCTTTAGGTATAGCATATTGACTGACAAATTTTTAAATAAAAAGCTTAAATTAAAATTAAATTAAAATTGAATGAAGATTAAAATGAAGATAAAGATTAAAATAGAGATAAGATTGACAAATGTGCTTCGTTTCGCCAAAATGCCCAGGCTTCCAGAAATAATATGGCTATGTAGCTCAGCTGGTTAGAGCGCGGCACTCATAATGCTGAGGTCGGTGGTTCGAGTCCACCCATAGCCACCATGTCTATTCATAAAAAAGTAAGTAAAATGACCGACTACGTTTATATCGAGACTTGGGGCTGCCAAATGAATGCGCACGATTCCAAGCGCATCGCAGAACTTCTAGAAGCCACACACCAATTAAAACGCACCGATGATCCAGAAAAAGCCACTGTGTTGCTCATGAATACGTGCTCTGTCCGTGAAAAGGCGCAAGAAAAGCTATTTTCCCGTTTAGGTCAGCTTAAACCCTTAAAAGATAAAAATAAATCTATTTTGATTGGCGTAGGGGGCTGTGTGGCCAGCCAAGAAGGCAGTGCTATTTTTAATCGTGCCCACTATGTTGATTTGGTTTTTGGCCCTCAAACCATTCACCGATTACCTGAATTAATTAATCAAGCGCGAAACCACGAAAAACGAACCATAGACATTTCTTTTCCGGAAATTGAAAAATTTGACCATCTCCCCGCCCCCAAGGCAGATGGCCCTACTGCTTATGTCTCTATACAAGAAGGCTGCAGCAAATATTGTAAATATTGTATTGTGCCCTATACCCGTGGCGAAGAAGTCAATCGCCCCTTCAATGACGTTATTATTGAAATTGCAGGCCTAGCAAAACAGCAAGTTAAAGAAATTACTTTATTAGGCCAAAACGTTAATGCCTATAGGGCAGCGCTCGATTCTGGTCAAACAGCCGATTTAGGCTTACTCATTCATTATGTTGCTGAAATTCCTGGTATTGAACGCATTCGGTTTATGACTTCACATCCTTGTGAGTTTTCCGATACGTTAATAGAAGCCTATCGTCACGTTCCTAAATTGGCCAATCAATTACACTTACCTATTCAAAGTGGCTCAGATCGAATTTTAAACTTGATGGGCAGAAATCATACGGTCTTAGAATATAAATCTAAAATTCGAAAAGTCAGAAAAATTCGCCCAGATATTACCCTGACTTCTGATTTTATTATTGGTTACCCTAGCGAAACTGCTCAAGATTTTGAAGAAACCCTTAATACCGTTCATGATCTTAATTTTGATCAGTCTTATTGTTTTATTTTTTCCCCGAGGCCAGGCACCCCTGCTGCCACTTTGCCTAATCAAGTACCAGAAGACGTTAAAAAAGAACGCTTACAAATTATCCAAGCCCGGCTGACTTTACAGGGACAAAAAATCACCCAAGCCATGGTGGGCACAAATCAGCGCATACTTGTCACTGGCCCCTCTCGAACCGATCCGCTGTATTTAACCGGTCGGGCAGAAAATAACCGCATGGTGCACTTTAAAGGCCAACAAGAACATATTGGCCAGTTTGTTGAAATTCATATCACCGAAGCTTTACGTAATTCATTAAAAGGTGAGCTACATAAATAATATTATGGCGATGCTCCCCCTTCAGCTTGAAATTGACATTGAAATTGAAGACCAAAGGCCTGAAGTTCAGCTTATTTATCAAAATATCTCAACGCAAGAAATGCAGCATTGGCTGGAAACAAGCCTGAATAATTTAAATGCATTTGAAAATTTACCTGACTTTTGCAAGAAGATATTAAGCTTATTTTCTGATTTTTATGTTAGCCTTATTTTTATAGACAGCCAAAAAATGCAAGGTCTGAATTACCAATACCGGCAAAAAAATGCCTCCACCAATATTTTAAGTTTTCCTTCTGCCATTCCAATCGATTTTTATCAAAACTTGCCTGAATCAGAACAACAATATACTTTAGGAGATCTTGTTGTAGATTTGTCTGTTATTCAAAAAGAAGCCAGTTCACAAAATAAACCCTTGGTACACCATCTGGCACATATTTTAGTACATGGCTTATTACATTTATGTTCATTTGATCATGAATTAGAAAATGACGCATGCATTATGGAAAATATTGAAATTGCGTTATTAGCTAAATTAGGCATACCCAATCCTTATTTAGATTTTATTGCTTAAATTTTTTTGCTAGGAGCAAAGTGTAATGACTAAAGCTAAACCAAAACCTACCCGTTCTTGGTTAAAATATCTGACTCTGTCTATATCTTCTATGTTTATGTCTAGCCCTATGTCTAGCTCTATGTTTAAGTTAGGCTTTAAACCTAAAAATAGGGAGCAGTTAATTACTTTACTTCGAAATTCTGAACGTCGTGCTTTATTAGATGGCGACCAACTGGCTATGATTGAAGGCGTTTTACAAGTCTCTGAAATGCGCGTCAGCGAAATTATGGTGCCGCGTACCAAAATGGTGGTCATTCAAAAAGACTTAGCCATAGAAAAAATATTAGAAGCGGCTATCCACTCGGGGCATTCTCGATTTCCTGTCATGGGAGACGATCGTAATGAAGTCGTCGGTATTTTATTAGCCAAAGATTTACTGCCTATTGCGGTTGAATATCACAAAAACAGTTTTAGTCAGATAAACTTAAAAGAATTATTACGCCCGGCGCTGTTTATACCCGAAAGCAAAAGATTAGACAGGCTGCTAAATGAATTTAAAAATAATCGTAATCATTTAGCCATTGTCGTCGATGAATATGGCGGCGTAGTAGGCTGTGTGACCATTGAAGACGTCTTAGAACAAATTGTCGGTGAAATAGAAGACGAACACGATACCAACGAAAATTTGGCCATTCGAGCCTATCAAAATAACCAATATTCTGTCAAAGGCATTACGCCTATCAAAGAATTTAATGCTTATTTTAAGACAACTCTCTCAGAAGAAGCTTTTGATACCATTGGGGGGCTGATTATGAAAGAATTTGGCCACTTGCCTAAAAGAGGAGAAAGTATTAGTTTAGAAGGTATCTGTTTTACGGTACTGAGAGCAAATCGGCGCCGTATTGTGTTATTTAGAATTGAAACCCCAAAATAATAAATAATTGGTTAAAAAATAAAATATGGCCATCAAAATTCCAAAAGCGTTCAAACCGTGGCTCAACCCAGCTATGGCTTTATTTGCAGGCATGCTCTTTCCTTTTGGCTTTGCGCCTTTTAATTATCCCGTTGCTTGTTTTGCTTCCCTGGTTATTTTTTTATATGTGTTACATGACAAAAAGCCTAAACGTAGTTTTTTTCTAGGTTGGTTGTATGGCATTGGGTTATTTGCCGTCGGTAGCTCTTGGGTCTATGTGAGTATTTATACTTATGGTGAAACGCCTATATGGTTAGCTGGGCTATTAACCAGTTTATTTATTATTAGCCTAGCTTTATTTTATGCGCTTGTCGGATTATTCACGGCTTATTTATTTCCCACCACCAATTTAATTCGGACTTTAATCGGCTTTCCTATTATTTGGGTGGTTTTAGAAATCGTTAGGGGCTGGTTTTTAACCGGATTTCCTTGGTTATATGCCGGATATTCTCAGTTAAGCACCCATCTTCAATCTCTTGCTCCTATTGGGAGTGTATGGGCGGTTTCTTGGGCTGTCTTATTTACCTCAGGCATTTTATTTCACTTTCTGTTTTATTATCAATATAAACTAGCCTCCCCTCGGATCCGAAATACCTTAATTTTCTGTTTTATTGGGCTTTGGGTAGGGTGCTTTGCTTTAAATAAATATTATTTAGCGCAATCTACCACCTGTTATCCAGAAAAAACACTGCGCGTTGCTTTAATTCAAGGGAATATACCCCAAGAAAACAAATGGCAAACTGAAAACAGACAAGCCATTGCCAACCAATTTACCGAGTTGAGCGCTCAAGCAATCCAGAGCGGTGTCGATTTGGTTGTTTGGCCAGAAGCGGCCATGCCAGTCCCCTTACCCTACTCCGCTGATTATTTTAATAAGCTAAGCTTACAAGCTAAAGCAAGCGGTGTAGGCATTATTGCCAGTGCGCCGGTTGAGCTTGCGCCCTCTTATACTAATGCTATTTTTGGTTTAGGCACGGCTTCGGGCATTTATCATAAACAACATTTAGTGCCTTTTGGGGAATACGTTCCGCTAGAACGTTGGTTAAGAGGCTTAATCAAGTTTTTTGACTTGCCTATGTCTAATATGACAACCCTACCCAATCAAGAAAACCAGCTTTTTATGGGCGATTGGCGCATTGCCCCAACCATTTGTTATGAAATCGCTTACCCTACTTTGGTTCAAGAAAGGGTAAAAGCCAATACCGATTTTATTTTAACCGTCAGCAATGACACTTGGTTTGGAAAATCCATTGGGCCTTATCAACACATGCAAATTGCCCAAATGCGGGCGCTCGAGACCGGTCGTTATGTCATTCGGGCTACAAATACCGGTTTTACAGGCATGATTAATCCGCAAGGGGCCATTATCGCGATAGCGCCGCAATTTGAGCCACATATTTTAATAGGCAACATACAAAAATGTACCAATCAAACTTTTTGGATGCGTTATGGTATTGGTCCGTTATTTGTTTTTCTCGGATTAGGGTTATTATTTGCCTTTTACTTTGATAATAAAAAAATAAAAAAATAAAAAATAAAAAATAAAAAATAAAATTTTATAACTTTAATTAGCCAGCAGGTTTGATGCACATGTCCCAAATCACAGAACAATATCACCCTGAAGTGATAGAACCCAAAGCTCAAGCTTATTGGGCCGATAATCAATGCTTTGTTGCCACAGAAAACAGCGACAAACCCAAATATTATTGTCTTTCTATGTTCCCCTATCCCAGCGGTCACTTACATGTTGGACATGTGCGTAATTATGCTTTAGGCGATGTGATTGCACGTTTTCAACGGCTGCAAAATAAAAATGTCTTACATCCTTTTGGGTGGGATGCTTTTGGCTTACCGGCAGAAAATGCGGCCATCAAACACGATACTTTACCCAGCGTTTGGACAAAGCAAAATATTGCCCACATGAAAGGCCAATGTAAAACATTAGGTTTTGCTTTTGATTGGTCAAAAGAATTGGCGACTTGCGACCCTCGTTATTATAAATGGGAGCAATGGCTGTTTATCAAAATGCTTGAAAAAGGCTTGGTTTACAGAAAAGAATCTGTAGTCAATTGGGATCCGGTGGATCTAACTGTTTTAGCCAATGAACAAGTTATCGATGGCCGAGGATGGCGTTCTGGAGCCTTAGTCGAACGTAAATTAATTCCCCAATGGTTTTTAAAAATTACGGATTATGCAGACGAATTATTAACGTCTTTAGATACCTTAAGCGGTTGGCCAGAACAAGTTAAAACCATGCAAAAAAATTGGATTGGGCGCTCTGAAGGCGTTCGTTTTCATTTTAAAATTGCGGCTAATCTCCAGTTTCCGACTTGCCCTATTGACTCGGTCGATGTATTTACTACCCGTATCGATACTTTAATGGGGGTTACCTATTTAGCCATTGCCTCACAACATCCCTTGGCTTTACTTGCCGCAGAAAAAAATCCTGAGCTCAAACAATTTATTGCGGCTTGCCAAAATATCAAAGTCGCCGAAGCAGAGCTTGCAACCTTGCCTAAACAAGGCGTGCCTTCTGGATTTGAGGCCATTCATCCCATCACACAAGAAAAGCTTCCTATTTGGGTGGGGAATTATGTGTTAATGCATTATGGCACAGGGGCAGTCATGGCCGTTCCTGCTCATGATGAAAGAGATTTTGAATTTGCCACACACTATCATTTGCCTATTCAAACGGTTATTCAAGCTGCAGGCAATCTGGACACGAAATTAGTGCATGCCGCTTATACTGGCCCAGGTATATTAATTCACTCTGGTGCATATACCGGATTAACCAGTGAAAAAGCGAAGCAAAAAATTGCTCAAGATTTAATAGCAGCAGGCGTAGGCGAAAAACAAGTCCATTTTCGATTGCGCGATTGGGGGGTTTCACGCCAACGTTATTGGGGCTGCCCTATTCCCATTATTTATTGTGATGCCTGTGGTCCGCAGCCTGTGCCAGAACAAGATTTACCGGTTAAGTTGCCCGAAAATATTATAGACTTAAACTTAGGTTCTCCTTTAGCGAAAATGCCTGAATTTTATGAGACCACTTGCCCTAAATGTAAGCAAGCTGCTCGACGTGAAACCGATACTTTTGATACTTTTGTAGAATCTTCTTGGTATTATTTAAGATACCCTTGTGTAGACAATACAGAGGCGATGCTAGACAAACGCGCCGATTATTGGGGGCCAGTAGATTATTATATTGGCGGCATTGAACACGCTATTTTACATTTGCTTTATTCTCGATTTTTACATAAAGTATTAAGAGACTTAGATCTGGTTCATTCTGATGAACCCTTTCGTTTTTTATTAACGCAAGGCATGGTCTTAAAAGACGGCGCTAAAATGTCAAAATCTAAAGGCAACACCGTCGATCCTAAAGATCTGATCAATCAATATGGTGCCGATACGGTTCGATTATTCATGATGTTTGCTTCTCCTCCAGATCAGTCTTTAGAATGGTCTCAAGATGGGGTAGAAGGCGCTTATCGCTTTTTAAAAAAATTATGGCGTCATGCTTATGCTTTAAGTCTAGAAAATATAATAAAAAATACTTCTGAAATAGCTTTATCTGAGCAGTATAAAAATTTAAACCGAAAATTACATGAAACCATTCAAAAAGTCACCGACGATTATGCAAGACGGGTGACGTTTAATACGGCCATTGCCGCCATCATGGAATTGTTTAATGCCCTTATTGCCTTTAAAGCCATCCCCTTTACTTGCCAGCAAGATCAAGATTTAAGCAAAAAATGCTTTGAAGCTATTTTAGTGATGCTTTCGCCTATTGTTCCGCATATTACCCATGCGCTTTGGTTTGAGCTAGGTCACACTGAGGCTATTATTAACGCCAAATGGCCAGAAGTAGATATCAATGCCTTAAAACGAGATACCTTCACGCTTGCGCTTCAAATTAATGGCAAACTCAGAGGCAATATTCAAGTTCCGGTGCATGCGAGTCAAAAAGAAATTGAAACACTTGCCTTGGCAGAACCCAATATTCAAAAATATACCGAGGGCAACTTGATTAAAAAAATCATCTATGTTCCCCAAAAATTACTGAGCATGGTCTTGATTGATAAAAAAGAAGCGAGATAATGCGAATAATCATTCGCTTAATCATAAGCTTAGTACTTGCGCTAAGCTTAACTGGCTGTGGCTTTCATTTGCGTGGCACACAAAAATCGAATCCCATTCGAATTCGAACTTTGGTGTTACAACCTTATGATCCTTACAACTTTTTTTATCAAACCCTGAGAGAAAATTTAAAACGCTCAGGCGTAGATGTTATCTTAGCGCAAGCTCATCTCAGCTGCCCTACCCTGACGGTCAAAAAAAGTGAAGTTACTCAACATACTTTGGTGTATAGCCTACAAGGCCAAACACGCAGAGAACGCTTACAGCTTAACTTAAGTTACGATTTAACTTTACCCAAGACACATCAACATTTTAACCAAAAAATGACCTCCAATCGAGACAGACAACTTAACCCTAATCAAGATCTTGCGGATCAATATGAAAAAACGCTGCTTGAAAAAGAAATGCAGCAAGAATTAGTGGCAGAATTAATTCAACAACTAAGCTTTATCCCCCTAACTGAGTCACCCCTATGCTTTTCTATCTCGACCAATTCAAAACCCTAATTCAGGGAAAAATATATCCGTTATATTTATTATCTGGTGATGAGGCAACTTTATTAAACAGCTGCCAAGAACAATTATATGGCTATTTAAAACAACAAGGTTTCAATGGCCCGGTTTATGAAAATGATGCAACACAACTTTTTTCAGCTCAATTATCGCTGTTTAACCAAAAAGAAATCATCGTTCATAAACTCAGCAAACCCACTGCAGATTTTAGCCTTGCTTTAACACAGTATACTAATACCTTAAGCTTAAACGCGACCCTGAACCCAAAAGATTATGCTAAAATCTATGTTTTACTGACTGGAAAATTAGATAAAAAACAAGCTAAAAATAAAAATCATTTTCTGAACTGCCTAGATACTTATGGCGCCATTGTCACCATTTGGCCGCCAGAAGGCCTAAAATTAAAAAAATGGCTCTCAGAGACAGCCGATTATTTTAAAATAAAATTAAGCGAGGCACAAAAAAATACGATTTTAAACAACCTGGCTAATAATTTAGCGGATATTTATCAACTGCTTAAAATTATTCATTTTTGTTTTAATTCTCAATCTCATTATCAATCTATTAGCGACGATTTATTACAGGGCTTATTATGCCACCAGCCTGAATATTCTGAACAAAACCTGATTGAAGCCTTGTTATGTTGTGATGCCCATAAGGTAACCCGTATTAGCCGCTATTTGTATCAACACCAAAAAATACTGTTAATCATTTGGTGGTTAACGCAATTATTTGATTGGTGGCAAGCTGGTCTTAATCCTAGATCGGGCAATGCGGCTTATTTTGGGCATTCTTCTTTAAAAACTCGGGCTCAAAGCATGGATAGGGTTATCTTAAAAGCCATTAATATTAAGTTACCCGAATGGCAAATTTGTCTTTTTCAACTCGATCTTTATGCTAAAAACAGCCAATCCCTCGAAGCTGAATATTTAGTTAATAAGCTTTTGTTTAATATCATGCAAACCATCCAAGATTTAGTGTATGATTAAGTTATAAACTATGTTAAATTTTTATACTTTGTGAAACGGCGTATATAAACGAATCAAGAAATTAAGAAATCAAGAAATTAAAAGAGGCAAATATTACCCTATGAAAACAAATGAACTACTCGAGACTGTCTTAGCAGAACTCAATAATTTAAAAGCCTTAAATATTTCAGCTATCGATGTCAATAATCTCACCTCTTTCACAAATTATATGATAGTCGCAACGGGGACCAGTAGCAGGCACGTTTATTCTATTGCCAATAATTTAGTGCAAAAAATGAAAGCGGGTAAAATCACGCCTTGTGTTTTACAAGGAGATGGCGACTCAGAATGGCTCTTGGTTGATTTAGGGGAAATCGTCGTGCATATTATGCAGCCTCGAACCAGAGAGTATTATAATTTAGAACAACTTTGGTCTGAAGCCAATAAATTAAATAAGCCTAAATTTTCACCTGCGTGAGCACCAAGATTATTGCCCTTGGTCATAAGCAGCCAAAATGGATGACTGCTGCTTGTGACGATTTTTTAGTACGCCTGCCCAAAACTTACCATCCTAAAATCGAAACCTTGCCTTTAGCGGTTCGACCCCAAACCGGTTACGATGCAAACCAAGCCAAATTATTTAAAAAAACAGAAGCCGATCTTGTTTTAAAAAAAATTCAACCTGAAGATGCCATCATTGCTTTACATCCTACCGGGAAATTTTATTCTACGCCTGAATTTTCCGAATGCCTAAGCGAGTGGCAATTACACTATAAAAATATTATTTTTTTAATCGGTGGCCCAGATGGATTATGTGACACCCTATTAAATCGTGCCAATTACAAATTAAGCTTATCTTCTTTTACTTTTCCGCATACTTTAGCAAAAGTCATTTTAATTGAACAACTTTACCGGGCTTATACTTTACAAAAAAATCATCCTTATCATCGTTAATATTAAAGAGAGATTATTATTATGGACATGAATCATGGCTTGTTAGCTGCAGCTGAAAAAGGCCATGTTGAACAAATTCAAGCGCTATTAAGCGCAAATGCAGATATAGAAATCAAAAACCTAAGAAGCCATACGCCTCTAACACTTGCTTCAAGCTATGGCCATATCGATGCGGTTAGGGCTTTAATTGACGCTAAAGCCAATATAGAAGGCGGTGAAGTGGATGAGATCACGGCTGTCTCCTCTGCCTTAAGCTTATGCGATAATGATCTTCCCATAAGACGCCCTCGACTCACCAGAAGCAGTCACCAAGGGAATACACCCTTATTAAAAGCCACCTGCGCGGGTCATGTGAATATAGTAGCCTTATTAATTTCGGCTGGTGCAAATATCCATGCCTTAACCGGTTATGCCCGAAGTGCACTGATGTTGGCGGCCGAACAAGAAAAACAAGCTATTGCTTTTAAACTGATAAGCGCCACATCACCCGAGGAACGACAGGTTTTTGCTAACACTTCTCCGCAACATGCTGCACTCCTTGGTCAATATAATATCGCGACATCTCACTATCTAGATAAAAAATTTTTGTACATGACACAAGCACTCAAAACCACATTACCGGTTTCAAGCTTACTTGAATTAATTAAAACTTACTTTAGTCAAGACTTGCCTATAGTCGAAAGCGAACCCGCGGTAGCAGCAGAAATAGCGGCCGTACCGGTTCCCGTTATTTTTTCTGACAGAAAAAGGCCTCAATGCCCTGGTGCCATTGAAGCGTTTGAAGCGTTTGAAGCGTTTGAAGCAAAACAAGCTAAAAAACTTAATCGGAAACATTTTCACCCGCTCTAATGCACTCAACCATGCTCACATCCCCCCGTCCCTTTTCGCTACGCTTAAGGACCGACCCCCTATCCAAGCATGCCCTTATACACAAATAAGCACGGTCTCGATTGATTTTCTGACTTAGATATAGGATCATAATGGTCTGGTATGTATCAACAGGGATGTCGGCATGAAAACTGCAGAAAATTGGGTTGTGAAAGAGCTTG
>CANJMM010000040.1 GCA_947475765.1 Legionellales bacterium | reverse complement strand
CTCATCATCCTTTTCAGGAAAATAAGACTTTAAAGAGACGCCTGGGACTGCGCATTCAAGTAGAAGCAAACCTGTGTTTTCTGAAAATACCTGAACAACACCAGACCCTTCAAATGCCATGAGGGCGGCGGCTTCACGTTTGAATCCATCAATATCCAATCCTAATTTTAAAATAATTTGCTGAGGTCCTTGTAAACCCGATAACACATAATTGTAGCTTAAATTATTTACGGGTTTTAAATTTGATAGCCCATAAGTCGCTTCCACCTGTGTGATTAGCTTTGGTAAATCATCTAACCACTGTTGGCCTTTTTCGTCATATAAATTAATGATATTTGTCTCAAATGCTTTCATGAGACATCTTTCCTCATGAAAATTCGATCATGCCCCAGCATGTATTCTGACACAATGCCTATGCAATAAAACCCGTGTTTTTTATAAAAGTCTTGTGCCTGAAATGCGTAAGTATCGACAAATATTTTAGGCAATCCTTTATTTTTGGCTACACCATCAATCATGGTGATAATTTTTGTCCCGACACCTTGTTTTCGATTTTTTTCATTGCACCAAAGTACATCAATATATAGTGCATCGCTGTGTTCCCAAATCAAAGCGCCGCCTATAATTTGAGTATCATTTTTTGCGAATATGCTGAAATGAGATGCTTTTTCTTTTATGATATGGTCATTGAAATTAACTATCCCATCGCGAATGACTTTATCATCAGAAGCAGCAGGATTGTTTTCAATCGAGTATTCTATGCTGTTCATTTTACTTTTCTGCTCGCTGTGAAATTAGCTGCGTAAAAGCCAATTAAAATGCTTTCATCATCGATGCAGGCCTTTAAATCATCATATTTTTTCTGCCACTCTGTCTCTGTTAAATGACCGCCTTCAATTTGATGTTGTTTACTCTCAAAGCATTCTCCTACCAGGAGTAGCTGTCTAATCGATGATGAAAGCAACATGGGCTGATAAATTACTGCATCAATACAGTTCATAGTTGTACCGCGAATTAGGGTCGGTAGTATTTTGCCGATATTGCCATTTCGGCCTGTTCCTTCCTCAACCTCAATAGGAAAATTATTTGAACGCCAGGCAGCATTGTCCGGTATGCTAAAAACGTTATTAACGATCCCTTCAATTCCGATGTAAATGCCATCTGGTTTTAATATTTTTGCAATCTGTGATAAGGCCAAACGTGGTTTGTGAATGTGATGCAAAACGAATCGGCAATAGATCAGATCAAATCTTTTCTCTAATTTCTCTAAGTCATAAACATCAGCAACCTGCCAATTAATTCTTGCTTGCAAATGTTCTGGACAACGATGTTTAGCCGCCTTAATTTGATTTTCGCTATTATCAATCGCAACAACAGAACCCGTATCTCCAACCATTTCGGCTATGAATTGTGTCATGGCACCTAAACCACAGCCGATATCTAAAACAGACATACCCTGTTGCAAGCCATGTTTGTTTAAAAAATATTTGCTCTGGTCATTAAATGTTATGTCTAACAGATCAAGACTTTTTTGGCCATCATCACCTACCGTAAAACAATATTTTTCAGTCATCTTTGCCTCCTTGCAAATACACATCTGCTCTCAAGCGATATAAAATATGTTGTGATAAAGGGTGATCTTTCGCTAATTTAGGGTGTGCAAAGTTGCCATTTAAATCACGTTTTAATCCAATTTTTTCCATCACGTGAATAGAGCGAATATTAGCAGGCACTGTAAAAGAAATGATTTCTTTAAGGCCGTATTTTTTAAATCCATACTCTAGGCAAGCTTTGGCACCTTCTGTCGCATAGCCTTTGCCCCAAAATTGCGATCCTAAACGCCAACCTACTTCAACGGCAGGGGTAAAATGTGATGCCCAATCAGTATAATTGAGGCCAATAAAGCCCATTAATTCTCCAGTCTCTTTTAAGCAGGCAGCCCATAAAGTGTAACCGTTTTTATCTTGATGACTATTTACGGTAAGAATAAAATCATTAACCTGTTCCATCGTCAATGGACCAGGTAAGAACTCAATCACTTTAGGATCTTGGTTGATTTGAAAATAGGGGGCTGCGTCTTCTTTTTTCCAAGTTCTTAAAATCAGCCTTTCTGTTTCAATAATGCTTATCATATTGTCTCCGATGTGCTTTTTATCAGCAATTTTTTTAGTTGTGCTGCAAGGTATGGGTTGTAGACAAATAGTGTAATGCTAAGAACATGATAGATTGTCTTTTAGGCGCTGGCAATCAACTCAACTCAATATAATGCTTTAGTTTTCAAACTAATGAATTATTTGACTTCAAATCGACAAAATGCATCTTTCAAGTCAACAAAATACCTGCTATTATTTGACTAGAAACATGTATTTTGTCGATTTGGAGTTAAACTATGTCTTTTATTGGCCGTGAACATGAGCTTTCCCAACTTTATGAGTTTGATCGGCGTAGATCTGCTGGATTAGTAGTGGTGTGCGGAAGAAGAAGAATTGGCAAAAGTACCCTTATTGAACATTTTGCACGAAAAAAAAAATTATATGAATTTTACGGTATTGCGCCACGAACCGGTATCAGCAACAAAGATCAATTAAAGCACTTTGGTGAATTATTGGGGGGACAATTTGGGATGGCTCCCCTTGTCTTTAATAACTGGAATGAAGCCTTATCCATGCTGGCAACCTTAACGGCACATGGTCCCGCTATTATTTTATTAGATGAAATATCCTGGATGGCAGGATCTGACAAGGATTTTGCAGGAAAATTAAAAGGGATCTGGGATACTAAATTTAAAAAAAACAATGAATTAATTTTAATACTATGTGGCTCAGTCACTTCTTGGATAGAAGAAAATATTCTTGAAGATAAAGGATACGTAGGTCGTATCTCTTTGACATTAAAATTGCAAGAAATGACACTCTTTGATGCAAACCAATTTTGGTTGGGGAATGAACTCATTGATGACACTGAAAAATTGAAACTTTTGTGTGTTACAGGAGGGATCCCAAGATATCTAGAGGAAATTGATCCCAAACAAACAGCAGAACAAAATATTAAGCGGCTTTGTTTTACGCCAGAAGGGGTATTATTTAGGGAGTTTGATAAAATTTTTAAAGATATTTTTGAAAAACGCGCTGAGGCTTATAAATTAATTATTGAAAAATTAGCATCACAATCTTGTGAATATAATCAACTCGCCAAAAAACTTAATCTTGAACAAACTGGTGGGTTATCAACACAAATCAAATATCTTATTGCTTCTGGATTTGTAACGCGGGATTATTCCTGGAAAAAAAGTGGAGAGAGATCAAAGTTAAGTCGATTGCGTCTAAGTGATAACTATATTAGATTTTATCTAAAATATATAGAGCCTAAAAAAGAGTTGATAGAGAAGGGCCTGTATAGAGATATTGCGCTTGAAAATTTACCACAGTGGAATATTATAATGGGGCTTCAATTTGAGAATTTGGTGTTAAATAATTTACCTTCTATTATTAGCATGCTCAATATTCCTGCAGAAAGCATTCTTGCTACAGGGCCTTACTTTCAAAGAAAAACAATACGGCAAGAGGGTTGTGAAATAGATTTATTAATATACACACGATTTACGCTTTATGTTTGTGAGATAAAATTCAGAAAATCAATAAAATCAGAGGTTATTCATGAGGTTCAAGAAAAAATAAGGCGATTAAAAAAACATCCTTCAATAAGTATTCGTCCAGTGTTGATATATCATGGAAAATTAGATGCTACAGTTTCGCGTAGTGATTTTTTTGCGAATAAAATTAAGTTTTCTGAAATGTTATATAAAAAGTTTTAAGTTGATTTTAAGGCATGTTGATTCTGCTCCAAATTTTTGAAAATATTTTCCCTAGTTGTCTTCCAAAAAATCGACGATATCGACGACGCGATAAAAATAAGAACTTGTCGCAACGGTTTTTGAAGTGCCACTTAAATGAAACAATACCGCTACTTTTGCAAATCCCTTTGGCGTTTTTAATCTTGATATCTTGTTTTGCATTTCGCTAATTATATCACTTCCCATTTCACGTCTTTTGAATTTAAAATCGCAAATAAATAAGTTATTTGTTTTAGTCTGTATGAGATAATCGATTTGACATCCTTGTTGAGTCGTGGTTTTTGTCTGCCTATAAGGGCCGCTACGCACAATATCAACAGGTGAAATACCTAGTTTTTGAATTAATAAAGCGCGATTTTGTAAAAGCAATGCCTCAAGTTGTAATCCCATATGCGCCTCAAATCCGGGCATGGTAGAGAGCAGTACCTGCTCGAATCCCCCATCTGCAATAGCACCCAGATTTGGTTCAATTACTTTAAGATAAAATCTCATATACTGATCTGAGATTTTATAAAGGCTTTGTTCAAAAGAAAGCTGCATCCCGAGTACTCGTAAAAATTCAGCACTTTCAGGAATAGATAATGGCTCTAAGCTGATAGTTAAATTAATCCGCCCAAAGAATGCCGTACTTTTTAGAATATTTTCCTCAATCCAGGTTGAGACCGATCCGCAAAAAACAAGCAATATATCAGCAGTTTGCTTATCCCACCAAGCTTTGAGTTTAGGAATAAAGCTAGGATCTTTTGATCCCATCCAAGAAATTTCATCAAGCAGGATAATATCCCCTGGCTTAATATGCAGGCTCAAATGCGCAAAGGCATTACTCTAATCGAGGAAAGTCATAGGTGGGATTTTTAGCAGTAATGCTAATTGGCTTGCAACCAATAAACAGGGAAGGGGACATGGCAATCTCTATTATTGCTTAATATATACTATATAATATCTTCCGCACTAAATTAAAGTAACAACGGCAACACCATAGTTTTTAAAATAGGTTTTAAAAGTGAGTCAGTTAGTATATATTTACAACTGAACGCTTATTTTAGGGGGATAGTATATGACCACAGCAAATGAGTTATTGCCAAAGAATCTTGTTCGATTTATGTTTCTTTTTTTAAAGCCTTATCCATTGGCATTAAGCATTGCAGTACTCTTGGCGGTCATTTCTGGCACCTATGGGACCATTAATGCATATCTTACAAAAACACTCATTGATAATTTATCCCAGGGAGTGCAGGAGACGGAGTTATGGGCTGTTCTTTTTTGGCCAGCACTTTATTTTGTTTTTAGTTACGAAGTGCATAATCTTTCTTGGCGCGGCATTCAATATATTAGCTTGCAGCTTGGCCCAAAACTTCAAAATACCATCATAAAAAAAATGTTTGCTTATACTGAAAAAAATTCATTTCAATTTTTTCAAAATAACTTCTCCGGAACCATTGCCAGTAATATTAGCACACTTGCTGACAATATAGTTGTTATGGTCACGAATATAGCCCCTTTTTTAGTTCGACAGATTATACAAACAATATTAGCATTAGTCTCTATGTTTTTTATTAATGCTTATTTTTCCTTGGTTTTTTTAGTTTGGGTGATTTTCTTTTTAGCCGTTAGCCTGTTTTTTTCTAAAAAAATAATGAAGCTGTCTAATCTGCTTGCAGAAGAGCACGCGAAAGTCTCTGGAAAAATAACAGACAGCATTTCCAATTCAAATAATGTTCGCTTATTTTCTCGGGAAAACTTTGAAGTAAATTACTTAAATGGTTTTTTGGAAGATTTGGCTAAAAAATTTCGGGAAAAAGAATGGTTTGCCTTAAAATTATCTCTGATTCAAGGTTTTTCTATTACGGTTTTGGTTGCTATATTGCTGTTTGTTTTGATTAAACTTAGAATAAATAATCTTGTAACCATTGGTGATTTTGCTTTTATTTTAGCCTTATCCCTATATGTCACAGAAGGAGTTTGGTATTTTATGGAGCAAATTCTTCGGGTGAATGACTTAGTGGGTCGTTCTAATCAAAGCCTAGAAATGCTTTTGGTTCCTCAGGAAATAATAGATAATCCAGAAGCTAAAGACATTAATATTGATAAGGGAGAAATTGTTTTTCAAGATGTGAACTTTCAATATAAGCGAGATAATAATTTATTTTCAAATAAATCTGTTATCATTCCAGGAGGGCAAAGGGTAGGCTTAGTCGGTTTTTCAGGGAGCGGGAAAACAACTTTTGTTAATCTTATTGTTAGGCTGTTTGATTTATCTTCTGGTACCATAAAAATTGATAAGCAAAATATTAAAGAAGTGACGCAATCCTCTTTGCGAGAAAATATTGGGTTTATTCCACAGGACCCTATTTTGTTTCATCGAACGCTTATGGAAAATATTCGATATGGCAAAGTAAATGCGAGTGATGAAGAAGTGTTTCAAGCAGCGATAAAAGCGCATGCACATGAATTCATTAATTTAACCCCAGATGGTTACCAATCTTTAGTGGGTGAACGTGGCGTTAAACTTTCAGGTGGTCAAAGACAAAGAATATCCATTGCGCGTGCTATTTTAAAAAATGCGCCTATTTTAATATTAGATGAAGCCACAAGCGCCTTAGATTCTGTAACAGAAGGATATATACAAGATAGCTTGGCAACCCTCATGCAAGGAAAAACAGTTATTGTAATAGCACATAGATTGTCAACCTTGCTTGAAATGGATAGAATTTTAGTTTTTGATCAGGGCAAAATAGTAGAAGAGGGTACACACCAAGAACTGCTGGCTAAAGCAGGGTATTATAAAATACTTTGGGGCGCGCAGGTTGGTGGCTTTTTGTTAGACAAAGAAGAATGAGGCAAAGAGCATGAAATCATCTTTGATTATTAGCGCCGTTTATAATACGCTATTACATGAAAAAATGCTATGAAATTTTAGGAGCAGAGCAATGAACAACCAAGGAAAATCTTACGATAACATTGCAGCGGCGATATCACCGCTAATCAAGATTTTATCACCAGATGCGGCTATGACTTTAATCAAAACCTATTATGCTGATATTTAGATCTTAAATATTTTTGCAAAGGATTGTTCAATGCTTGGATAACAAAATTTAAAGCCGTGATGAAGCGCTTTTTCCGGCAATACTTTTTGTCCATTGCTCATGATTTCTTCTGCCATTTGGCCAAAAATGAATTTAAAAACACATTTGGGGATTTTTAAAAAGCAGGGTCTATGTAGCGCTTTTGCAAGTGCTAAGGAAAATGCTTTATTGGTGATGGGGTTTGGAGCGGTGGCGTTAATAGGACCTTGAATCATCGGTTTTTCTATAATAAATAAAATTAAATGAATGAGATCATCTCTGTCAATCCACGATAGCCACTGCTTTCCATCACCCATTTGAGCTCCTAGACCTAGATAAAAGCTAGGTAACATTTTGGATAGCATCCCTCCATTTTTTTCAAGTACCGGGCCAATTCTTAAAAGTACGGTTCTTATGCCTAATGTCACCGCATGTGATGCTTCATTTTCCCACGCATGACACAGTAAGCTTGAAAATTCTGCGCTAACAGTTGAGGGGCTATTTTTTTCAGTAAATGTTTTTTCATCATGCACGCCGTAATAACCTACGGCAGAGCCACTTATAAACAATGTTGGCTTTATTTTTTTAGACTGTATAAAATTCATAAGAGTCTGTGTTGTGGCAATTCGGCTGCTGTAAATGCGTTTTTTCGCATTACTCGTCCATCGTTGCGCAATGGGTTCGCCTGCAAGATTAATCACAATATCGATGTCAATGTTTTGAATTTCACTAAGATCGCTGAGATAAAATTTTGTTTGGTTCTCTCCTGGGTTATTCAGATTTTTTTTTCGCGTGAGAATATACAATATATACCCTTCTTTTAAAAGACGCTCGCAAAGAGATTGGCCAATAAAGCCTGTCCCACCGGTTATCAATATTTTTTTTAGTTGACTATTCATAAATGATCTCTGTTTTTAACTGTATTAAGCCTTGTTCTTTAAGTTAGATTATTATACTATAATTAGCAAGATGTCTAGAAAATTGCAAAAAAAATCAAAGTGTTACATTTTTTTATGCATTAACAGTGACGGCAGGGCATTATAATACGCATATCATATGAAAAGCCAAGGGGAATCTTATGATAAAATCGCATTATACCGAAACCATTGAATGGGCGATGCAGGTATTAGAACAAACAGAAATTAAGACAGAAGTTGTTGTGCAAACCCATTGGTCCACTGTTTTAAAAATGAGTGCACGACAAGGCACTATATATCTTAAGCAAACACCGCCAGACTTATTTGTCGAAGTTGAGGTGATTAATAAGTGCCGAGCACTATGCGGAATAACGGATATACCTGAGGTGATTGCAGTAAACAAAAATCTACACTGCTTTTTAATGAAGGAATGTGGTGATGCCTCTTTACGCACTGTTTTTAATGGGGTTCTTAATATTGATCTGTTAATTCAAGGTATAGAAATTTACACAAAAATGCAGAAAGCAACCGCGCCACATGTAGATGCCTTTCTTCAAGCTGGCGTACCAGATTGGCGCCTTGAGAATTTTTCAAAATTATACCAAGAACGCATCAGCAATAAAAATTTTTTAAAAGCATATGGCTTAGAATCGAATCAGATTACTCTATTACAAGATGCGGTAGGCAAAGTAGAGGCGCTGTGCCAAGAGCTATCAAATTACGGAATACCGGAATGTTTAAATCATTCTGATTTTCATGAAAATAATATGCTATTTTGCAATGCCACACAAAAAGTCAGCATTATCGATTTAGGGGAGACGGCTATTAATCATCCCTTATTTTCACTCGCTGCTTTTCTACACATCCCATGTAGTCGCTATAACATAGCACTTGGCTCAACAGACTATCAAAAGCTACATGAGGCTTGTTTTAAGGGATGGCGATTGTCCGATGAAAATTTACAGGCAGCATTAAGAGTAACAGAGAAATTATTGCCTATATATTTGCTATTCGCGCAAAAAAGATTTTTAGAGGCAATTCATTTGCCATATAACGCAGATAATTCTATGAGTGTAAAACAGCATGATAAAATTAACCAATTTCTTGTTTGGTTTGTTGATAATATCAGGGCTGATAAACTATGATAACTTAATGTTCATGTTTGACAACACTCAAACCATAATGATCAATTATATCTAATAGTCTAACTGCGGCACCATTTGGATAGATATCACCAGCTTCCCATTTTTTTATGGTAGATGGGCTGACATTTAAAAAAAAAGCAAATACAGGCTGGCTAACATTTTCTCGTTTTCTTAATTTTTTGATTTTTGCCGAGTCAAAAACAGGTACTTCAGGTAAGCATAAAGCGTCAAATTCACGCATGGTAAAAGCATCCACAATACCTGCTTTATGAAAGCATTTAATACTTTCATGTACAGATTTTAAAATTTTACTTTCTTTCTTTTTCATATGCCACTTCATATAGTTGATTGATTTTAATAGAAAGGTTAATTTCTATATTACTTCTAGTCATTAGTATTTCACCAAACTTTCTTAAAACTTTTAATTCAGTATCGTTAATATTACTCATTTCATTTTTTTTAAATCCGTACAGGAAAAAAGCCTTGCGCCCTTTTTGATAAGCAATAATCGTTCTGGCCCCACCACTTTTCCCACTAGAACCGATAGCGATTCGTTTCTTTATTAGCCCTCCACCTAGATTAGCGTCAATTAATCCATTTTCTATTTCAGAGATGGTTTTTGCAAGGTCTTGATCTGATAATTTTTCACTTTTACTCCATTTTTTAAATTCTTTTGTTTGTAGAACCCTCAATTTATCCTTACCCTCCCTTAAGGGTTTAATTATATAGTATAATAATTAGTATACTAATTATTATACTATATTTCAAGCTAATGGGATTGAGTTTTAAGATACGGTTTTGTCTTATACTAAAATTTTAGTATGTTTGGTTCCACCTATAGGAGAAGGCTGAAAATGCATACAGAGCATAAAAAAATTATCGAATGGGCTTTGAAATGCCTTATTTCTCTTGGATATACACTAAAAAGCAATCTGCCAGAAAAGGTGTTAAATACACCTTGGTCTTATCTGGTTCGCTTTGACACATCCGATGGTTTAATCTATTTGAAGCACACACCCGAGTTGTTTGCATTAGAGCCAAAAATTATCCAAGTTTTACATGATCAATTTCACGCACCTGTGCCTACTGTTATTGCGCATAATGCTGAGTTACATTGCTTTTTGATGAAAGATGCTGGCAAGCCATTACGAGAAATTTTAAAAAATAAATTCGATGAAGCGTTGCTTTGCAGGGCGATTGAGCAATTTACATCACTTCAGATAGCTGTAGCAGATCATGTGGATGTTTTTCTTGACATTGGCGTTCCTGATTATCGGCTAGATAAACTGTCTGATTTATATAAAAAATTAATTTCTCAAAATGAGTTGTTAATAGCGGAGGGCCTGTCTGAAGCAGAAATAGATCAATTAAAAGAACTGGTTCCAGGTATTTCTAATTTATGCCAAAAATTATCTGATTACTCTATCAAACAAACCATGGTTCAGCCTGATTTCAATGATAATAATACGCTAATAGAACTGACAGAGCATGAACATCAAACTATCACCATAATTGATCTGGGAGAAATAGTTATTTCTCATCCATTTTTTTCTTTATTCAATTGTTTAGAGCAAATAAAAAAACATCATGGCTTAAAGGATGAAGAGGCAAGGTATAAAAAAATAAAAGACGTTTGTTTTAAACATTATATAAATCTTTTTGAATCTGAAGAAGATTTTTTAAAGGCTATTGCTACCGCACAATTACTGCATCTTGTTTATGGGATATCGTACCAATATAGATTTATGCTGGCATGTGGTAAAGAAAAGCTGATAGCATTTCAGCATTGGAAACTTCGTGACTTGTTGAAAGAGTTTAGGGCTGTAAAACTTTAAACTAGATGACAGGAGACTGTCAGATCTGGTTTAAAGCTTTACATTTAGCCGAAAAATTATAATTTTTTAAAAGATAAAGTTTTTAGCCATTCTTTTGCGTTTTTGCTTATTTTTTTATCAGCCAGTGCTGTGTCGTAAATTTCTTTTTTACGCGAATTATCTTCTCCATACATGTCGTCAAGCACTTCTGTCCAAAGTTTGAAAATGGTTTCATCGGGAACGCCAGAGCCTACTTGATTCAGAATGCCATAAATGCGATCTCGCCAATAGGCATCTGTTGCTTTATCCATCCAAGCCACAATTTCAGGTGTTAAGCCAGCTTCTTCAAGACCTTTCCCTTCAGCAAAGCCTTTTTCAAATTTTTTAGTGCGCAAATTAGCATGTTTTTTACCATATACCCCATTGACCCAATCCATGCATTTTTTACCAATAGCAATGCCAATAGCCGATGTTGGATCTTTTTTAAGATTAAGCTTCATTTCATCCACTAAATTATCCCAATTTTTTTCGAATTCGGCTTTTTGCTCGGGAGTAGAATTGGCTTTCAATTCAGTTTCAAATGTTACATATTGTTTTAATTCATCCGGTGTAAATATTTCTTTAACCCAAGAATGGTCAAGTTTTTGTGTCATATTATATATCTCAATTAATGTGATAATTTTTTCCCATGGAATAGATTTATCATCAATTACTTCAGAAATAATGCTTTTCAGCGCTTTGCTTGCATCAAGCAAAGTACGCGCTTTTTGTTCTAAAATTTTGGCTTGTACTGAAAAATGCTCAAGCGCCCCCGCGCTACCAGTGAGTAATGCTTTAATTTGTGAAAGCTCAAAGCCAAAAAATTTTAAAGCGATAATTTGTTGTAATTGCAATAAATCTTTTTCAGAGTACAGGCGATAACCATTGGGTAGACGCAAGCTAGGCTTTAGCAAATCAATACGATCATAATGATGCAATGTTTGCACCGATACGCCAGTTAGTTTACTTGGCTCTTTTATGTACCACTGTGTCATCGTTTTACCTCCTTATTCTGAAAGATAAGGTATATAGTAACTATAGGGTCAAGGCATTTTTTCATACTGCTGTTGTAAGCACAAATTTGCAACGTTCTTCAATCGATTGCTTGGGCACCAGTACAATTTCAAAGCCAAATTCTTTATACACATCCAGGTAGATCTGCTCAAAAACCAAAGCATCTTCGTAGCTTATTTTTCTAGCATCTGTGTGAGTAATAAACCCCAGATTTTCAAAAAAGAATACGTTGTTCTGATAAACACTGTTTTTGAGGCAACGATCAATTTCATCAAGTAATACAGGAGAAGGGGTAAATGCTATATTTTTACAATAAGATAAATATTTACCAAGAGCGTAGGTGCAAAAAGGTGCACGGTCGTAAAACTGCAAGGCTCCAGTAGCATCCATCTGCCGCTCTTTTTGCATGTGGATAATTTTGTCGGTAAAATCATTACTCTCCCAAGGCCGCTCTATGCCCTTAGATTGCTCTAGTGCAATCACATCCGTTGCAGTTTCATGAATAACAGAATGGCCTAATTTTTCTAGCTCCATGATCACAGAGGTTTTTCCACTGCCTGGAGTGCCAGTGAGGATGAAGCGTTTTATCTGTGCTGGATTGTTCATTTCTCAAGCTCATTAATAAGATACCAAAGCTTATTTAAAGCTTCATTTCTGGCTCTAAATGATGCAAAGACATTTTGTTTTTCGTCATCTGTGATGTGACTTGCAAATACAATTCTTCGATTGCCTTTTTCAATATAGCCAACAAACCAGCCATGCTGCAGATCGGTTTTATTGCCATCTTTGTCAAACTGCGTGCCATTACCTGTTTTACCATAGAGCTTCCAACCACCTGCCGTCTCTTGGATAAACATAATTTTCTTGGTTTTATCGTAACTTGCGCTACTTATAGGAAGTTTGCGATCTACTACTTTTTGCAAAAAATCTACTTGTCCTTCAGATGATATTTTTAATGAGCTTGAAACCCAAGCCTGTGTCAAGCCGTTGTTCTGATCTTTGTCGCCTGAAAGGTCCATATTTCCATAAGAAAATTTTGTCACATAATCTTGAAATTTTTTCACCCCAAGCTTCTTGGTTAAAATCCGTGAATACCATAAGCAACTATCTCTCATCCAGGTACGAGGATCGTGATCACCTTTACAAACGTTGATATAAGGATCCGTGCCCTCTGGCAAAGACCACGAAGGTTTACTCTCGCTTTTTAGAATGCCGGAATCAAATCCTATTAAACTCAAGGCAATTTTAAAGGTGGATTGAGGCCCATAGCTTGTAGCG
>CANJMM010000039.1 GCA_947475765.1 Legionellales bacterium | reverse complement strand
GGTTTTTGAGCCTATCCATAATCGAGTGACACCATCTGCACATTGCTCAAAACGAAATAATTCACGGGTAAGATGAATACTCCCCTTATCGGACTTAGGTTTACGCTTAGGCTTGCCGCATTGACCTTTAATAAATTTTTGGTAAGTCTGATACCAATTGACAGAGCTGTTACGCAAAATTTGACTAGGGCACTCATACAACCACGGGCTTAAAACTTTATCTTTAAATTGAGTGGTCGTTTGATCAAGAGGGGCATAAGTGCCAATAGGATAATATTTTCGGGCAAAAGTTGAATAATAAGCGCTCTCATCACATTTTGCATTCCAAATAAAACGAGCACATCCCATCCACTGACTTAATATTACTTTCTGGCTTTCAGTTGGATTTGCTTTTAATCGAATGCCTTGCAGCATTATATTCCTTGATATTTTTGTCGCCATTACTTTAAAGAAATGATAGCATCTCGATCACCCAAAATCAATTTTTGGATGTGATCAAATCTTATGTCGAAAACCAAAGAAAGCCTCCCAGTGAAAAGCAAGTAAAGCAATCAAAAGCCATATCAAAAAGAGGGCTCGCTTGACCCGCCTCTAAAGAAGCGGGATTGCGCGAGCCATTTGTTCAACTCTGCTTCGGTATAAGCCGCTTCTTCTGCCAAGCCCACTGCTTCTTTGATTTCAGATACAGCCAATAAAGCGGGATCCACTTCTTTAAAAGCGGCCATTTGTAAAGACCCTCACCCGGCCTTTCAGGCCACCCTCTCCCAGGCACTCGCCTTGCTCGTTTTGGTAGAGGGGATAAGAAGTGCCACTTTGTTAAGTATGGCGTAAAAGGATGAGGGGAAAAAAAATGGCGTTGAATTTGGGCAGATATGTAGGGGCCGGTCCCTACGGAGCCGGCCCAGCAGTTTAAATTATTTACAAACTACCATTCATATCTAACTTTGATAAAGCCAGCATGTGCATGGTAACTTCTCTTCCAGTTATAATCGTAGCTTAAGCTTAATCCTAGGCCAGAATCGCCATAAGTGGTTAAGCTGGCACCAGCGTTATAATTTGCCCGTACTGCAGACGCACCTGAGGTTTCATAAGTTGGGCCAAACTGCACAAAGCGCGCATTCGCTTTTTGCTCATCGCCAATCACATCGTAAGCAATATTAGCGTGCACTTCTGGTACGACTAATGATTTTTTCATGTCATAATCGTAAGAAAACTTCACCCCTGCGCCTGCTAATAAAGCATTGACGTCATCATAAGCGATAACTTGATTGGCTGTAGACGTACCCTTTTCACGATACTCATCAAAATCTAAATGGCTATAAGTTAAAGCCAAGCTAGGCGTAACATGAAAAGCTTCTTGGCCATACACATACCCTAATTCCGCCCGTGCGCCATATTGCATGCCATCAAAATCTGCAATAGTGGTTTGTTTGAAATTCCCCACGATGGTATTACGGGTTGTATCGTATTTATTTTTAGCTACAGATGCCATCCAGTTCATATATAATGGCGTTTTGATATTCCAACTGCCATATAAAGACGCTTGATAGCTTTTTACATCGGTGCCGCCACCGTTTGAATCATGATTCACATCGGCACTTGCCCAGCTGCCTGAAATACCCACCAAACTTTTTTCGGTAATCATCATGTCTGCACCCAGCGCCATACCCCACGTTTCCGCTCTATAGCCTTGTATGCCGTTGCGCTTGTTTTGGTCTGCATGGCTACCAAATACTTTTACCCAGGTCCCGTGGCCCTTATCATTCATATGACCGGCAGAATAACCCGTTTTGTTATTGCCTAAGCCAGCACGCAATTCTGCTGCCCGCTGAGAAAATAAATCAAAAGTCGTGTTTTGATTGCCTAATACCGAGGCGACTGCACCGCCATCGACTAAAGGCGCAATTTCTCTAAGGGCTTCTTCTTGTTCCGATTTACTGGTTAAGTCGCTTAAATTATCGAATAAAGAAAGCAGTTCTGTTTGACCCGGCGCTTTGACAGTATCAAAACCTGCTAATACCCCTGCTACCCCTGAAATGTCGCCGTCTAAACCCGTTGGGGCGGCTAGGCGTGTAATTCTTAGACTTAAATTAGTACCTGCTAGGCGGTCTAATGCATATTGTACAAATAAATTATTAGGGGCAATCAGCTTAGAATTCGCTGCAGCCGCGTCGATAGTACCAGCAGCAGATGTAATCAAGTTCAAGGCTGGTGATGTCGTCCCAGCTTGTACATATCCCGCATTTGCATTAGTAATTTGGATAATAGGCTGATTCGCAGCTACAGCTCCAATGGTGACATTCCCGGTACCGGTCAAATTTCCAGGCGTTATATTATTACCTAAATCAAAAATGAGATTGGGGGCTTTTCCTGTCATGTCTAATGCAGCGAAGCCTTGGGTAAGATTAGGCCCTACGGCAATGGTTGCGCCTGCTGCAGGCACAATATTTCCCGTTATTGCAATTTTGTTAACCGTCGCCGTCTCATAAAAATTCACTCTGGTTCCAGCGGCAAGGGTTAGGTTGCCAGCTATGGCGCCGGCAGTAACAGCATTGCTAGCAAAGGTCAGCGTTGAGGTGTCAGTAAGGATAACATCCTGTGTTGTAGCAACTGTTCCATTAAGAGTAAGCTGTGCACTGCCAGCAAGAGTGATATCTTGGGCGGCGCCGACTTGACTAAAGTCTCCACCAATGGTTGTAACGCTACCATCAGCAAATGTAGTGTCGGCTGCAGCAGCAGTGATTACTACATTTTTATCAAAATTTACGGTGCTAGCGTCAGCCACATCAAAGTGGCTTTTAAGTTTTACATTGCCGTCAATGTTAACGATAGTACCCGCAACCCCATCAAATGAAATGCTGTTTATTGGCGCCCCCCCTAGTGAAGTAATCCCTCCAGTAACTGTTACATCTTTTGCTACTGGGGCAAAAACAAGGGTATTACCTGCATCGGCGCCAGTATTGGTGAATGAATCAGCGCCAGGAGCGGTAACGCCTATAACAATAGTAGGGGTATTTACGGTGAAGATATGCGCCGCCGCAGCGTCAAAATTATAACCCTCAGCTGAAACGGTTAGTACAGTTGTGTTGTTATTAGCAGCTCCTATATTCTGTATCGCCGCCCCTGCATTCGTCATATATCCCATCGAAGCCACCAGCACACTAGATGCCAATACAGCCCGAACTAAACTACTTTTGGTATTTTTAGAAGTTATTAACATAAGTGTGCTCTCTCCATGAGTTAAAAATATTAAAACAAAAAATAAATAGCTAAATAGCTAAATAGCTAAATAGCTAAATAGCTAAATAGCTAAATAGCTAAATAGCGTAGATATCCATGCCATTGAATTAATACTAGCCTAGTTTTATTTTTTGTGCAAAAAATAACTGAGGCCCCTCTAGGGCCCCTTAACACCCGGTGCTGGCTTTGGATTATATTTCATTTTTTGTGTATTTATAACCTTTATCTCTTTATTGAAATTAGCCTTGCTTGTTACGTGTTCCTTCGCAAGATTTATTATTACGTTCATTTGCTCTGCAACTTCTTTAAATTCCTCTTCATTACTCACTGCACTATGCCATTTGTTTAGAACTTGAGGAAGATTCAATGCATTAGTAAAACCACCTAATTTTTGTGCAAACTCATATACCTCTTGTGCAATCTGTTTAATATTCTCTACTTTTTTAGGTTGCGCATTAGTTGTAAAAATAACTGGGGCAGCTGGTTGAGCAGCTGGTTGAGCAGCTGGTTGAGCAGCTGGTTGAGCAGCTGGTTGAGCAGCTGGTTGAGCAGCTGGTTGAGCAGCTGGTTGAACAGGTGGTTGAGCAGCTGGTTGAGCAGCTGGTTGAACAGGTGGTTGAGCAGCTGGTTGAGCAGCTGGTTGAGCAGCTGGTTGAGCAGGTGGTTGAGCAGGTGGTTGTACTGATATTGGATTATATTTCATCGTACTTATAACCTTTATCTCTTTATTGAAATTAGCCTTGCTTGTTACGTGTTCCTTCGCAAGATCTATTATTGCCTTGATTTGCCCTGCAACTTCTTTAAATTCCTCTTCATTACTCACAGCACTATGCCATTTGTTTAGAACTTGAGGAAGATTCGATGCATTATTAAAACCACCTAATGTTTGTGCAAAGTCATATACCTCTTGTGCAATCTGTTTAAGCTCTGCTGCTGTTTTAGGCTGCGTGCCTTCTGGTTTAGAATTAGGTTTTGATTCTGGCGCTGGCGCTGATTTTTTCTCTGGTACTGGTGGTTTTACACCTGCCCCAGCAGCTTTTATTGACGCTGCAATTTTTGCTTTAACATTGGCTTTTATATCTGCAATTAACTCTTGAATGGGTCTATCATATTCACGCCCAACTGTATCAAATTGACCTGGGTTTTCATAACCCGCATTATGCGCAATTGCTGTTTTTATATTACCGGTAGGTTCTTCATATTCCCAATGGAGGCCGCCATTAAACAAGCTCATCTCCCATTCAAGTTTTTTATCTGGCAAAACTATTCCGTTATTACGCATATGAACCGTAGCTGAAATATCTAAATTTTGGCAAAGCAGCTGGATATGATCGGATGAAACCATTACGTCGTTTTCTAAGTTACCGATATAATCAGCATAAAGATTACATCCGGAAACCATCCAATTTTCTTTTGCTTTAGCCATATGGTTATCCAGAAGATCGTCGCCTCTTTTGAAGCCTATCTTTTTAGCAATATTCTCCTCGTTAGGCTCTAAAAAATTTTTATCTCCCTGCTTTTTCTCCTTATTGTGCTGGTCGATTAATGCTTTAGCATACGTTCTCTCTTCTTCAGAAAAAGCCTTAAGGTTCTTTGAAGCCTCAGCTTTCTCTTTATCATACTCTTTTTTTAATTGCTCAAAATAAGCTTTATTAGAATTAAAAACTGGCCATGAAACATCACGAGCATTGCCTGTTTGTAAATAGTCAGAAAAAGACACCGTTGCATCCGTATTCCATAAAAGTTCTTTTTGATTTTTTAATACTTCTGCAAGATACTGACGTAAAACAGGGGCAAGCACTGCTTCTCTGTCATGAGGAACCTTAAATTCAGATAATAAGGCATTAATGTTATCCCAAGATAGATTGCCTTCAATATTATAATAGGATTTAAATGTAGTTAAGAGTGCTTGATAAGCTTGAGCATTAATTTTTGATTTTTGCAAATCACCTGTTTGTAATTTACCATACAAAAAGTGTGTCAAGCAGTTTAAGGCACAATTATTATGCCAACCTGTGGTTTTGCACTGTAAGGCATGATTAAATTTACGCGGTGGGATATCTTGTTCTGCGGCAGCAGGAGATGCTGCTTGTGCGGCAGCGGGGCTAATCGCAGCAGCCTTAACAGTAACAGTAGGTTGCTCCTTGAGCTTATCTTCAAGTTCTGCGGCCACCATACCTAAATATTGGCCTCTTAAGTGCACTTCTATATCATCTTTATTTATGCCTTGATTCATCTGTGGAATCAATAAAGTTAGGGCGCTAATTCTGCCTTGCTCCTTTTTTCGTTCATCTCTATTTTTGTAAATACCCCATAATTTAATGAACCATGATTTAGATTCAGGAGGCTTATCTGATAAAATATTATTTAAACTGTTTAAACAAGCATCATAATATCCATTTGTACTGAATAAATTTTTACGAAACCCATAGGCAATCACCTCCGCTTTCAAAGCTTCTATATTAACCGTGTTAACCGTGTCAACCGACTCCCCATAAAGCTTATATTTTTCACTCACCTCATTAATTTTTGTAACATCAGCCGATGACACATTAACAGAATCTTTCTGGAAGATCCCAAAAATAACCTTATAATCTTTTTCCAGCTCAGCTCTGTCGTTTTCTACATTTTCTGCAAGTTCTTTAGTTTCTTCTTCAGGTTCAGGCTTAGGTTCAGACTCGGGTTCAGGACTAAGTACAGGGTTTTGTTCTAAATACTTAGCTGTTATTAAATTTTTAATAAGCTCATTATCATAATTAGGGTTTAAAACAGCATTGTAATCTGAAAGGCTCACTTTTATTTTGTTATCTAATAATAATTGAACAGCATCTTCATTTTTAGCCTCAACAGCATGTTTCAACAATTGTATATTCATCTGAAATCCAGGTGTTTTCTTAACAACCAGATCCCATGCTTTTTTAAATCGCCCATCATTGCCTTTGCCTTTTTCAGCGTTGCTGCTAAATTGAATGAGCAGCTTAATAACTTCGTTGTTATCCGGATTTTTATCTTTTTCTTTTTCTTTTTCTTTGTCTTTAAGAAGATAAGTTAATGCTTGCATGTTTAAATTTTGAAAAGCCTTTATAAGAAGGCCTTGAGGAAACTTATTGGCATCTTTTTTAAGATAATAAACCGTAGAGAAAAAGTCAGGTACAGGCGGATTACCGTCATTGTCACTGTCTATATAATCCCCTATTTCCTTTTCCATGGCTTCTGGCGTAATTTTTAAATACTCAGTTGCCAGATGGTCAAGTTCAGCTTCTATGCCTGCATTTAGATTTAAAGCTGGATTTTTAGCTTTATCTTGTTTTACAAGCGCCAAAATAGTGTCTAACTCTTGTTTGCTTTTAAAAACATCCAGATAATTTAGGGCAATATGTTGCAATAAAGCCAGGTTATTCGTACGCACCGCCAATACGATTATATTTAAATTTGGGTTTTTATTTGTCAAATATGGCTTAAGCAAATCCTCATATTTTTCGAAAATGGTTTCATCTTTATCGTTTACAATTCTTTCAGAAAAGTAACCCAGCAAATGCTCTAAATTCGCTTGGCCTTTCGCGTTTGTTTGTTCTAAGCTTAATTTTCCTTTTTTCACCAGTTGCATCATTTTTGGACGAAAATTAATAGTTGAACCTGTGAAAAAATATTCAAAAACTGTTTTTCCACCCTGCACATAAAAATCTAAATTTAAATCTTGATTTTGATTGACATAGAATTCTATAGTTAGAGCCTTCTCATTAAACAGTTTAATTCGGTTATTCAGCTCGTTTGCTTTATGTGCATTAAGATTGATACAAACCAGATCATCATATTTCGCTATTATTGTATCAACTTCAGAGTTAAATGCCTGCAATGCCTGCGAGTCAAACTTACACCCGTTCGAATCATAATGCTTCGTATAACATGCATTTACTTCTTTCAAGCCCTGTGCAAAATCTGTAATCGATTTTTTTTCCGCCTCAGGTAATTTATCGAACTCGCGAAATTTATTGATTATTTCGCTATTATGGCTAGCAATATAATCTTCAAAGGGATTGCCGAGCATGGTACTCATGATTTTTGACGTACCATTTAAGCGAGATTTTAGCTTTTTAAAGCCATCTTTCTTTTTAACATCAAAACAGGGTAATACTGTACTTTCTAAAAATTTCATTTTTAGTTCAGTATTTTGAGATAACCAGCTGACGCCTTCTTTTTGTTTGGCAATTAACTCTGCATCTCCATTAATGAATCTGACTTGTTCTAAAAGTCTATCCGATTTTGATTTAATTGAGTCATACTCGAGATCAGTGTCTTTTGGAGGCTCTCCACCCATAGGGCTGCCTTGAGGGCTCACCAACCAACATTTTTTTCCTTGTATTAATTCTGATCTTGGTTTTTTCTTTAATGCTTCTTGTAACGTAGTGGCCTCTTCATTGGTTAAAATCAGGCAAGTCAAGCTTTCTGGATTACCCTCGTTCATGGCCATCATAACCGTTACAATGGGCTTGATGCATTTTTTGCTCTCATAATACTTTTCTTGATTGTTAAGCGTTTTAGATTGCATAGCAGTCATAAATAAATTCGGATCAAATTCAAAATTTTCTTCTTGATTAAGCCCCTTTAAAATAAATTCATTTGGTTTTATAATAACAGTTGTGTGATGCAAATTGAGAACAGTCGCAGAATAACCGCTTCCAAAATAATGAGAGCCAAACAATGCGCCATTAAAAATCGCAACATTAGCATCATAGATTTCTCTCTCGTTTTCCTTTTCTTTTTCCTGTTCATTTTCTTTTTCTGCTTCCGTTTCATTCTCTACTTCAGCCGCATTGTCATCCCCCAGCTCTTGGCTTGCCTCCTTTTTTTCTGCCAAACTAGGAATAATATTATCAATAGGATTACTTAAAATATAGCTATCACACGATTTTTGCGCTTTTTCAGAAACGGCTTTTAATTCTGCTTGAACTTTTTCTGGGCTATCTTCAGGATTTAAATTCTCCATTATGCCTGCTTTTCTTAACAACCCTTCATACTGCGCAAAATATTTTTCTTCTAGATTCTTGAAATATTTTTCTGAGGCTATATTTACGGCCACTTTACCATGATTTAAAAAATGTTCTGGCTTATATCCTTTTGTAAAAATGGCCTCAAATTGATTGCACAATTCACTCTTTTTTGAGCAATCTGATTCATGATAAATAATCTTTAAAAAATGTTCTCTCAAGACTTGTTTGAATTTTTGACCCGCCCCTTTAAGATGGATTTGCAAGCATTTGTCTGCTTGATTTTTATTCACAAATTCAAGAACATTTGCAATATCAACCTCTTTGCCCATATCTTTTTGTTGAACTTTACATTTTTTTAACAGCCGCTCTTTTATATACCTGGGTTGTATGACTGTCACGTTTTGGCCGCTGGTAAAAGCGCGCATTCTTTTAACCCCTTGCAAGAAGGCACTTTGTGTGGTTGTTTCACTCAAGGTGACTAAAGCATGTGCCTTTGGGGCTTGTTTAATATCCGTTCCGGTGATTCGTGCTTGATCATAAAAAGTAAAGCGTTGTTCGGGTGGGCAATCTTTTAATTTCGCGCGGATATTTTTTTCATCCGAGCTGCCAATTTTAATAATCGCGTCTTGATGTGTAATCTCTTTCTCCAGATCTAAAGCACATAACATATTTTCTTCATTAAAATACAAAACGTATTTTATTTCTTTTGTATTTTTGTCTTTAAAATGACGGCTTATTTTTTGCGCCACAGCCAAATTAGAGCTTTCTTTTTTAAACAAAGCGCCCACATCAATAATCGCTCTAACTTGAGCTATTCCTTGATTTTCAATAAGCAATTGAACAGGATCGTCTGCGCTATTAGATTCTACTACTTTCGTATTTTTAACTTTAAGCAAATCAATGGTCTCGCCATCTGTCCCTAGGCCTTTTACTTCATCAAAGCTTATTGTGTCGAGGAAAGCCTCGTGATTCCAAGGGGTTCCGGTCATACCTTGTGTGGTAGACGTCATGCTGGCCAAATTTGCACTATTACTAGAAAGTACTTTTGGATTAATGGTCACAAGGGGTAAAACATAATCTGCGAGCACAGATTTTTTGAAAGGTTCTGACTTTTGAAAAATCTCTATAATGTTTTTCAGTTTTGCTTTATCTGTTTCTTGATCAGAATCTTTGTATTGCTGGAGTTTCTCTAATGATATGCCATCCCCGGATTGATCTCTTATCTCCTTAAATTTATCGTTAAATTTTAGAACCGCCTGCATGTTCCTAAAGTGCCCCCCGGGGCCAGCTTCTAATAACTCTGCCTTGGCGGTCTCTAAATAATTAAGAATCACGTCTTCTACTAATTTAGTTGACAGGGGCTCTCTGACATTTAGCGCAATAGTATAATTCATGGCCTCTATAAATTGGCCAAATCGTGATTTTTCACTGGGCGTATTAGGTGCTTTATACGGAATGGCGATTCTTTTTTGAGCAGCACTAATGTCTTCTCTTAATGACGGGCCGTAACTTTCATTATAATTTTTTTGCAAAGTAAAAGACAACATGCCAGACAATTCAAATTTTAAAAAGCCTATGTCATCCCGTTCTCTTTTTGTTAAATTTGCTTTTAAAATAAAGTTTATGTTTTCATCGCTTCCAGCTTCACTTAATAAATAAGGCACCAATAAAGCGCGTTCTGCTTCCTTTAATTTTTCAAGCACGCCAATAATCGGATTATTTTTGTTGCCATCAGAAATATCTACCAAAGATTTGGCAATTTGTTGCATAATCTCTTTAGGCTGTGTATTTGGATCGCTAATTAAGGCAGGGTTTTGAATTAAATCAAAAGCCGTTATTTTATTAGCCAGAATATCTTTTTCTTGATCTTTGCGTTCTTCTTCAGGTTGGCCTGATGCCCCTAAAATAGGTGAAATATCGACTTCTTTCAAAAAGAAAAACAAACCAATGCCTAACTTCACATCTTCTTTAGAAGGCGGCGTAGGCGATCCTAGGGTATAATTTAATTCTTTGCTTGGGTCTAGCTCATCGTGCACTTCATCGATGATTCTATCGCCTTTATTTTTTAATAATAATAAAGATTTTTCAAACCATTTGATTTGTTTTTCCCACTTGATTTCTTTTAATAAAGGCTCAACTGGCGAATTGTTTTTTAACATTTCTGTTAATAATGCTTTTCTAAATTCTTTGGTACTTAATGCTGCTTGAAAAGCATTATCTGGATTAGCTAGATTAGCTTGATGATTTTTTAAACTTTTAAAATTAACTAATCTGCCTTTTACTTTTTCGCCTTTTTCATCACAAAAAATATATTTTCCTGTTCTAGATAAAAAAAATTTATTCTTGTTTTCGGGTAATTTCATATCTGGATCAGAGCCAGCAGGCTCTGCTAACAAGCACAATTCCATTTTATCTGGCTTAATGGCAAGGGTATCTAAATATCGTAATTCAAGCGACTGTAAGCTGGTACCAGAAGTGACCACATAATTTTTATTGAGTGAAGCCTGGGCAAAGTCTCTATATAATCTTCTTAAATCGGTATATTCAATAGGCGTATTTCTATCAAATTCAAATAAAATGGGTTTTTGGTTAAATAGCCTGCTTGAAGTACTGTTCATATCTGCAAAATTGGTTTTTAATAAACTGCCTTTTACTTCGACAATCACTAAATTGTTTCCATTTGCTTTTTTTAGCGCTGCAATGGGTGCAATGACTTTACTTTTTCCCCCACCCATAATAAGCTGTATCACTTCGTTTTCAAATTTTTGTGATTTCTCATTTTTATTTAACAATTTATCTAAATAAAATTTTTGCAAATCCCGAATTAAGATACCTTCTTCTTTTTGAAAAAATTGATAATCGGCTACATCTCCAGCTTGATCAATAATATTATGGGCAGCCAGTGTTTCGCCTAGTTCAGTGATTTCTACTTTTAGAGCATTTACTTCTTCTGCTTCTCCCCTAAAATCAAGATTTTTTAGCTTTTTGTCTTCCAAATCGTTTATGATTTTGTCATATTGTGTTTTTAACACCCCAAAATTCATATATTGCGAAAGTTGATTATGCAATGCTTGAATGTCAGGCCGAGTTAAGCCCGTTACTTTTGCATACTCTTTAAAATCGGCTAGCACAAACAAACGATTCAAATCTTGCATCGTCAGTTCTTTTCTTTCTTGGGCGATTGTTTTTAACTGATAGCTTTCAAACTGATTTATTAAAGCTGCAACGTGCCCCTTTTTTTTAGGATTTCGATGATTGGCTAACTCTAAGATTTTGCTTTCAGTAGAGGCTATATTTTCATCTACTTTTTTTCTAAAGCCAATCGCTTTTTTGACAAGCCTTGTTCTTTGATTTGGGTCTGACAAAAATCTTTTTGTTATCTCAAAAATTTTATCTTTCTCTTCATTCCTAATCTTTCCTATCGCTTCATCACATTTTCGTTGCTCCTCTACTTTATCCCGGAATGCTTTTTGCGCTGTACTTTCAACAAATGCATCTGTTTGCTCTTTTACTAATTTTGCAGTCGCCTCTTTAATCTTTTTGATCTCTTCGTCAAATTCAGTTAAACTCTCACCTTTATTATCTACATCTGCAATAAATTTTTCATAAGAACAAAATGCCTGTGGCTCCACTGCTTCTTCTAATGCCTGAATTGCAATAGGATCAGGGGCATATTTTTCAGCCTTTCTTTGTTTAGGTTTAAATTGCAGCGCTTCTTTTTCATCTTGATAGACTTGTTGTTCAATATCAAGATTGTACCCTATACTCAGATCTTTAGCTGTAGTAAATATAGCTTTCGCATAATCACTAAAACGCGTAAATTTGTTGCTTAGGCTATATTCTGTGCGACCCGCCCCCCACCCATCATTGTTCGGCCAGTTAGTCTGAATCTTGTGAGGTTGCAGATTTATATTAAAACTATTAGGGCTTTTTATTATCATCAGTAAAGTAGGTGCCCACAGCGCTGCTACGCTCTTTCTGTGTTCAGCAACGTGAAGATTAGCCTTCACCACTTGCTCTAAAAAATCTTTTAGCTCTTCTTTTTTGTTACTATCCCTAGAGTTTCTGGATTTTGCCAACTCCGCCATCGCATAAAATTGTTTGATAAAATCGTCGTTTTTAATATCTGGTTTAAAAGCAGGAAGCGGGCGTTCATGGAATTTGTCATGATACCCCACGTAAAAAAGTTTTTCATATTTATCCTTTGCCTGAACCAAACCTCCAAATCTCTCTTGATCCGTTTTTTCTCTCTCCGTCCCAATTTGGGACAGATCCTGAGGCTCGGTTAACTTGCTTTCTATTTTAGGGCTACATTTATAATTTTGCGCAAATTTAATTTTCTTTGGATCAATCGGGGCTGTATGTAATTTCTGTTTGCGTGTATCCAACGCTAGGGGTTTTTCTAACTTTTTTTTGATTACCTCTATTCTTTCACTATTTAATGCTAATTTTGCCTGCTCTTTTAATCTTGCTTTTGTTTTTATCTCATGCCATCTGGCTTGAAGTTGCACGTTATGTAGGCCAAACGTTTTAGGGGCCAACCACGCATTCATTTGATATTCTTGAGCAGCAGGCAATCGCATTTTCTTTGGGATCTGTCTTCTGAATTTATGTTGATCGTCAAGCGTAACAATCATTAATTCTTTTAAACTTTCTTCACAAGATTCAAGCTGTTCTAGATGTTTAGATGCAATCGCTTTATCCGGCGTATTGTCTGGAATTTGGCTTATTTTTTTAGACAATTGATTTAGGGCAAAAATATCTTTTTTGCCCTCTTTCATTAACTCAAATATGGAATATAATAAATGCGTTCTGACGGCAATAGATTGGGGGTTTTTAATAAACCCATTTTCACCTAATTCTGGCGCTCTATTTAAAATTTTATCAATAATATCTAATTCTTCGTGGGTACCTTTTAAGCCGCCCGATTGAATTAAGCTTTGAATTTGCCCAAGTGCTTTTTCACTTTCACTGTTGGCTAAATGAATATAGGCAAGATACAGTTTTTGCTCGGGCGTATTTGCTTCTAGTTCTCTTTTTTTAGCAATATTCCCTTGGCTGGCTATTTCATTTAAAATGCTTGTTTTTAGTTTATCCAAAGTAGGCAAACTTAATTCTTGGTCTTTTTCAAGCGCTATATCTGAAATTGTTCCCTCAACCGGCCTTCCCGAAGCACTTAACATTTTGTAATTTAAAACATCAACGCCATCTTGTCGTTTAATAATTTTTAAATAAATTTTATTGGGAGAAAGCTCTTCTTCATCATTTTTTAAATCTGACATTAAGCGCAAGTCGTAATTTTGATCCACTTTAAGCGGGTAAACAAAATATTTTTCCGTGCCAGAATAAGTGGGCAATCCGACTGGAAAATCGTCTACACTTTTTCCATTTGCTTCTAAATTTAATTCGCTGACGCCCAAATTTAAGGCCAATCTTTTGCTCAAATTTGTTTTATCTAAAACAGGCATATGATAATGGCTTTTAAACTCATCCTCCCCTTTATACTTTTCTGATGCTAAATCAGCATAATACACTTGTTTTGGCGTAAAAATACTGCATTCTTTGGTTTTTCTGTTTTTAAAAACCAATCCATTTTTAAAATCAAAATCGGTTTTTAAGATACTTCTAGGGCTCTGCTCTAAAATTAAATCTGGGTTATCTATAGGCGATATCTGCCATTTTTCAGTGAGCTCATCCCATTTAGCCATAAACTCAAGATTATATCGAGCAAGTTTTACTTTGAATTCTGTAATCTTTCCAGAATCTGCAGAATGGGGTTTAGCCAAAATCTCTATAAAGCTTTGATCTTCAAAACCTGTAAAAATAGGTAAAATTTTTACTTTTATAGCACCCTCTGTCACCAGCATAAAGCCTGTTGGATTCTTATCTTTATCTAGCTCCTGAATAAAATTAACAGCTTCGCTGCCTGGCGTCTTATCAATAAAATACGCGTCTTTGCCTCGTTCAATTAAAAAACTTTTTTTATCTAACCCAGCCCACACTTTAGCTTCTTTACCATAAAATATTTCAGGCATAGTGCCCATGCCCATTAAGCTTATGCCATTTTTATCATGAAGAAATAAAGAATGTGAATTAACTTGCGCTTCAGGCTTTTTCTGACTTTGTTTTTCAAAACAAAATTT
>CANJMM010000038.1 GCA_947475765.1 Legionellales bacterium | reverse complement strand
TGCGCTGATCAGGTAACCAGTGTGCATGCGCTTATTTTTTTAAACTAACCTGGACTATCGTCCACTACTGCATAGGATATTTTCATGTTTATATATATTCATGTCTTTGCTTTATAATTAATAAGGACCCCTATTTATGGCGCATAAAAATAAGCCTAAAAAAACATCTGCTGGTGCCCACAGGGCCATTATTGCCATTAATCCTATTATTGCTTCCTCGTATTTTGACCTGACTACCCAGCAATTTTTAAGTGACTGGATTGATCCCACTCAATTATCAACTATCGAGTTAGTCGATTCTCTTTCGGGTTCGGTTAGAGCAATACAAGGCAATTTATTGGCGGCTTTATCTGAAAAATTACAGCCTATTGAAATTTCTCATATAGACAATATTCCCCTACATTTTTTAGAAGAAACCCCCGGATCAGGCATCGCCCATATTCATAAATCGGCCTCCCAGGGTGAATTGAGGGTGTTTTGTCGTGCTACCCCGCTTCACCCAGCCGGTGATTTTATTTATACCTTGGGTACACAAGCTGCGTTATCAGGATTTATGCCAAAGTTAAGCGACATGAATGCTGAAATATTTAGTTACACTTTATTAGACAAAAACCACAAACAAATTACACTACAGCTGACCATTCAATTGTCTGAAGAAGATATTCATATTGAACTGCCAAATTTAGGCCTCATTCAAGAAGAAGATTTAATCATGGGGGGATTGGCTAAAACCAGAGGGGTTTTACCCAATTTAGGCAGCGGGACTTTTAAATTTTTACCTATCAATCAACAATATAGCCTAAAATCAAGTCGTATTATGGCCAATCATCAGGCTTTAGTCTATGAATTAAGCGAACATGGCCAAAAATTAATGGCGAAACAAGCACACAGCGATCTGATTATTTTTAGTGCAAAATTAGACCCTAAAGGCTTATATGACTTTGAGCTGCATCACCCTATTGATAGACCTTCTCAAAGCAATTTAATGTCTGCTAATTTTAAGTGCACCCCATCAAGCCTATATCAAGATATTCAAACACAGCGCGGTAAAATTTATGAGTTAAGTTTTTATTTTAAACCTATTAAAAAATACTTAATTGCACAAAATTTACCGTTAAACCAACCTATCTCTGTTGAGTTATGGTGGGCAGGATTATTGATAGGGGTCATTCAACTTTTAGCTGAAACCCTAAAAGGGTATCACTTTACCCTAGAGGGACAAGATGAGAGCACTCGATTAGAATTAAAATTACCAGAACAAGCATTATTACTATCTGAGATAACAACCCAAAATATTGCTGAGCATTTAGATCTGGCCACGATAGTGCCAGAAGAAAAAAAACAAGTGACCTTTGAGTTAGGGATTGAAAATGAAACAGGCAAGCAAGATTATTTTCCCATTACTTTAGATTTAGATAATGAAATTCTGGTATCGCAAGCTGCTGCTTATACGATTACAATAGAAGATTTATCCCCCTACAAAAAAATTGTCTTATCTAATCATATTATTTTTGACACATTCCCGGCAACCAATTTAAATTTAGAAAAAATATTTGACCATATGCAAATTCCTGAATCACAACGTCATGTAGAAGTCGCACAAATAGGCCATTCGGCTATATATGAAATCAAGATCTCAGACAAAAGTGATTTGCTGGCTATGCCGGTTACCATTGCAGATGTTGAATTAAAATTTGATGGTGGCAATACTGGCCTTGACACTTTATTTAAATATTTGTCTATAGATATATAACCCGACATTACATCAATAATTTATCTAATTCAGCTTGGCCTAATATCGCGACACCTAATTTTTCGGCTTTTTGTATTTTAGAACCGGGGGCATCCCCTGCTATCACGGCGGTTGTTTTAGCTGAAACAGCAGAGGCAATTTTAGCCCCTAAAGCGGCTAGCTTTTCTTTGATTTCTTCTCTGGATTGGCTTAATGTACCGGTTATCACATAAGTTTTACCCAGTAAAGGTAAATATAAAGACTGGGGCAATTCTTGAATGCTTTCCCAAAAAACACCGGCTTGAATTATTTTTTCAATCATATTTTGATTAGGTTTGTCCTGAAAAAATCGAATCAGGTGACTGGCGGCCACAGGGCCAATATCGGGAATCGCTACTAATTCTGCTTCTGTCGCCAACATCAGGTTATCTAAATTTTTAAAATGCTTTGAAAGGGTGAAGGCGGCAACTTCCCCAATTTCTCTTATGCCTAATGCATAAATAAATTTACCTAAAGTCGTTTTTTTAGAATTTTCTATGGCATCAACTAAATTTTGTGCCGATTTTTCAGCCATGCGATCTAATTTTAATAAATTATCTTGGGTTAAATCATATAAATCATGTATATGTTTGATTAAGCCGCTTTCTATTAATTGGATAACCCACTTTTCTCCTAAGCCATCGATATTCATGGCTTTACGAGAAACATAATGCTTAATGGCTTCAATTAATTGTGCTTTACAATATAATCCTGACATACACCGCATGGCCACTTCATTTTTAGCCTGCTTAATGTCTGAACCACAAACAGGACAAAGCGTGGGGAACACGATTTTTTGAGCATTTTTAGGGCGCGGCCTATTTAAACTAGGCCCGACCACTTCAGGGATGACATCGCCTGCTCGTCTGACAATTACCCAATCATGTACATAAATATCTTTTCGATGAATTTCATCTATATTATGCAATGTCGCATTACTAACCGTGACGCCGCCGACATACACCGGCTTTAATCTGGCTACAGGCGTTAATACCCCTGTTCGGCCTACTTGAAAGTCAACAGATTCTAATTGGGTTTCTGCTTCTTCGGCAGGAAATTTATAAGCAATGGCAAATCTAGGGGCTTTGGCCACAAAGCCTAATTTTTTCTGGAAATCAAAATGATTTATTTTTACCACCATGCCGTCTATTTGGTAAGGCAAGCTAGGGCGCTTGGTCAATAAATCTTGATAATAGGCTAAAATGCCCTGAGTATTTATCACTTCTTGGCTTAAAGCACACAGGCGAATGCCAAAAGTGTTAAGCTTTGCTAATAAATCCATATGCGTATTTAAGCCAAAGTGGCTGGTGCAGCCATACGCATAAAATGCCAAAGGCCGTTTTGCGGTAATACGCGGATCTAATTGACGTAAACTGCCTGCTGCTGCATTACGCGGGTTTGCAAAAAGCTTTTCGTTGTTTTTAAGGCAGTGTTGATTCAGTGCTTCAAAGCCTTGAATCGGCATATACACTTCACCCCGAATTTCTAAGTTTTCTGGGATATCCTGCGGTGATTTCGCTTGTAATTTAAGCGGAATACTCGAGATGGTTTTAAGATTATGGGTAATATCTTCTCCTACCCATCCATCGCCTCGAGTGGCGCCTTTAACCAATATGCCTTTTTCATAGTGTAAACTCACGGCTAACCCATCAAATTTAGGTTCGCAGGCATAACTTAAGTTTTCTGTTTCTGATAAAGTTAATAATTGCCGTATGCGTTTGTCAAATTGGCTGATTTCGGCTTCTGAAAAAGCATTACTTAAAGACAGCATAGGCTGAGTATGGGTATGTGTTAAAAAAGCACTAATAGGCTTAGGGGCCACCCGTTGTGTAGGCGAATCGGGTGTAATATATTCTGGGTAGCGCTGTTCTAAAGCAAGCAATTCTTGATATAATTTATCGTAATCCCCATCTGGAATAAGAGGCGCATCTAAAACATGATAAGCATTATCATGTTTTTCAATAAGCTGTCTTAATTTAGCAATCTTAGTATTTATATTAATATCATTAAGCATCTATCATGCTCACGGCTTGTTCTAAATCAACAGACACTAATCTAGAAACCCCCGGTTCACGCATGGTGACCCCTTGCATTTGATGGGCCATTTCCATGGCCAATTTATTATGTGAAATAAAAATAAACTGTACAGACTGCGCCATATCTTTCACGATATCACAAAATCGACCCACATTATTATCATCTAAAGGCGCATCCACTTCATCTAGCATACAAAACGGCGCTGGGTTTAATTTAAAAATAGAAAAAACCAATGCAACGGCAGTAAGGGCTTTTTCCCCCCCTGATAATAAATGAATAGAACTGTTTTTCTTGCCGGGTGGTCTGGCCATAATCGAAATGCCTGTTTCGAGTAAATCTTGGCCGGTTAGCTCTAATGTCGCCATCCCCCCACCAAATATTTTCGGGAACAAGTGTTTAAATTCTGTATTCACCAATTCAAAGGTTTCTTTAAATCTGTCACGCGTTTCATTGTCGATTTTTTTAATGGCTTCTTCTAGTGCATCTAAAGCATCTGTTAAGTCTTTGTATTGCGCATCTAAATAGCCTTTTCTTTCTGAGGCAAGTTGGCATTCTTCTATGGCGGCTAAATTAATAGACCCCAGTTTTTCTATTTTATGTTGAACAAGGCTTAATTGTTTGGCCCAAGCTTCTTCTGTTGGAGGCGGAGTATATTGCGTCAATTGCAATAAGATTGTTTCTAAACTTTCACCCAGTTTGACCAGATTTTCAAGCATGGTTTCCACATGAACTTTAACAGTTTGGGCCGTTAATTTTAACTGTTCTAAAATACCCCTTTGTTTTTCTAATTCAGATTCTAAGTGCGTGCGTGCTTTTTCATTGGATTGTGCCGTCGCTTCAAGTTGATTGACGTCTTGCTGTTGTTTGATTAATTTTTGCTCAATCGTATGTCTTAATGACAAGCATGCTTCTAATGCAGCTTGAATATCTGGAATAGGTTGCTGATTTTCTTCGATTTGTGCCTGCAAAACAGCTTCTTGCTGAATCAAGGTTTGATGACGCGCCTGTTGACGCTGAATATTAATTTCTAAGCCTTTTAATTGCGTTTGCAAGGTGGATTGTTTAAGTTGATATTGATACAACGCGTCTTTGTGTTGTTTTGCCTGTTCTCTGGCTTTATTTAATTGATCTGCTAAGGTATTTTTATTCGCCGTTAAGCCATGCCGTTTTTGCTCAAACACACTCATGTCATTCACGGCTTTTTCGAGTACTTGACGTGATTGATTGGTTTGATGCTGCCAATTGTCTAAGTCGCGCTTATGATCTTGTAATTCTTGTATAACCCTGCGTTTACGATTTTCCGTTTGATCCAGCCGGCCTTTGTTTGAGGCTATTTCTCGACCAAGTTCTCTGAGTTTTTGTTGTAACTCAAATTTTTGTTTTTGTAAAAGTTCAACTTGTTGTTCTAGTTTATGTAAATTTTGCTGATAATCTGTGATTTTTTCTTCTAACTCTTGAGAAATACCCACCTGAAGGTCTTGTTCTTGTGTGATTAATTTTAGCTGATTTTTTTTAACTAAAACGCCTTCTCCTTCTTGGGTTTTACCCCGATTGATTCTAACCCAATTTTTTCCTAGCCATATGCCTTGTTTGGTGATAATCGTAGAGCCATTGTCTGGTAAGGCAGAAAAACAAGCTTGGGCTGAAGCCAAATCTTCGGCCACAAATACAGAATTTAATTTATAGGCTAATTCTTGATAAACTGCTGAATCTTCTGGAATGCCTTGAATTTTTGATAACAAACTGGGCATAGACTGGAATTCTGATTTTAATGCTGATTCTGATTCTGATGCTGATAGCGTGGCAACAGGGCCATCGATTAAAATATGAATTAACCCTGTTTTTAAATTCTGAATATCCTTAAAAATATCCGTTAATTTATCCGCTGATGGCAAACAAATAGATTCGAGCACTTCGCCTAATACCGTTTCGACTGCATGCTCAAAACCTGGCGTGACTTGAAGTTTGTCTGCTACGCGCAAATCTGCAAGATTATGGTGTGATAGAAAGGCTTTAAACACCTGATTGTCTTTACCTAACGCCACTTCGATTTGAGCAATCAACTGTGCTTTTTTGTGATTAAGCTTATCTATTATTTTTCGATTATCTTGCAGCGTTTGAGTTAAGGTTTTTAACTGTGTTCGTGATGCATCACGTTGAATGATTTGCTCTTTTACAGTTTCATCAATTTGTTTAGAATCTAGCTCTGTTTGTTGCTCTGTGGCGATTAACGCTTGATTGGCTGTAGCCAAATCAATATTTATTAACTGACTGGCCTCTGTGTCTAATTTTTCGATTTGCAGCTGAGCATGATGAATACGGCTTTCTAATTGAGTAATTTTTGTTTTTTCAACTTCGGCTAATCGGCTATATTGAGAAGATTCATGTTGAACGCCTTCCCAATTTTGACGCCACTCATCCATTTCTTTTTCAAGTTCTTGTAAAGCCATACTTGAAAACCCGGCTTCTTCTATGAGATCTGCTGTATTGGGTTCTAATTCTGCTAATACTTGCTGCGCAGATGCTTGTTGACCGGTATCTTGTTTTAAGGCTTCTAAAGACTGCTTTAAGGCCAAATCCACTTGCTGTGCATCTTGATTTAATTGTTTTGCCCTAGCTTGATGATGCAAAACTCTTTGTTCTAAAGCACTAATATCACTACCTGCTTGATAAAACTGCTTTTGTACTTCCCCTAATTCGTCTCTCGATTCGGTTAAATGTAGCCTATCTTTTTCTAAAGCCGTTTCGATGTTTTGTCTTTGGGTGAGTAAATTTTCAAGCTGATTATTTTCAACAAGAATATTTTTATCTAATACTGATAATTGTTTTTCAAAATCTTGATAATTTAGGGCAAAGGTCTCTGCTTGTAATCTTAACTCGTCTTTTTTCAAATCATGATAAATTTTAGCTGTTTCAGATTGTTTATTAAGCTTGATTAATTGTTTTTCAAGTTCTTCTTTTATATCTAATAAACGCGTTAAATTTTCTCGGGTATGTCGAATGCGGTTTTCTGTTTCACGACGACGTTCTTTATATTTTGAAATGCCTGCCGCTTCTTCTAAATAAACACGAAGATCATCGGGTTTAGCTTCTATAAAACGAGAAATCATGCCCTGTTCAATAATGGCATAACTTCTAGGCCCAAGGCCCGTGCCTAAAAAAATATCGGTGATGTCTTTTTTTCGACAACGTGTTTGATTAATATAATACTGAGAATCGCCCTCACGCGTAACCACGCGTTTAATGGCAATTTCATGAAAATGGGCGTATTCCCCCAGTAATTTGCCTTCGACATTTTCAAAGCGCAACTCTACCGAAGCTTGGCTAACTGGCTTTCGTTGTGTGGAACCATTAAATATCACATCGGTGGCATTTTCACCGCGTAAATTTTTGGCTGAAGATTCCCCCATTACCCAACGCACTGCATCAATGACATTGGATTTACCACACCCATTTGGGCCAATCACCGCCGTTAGATTACTAACGAAAGTAATCACAGTGGGATCAACGAATGACTTAAATCCTGCTAATTTGATACTTGCTAATCGCATTTGTGCCATAAACCTACCCTACTCCTACCCTACTCCTACCCTACTCCTACTTTACTCTCAGTCTCCTAGCGCCTAAAGGCTTGAGGCAAAGAGTATATCTTTCTTTTGCTCTGGACGGCGTGTGAATACCGTATTCGCAAATTTGCCCAATGTTGTATGACTTAATGAAAAGATACTGGGATCGGCAAATATTTCTACCCTTTGAGATGCGATGTGATGCATTTCTGATAATAATGCTGGATTTTGATCATAAATAGAAGGCCCTAATATTTCGCCGGTATTCACCATGCTGATAATCACTGAGTTAGCTTTTTTACCGATTGCTTCGCTTAAGGTATAAACCGGTATAGATAAACCCGCATTTTCAACTAATTTTTGAAGCTGCTTTTTTTGGGCTGCAAATAAAGTCAAGATAACTTGAGTTTGATTTTGATCTTGAGTTTGATTTTGAGACACAAGCCAATTTAAGATATATTCTGCTTCGGGAATATTAATAAAACTGCCTCTATCTGGCACCATTTGTCCCACAATAGGATGAAAGACAATACTGAGCTCTTGAACTTGATCAGAAGATATATCAGGTGATTGTAAAAATAATAATTGAGGAGAGCCTGTGCCAAGATAAGCCGGATCTTCATAGGCATGATGCAGGTTAATCAACTGAAAGGCATCGCCAGTCGACACTAAAGCACCCGATTCTTCTAATAAAGATTCGGGATAATCTGTGGTTAGCTGATGCCTGTGTACTAAACACGTATCTTGTAATGGAGTTAACACAGGGAAGCGTCTTGATTTTGATCCAGAAAAAGCGATAACTCTATCCCCTTGTGAAAAAAATTCACCGCCTAACATAGGGCTAAAATGATTGGCCTCAAAAACAAACAGATAGTCTATTTTTTTATTTTGCGTATTTTTAGTATTTTTAGATCTGTCAAATAACTGATGTGGATCTTGATAAATTATCTCAAGATTAACCTCTTGTTTTGGTGTTTTTGCCGACCAATATAAATTGGCCAATGCTCTTAGTTTTTGAATAAAATAATCATGAATGGGCGTTAATATAATTGGCTTAGTTTGATCACAAAAAAGGCTTAATTTATGAGGAGCCTGCCAACTTAACAAATCACGCCAAAGACTTTGTCTTTCTGAAAGGGCTTCGTTTAAATTCACCAAATTTGCATGCAGCTTAGTGCGTTCTACTTGAATTTTTCTTAAGCTTTCCCCAAGCCAAACCAAGGCATTTTCACTGTTTTTAATTTCTGCTTTTTCTATTTCTTGTAAATCAAGATGCTGAGCCAAAACAGGCATACTGTTCAGATAATGCGTTGATTTACTCTGGGCAAATTTTTGCCACACTTTGCCTAAAAAATGCCGAGAAGATCCCTCGCTTAATAATGCTTTTTGCGCATTTAAAACACTTTGATATCGCTGTTCTAATATCACATCTTGTTCTGTTAAAGCATGAATATTATTTTCTAATTCTTGCTGTTTTAAGAGTTGATGCTGATAGGCTTGAATAAGCGCAAGTCCGTCTTGATATTGTTTTTTTGCTGAAATTAAGCATTCATGGCTATAGGCAGCCATATACGCTGGCGTAAGTTGATCAGGGGTAAAAATATCCTCTGAAAAATAGGCTTGAAACCGTGTTTTTAAGGCATCGGGTGTTTGATTTACGCTCTCGCCTGCCCAGTCAAAAATAATATTATTATTATTTTTAATATAAATAGGCAAAACACAAGCGATGCTTGGTAAAGCGGGTAAAGCAGATGCCTCTGATTGCTTCAAAGCCCTATCTACCCATAAATATTGAACAAATTCTTTTAAAAATAAGCTTAAAGTATTTTTTTTATTGTCATGAGAAATGCCTAAACATGCGCCAGATTCTAGCCCTGCTAAAGCAAGCAAACTTGTTTTTAGCCATGAAATCTCGCCCGGAATAAATAAGTTTGTATTTGCTTCTGTATTTGCTTCTGTATTGATTAAAGTATTAGCACAAAAATCTAACTGTATGTTATCCATGCGTACTGGCGAGTGCATAGGTATGCTTGAAATAGGCAGTACAATGGCATTATCAAATAAATCAAATCCCGTTTGAATAAATTCTTGCTGCCAATTTGGATGCAGTTCAGACAAAAAAGCAATACACTGGGTATAATATTCTATCCAGCTTTCAAACAAACAAGGCTCATCAGGAGAACCAAAATACTCGCTTAATAAAGCATCATGCGCATGAACCGATCCTAAAATAGGCAACTTAGGAGAAAGGCTATCTAAAAAAGTAGGCAGTACCCAGGGCAAGGCACCTTGTTTTTTAGGCGCTAAAGCCCCTGCTTCAGATAAAGTGGCCTCTAGCCAAATAGGAATACTGAGCTCATCGCCAGATCTAAAACAAAAAGGCGCCACATAAACTTCTTGCTGCTCGCCCACCCCATTATCCAGCCAACCTTTTTTAATTTGGCTAAAAGGAATGAATCGTGCAGCAGGCAATTGCGCTCTGGGAAAAATACGCTGATTCAGTAAATGAAGCTTAGCTGCCGACTGCCAATACGCTGTCAAATGACCATTTGCCATCTTATTTATCGCTCCCTGATATTTTTAAAATTTAAAAATTCGGCCAGAGATTGTCTGAACTTTTTTCAACCACATAGTCTCTTTTATTGAAAATGGGTTGATGCTTATTCAGCTCTTTGACCCTAAGCGGATTGTCTAGCCAATCTTTTCTGTTTTGATTATAATCATGATAAAATTTATCTAAGTCGCTTTGATAACCTGTTTTAAACTCTGCCTTGCCTTTAAATAATCTAGAAAAGAAATTAGTTAAACAACCCATTTATTTCTGCCTTTTACTTTTATATTTTGATGCTAACAATAAGGATTTTCCCCGGTGGCATGATCCGTGACATCTTTTACGGCTTGAATCTCTGGAAAACGTTCTTTGAGGGTTTTTTCTATGCCTTGTTTGAGGGTCACATCTGCCATCCCACAACCATGACACCCTCCTCCAAATTTTAGCACAACGCTCAGATCTTCTGTGATTTCGATTAAACTCACCATGCCTTTATGACTCGCTAACTGGGGATTAATCTCTGTTTCAATCACATATTTAAGTCTTTCAGCTAAATCAGCAGATTCGTCTGGTTTTTTGCCTTTTAAATGCGGTGCACTAATGGCCAATTGGCCCCCGACTTTATCAAGCTGATAATCGATATGGGCTTCATGTAAAAAAGCTGCGCTGGCTCTGTCTACGTATAATGTAAAGCCTTGATAATCAAGCGCTATGTCTGTTGATCGTTGATCTCCAGGCGGGCAAAAGGCAATACCTACCTCTGCCTGAGGCGATCCGGGCTGGTCTAAAAACATTCTAAGGCTCATGCCTTGGGTTTCTTCGTTTAAAATCAGTTTATTAAAATGTGCCAAGCCATTTTCAGTTATTTCTATAACAACATCTAAGGCTATACCCGTACTCATATATCTACACCCATGCCTATGCTTATGCTTATGCCTTTTTGATTAAGCAAGATTGTAAACCCAGCCTAGTTAAAAAACAATTAACTAACTCGCTGTTTTTAGATTTTTGTGCTCCAACTTAAATCTCTATTCAAAATATAAGGATTCTCGGTATTTTCTGGATCCATACAGATAAGCACCACCCAACCATGACGAAAAAGTTTTTGAAGAATAGCTTGCTTTTCAATAATTTTATCTATTAAACGAAAGGGCGCATATACAATAACCATCAGTCTTAGGGGCTCATGATAAGCCTCTTTATCTGAACGGTAGACAGATTGCAGCGGCAAGCCCGTCATTAAATCACTTGCATTACCTTGCATGATGCCGATTTTTCCTGTAATGTTTTTAGTTATCTTACTGCCAGATCCGTATGCAACATTATCCAAAGTAGAAAACAAATATTGACTGTTAATCCATTGGGCTACGACCATGGGCGCCGTTAAAATTAAGGTTAATATTGTGCCATCTGGATCTTCACGATAATCGTATGAATGCAAAAAAGCTCGGCCTTCCAAATCGATATTTTTAGTCTTTTCACGAGGGGCCACAATAAACGAAGCATTTCTAGCCAAAGCCCACTCGGGACGTACTTGTGCCCAATCCATGCTCCGCAGTTTGGTAAATTTTGCGCTTTTAGCGGCATCGCCATTGAATCCCATATTTTTAGATCGTTTTTGGCTATTGATTTTGCCCGCAGCTTTCAGATCTGCTTTTAGGGTTTGCATTTTTAGCTTACATAATAAATTATTTTCTAAATTATCTTGAAAAACATCCCTATAAATCTCGACTTCATCATCCGTTGTGTTGTGTTGTGCTGCTAAAAAATGCGTAGATTTAGGGATAATTATCCCTATCTGGTTCAGATGCTCACGTACTTTTTGAGTATTTAAAATTTTTGCCAAAATTTTGGCATTGCTCGCGCCAGGATGCCCCCCACATGCACCACAATCTAGCGCCGAGGCATAAGCGTTATTTTGTGTGGTGCTCCCATGCCCACAAAAAACCACTACCGAGGCAAAATTTTTCGTGAGTCCCATTCCTGTTAGCGCAGATTGTGCAAACGCACATTGATCTGAAAAAGCAATATTTTCTAATGAAGGCGTTAAGGCAATGCCTCGACGAAATTTCATGGCTAAACCAGGCATAAAACTACGCAAGGCCATCCAAAATCCGGTCGCAAAGCCAAGCAATTCGACCAAGGCAAATGGCGTGGTAAAATTATACTTTAAAGATTGATAAAGCGCTTTATGATCTTGAGTATAACCTTGACCAGAACAAGGCGATTCTTGCACGGTATTTTTTGGCTTCAATAAAACCGGACAAGAGGCGTATGATTCTTGTGTAAGGGTATTTTTTATACGAAGCGGAATGCCAAAAAAACCGGCAAATCCAAATGTTTCATAATTTCCCTGACTTTCTAAGGCCCTTCTGAAAGGCTCGGATCGCACATCGATACAAAAAACAAGTTGCACCTCGGGAAGAGGCCTCTCATTCCCGCTTTTTTGAGCAATTAATTTATGCAAAAGTGGCCTAAGGTATGCCCTTTCCGTTTTTTCTATTGCAGAAATAGGACTGGTTTTTTTTAGTTGCAGCGCTTTGGCTTGTTGATGCCATTCAATCAGTTCAGCTGCCTCTTGCCATAAAAGCGTTGTGATGATAAGCCTCATCGCCATATACTCTGCCTCTGAAATAGGGTGAGGATGGGACGATGCTCCTGCTGTCTCATGCCAATTGGTACGATATTTAATATAAGACGCCCAACCTGGCAAAGTGGTCAGCATCAAGATCATAAAAAGAGATTGACTTTCTTTTGGCATATTCAGCTTTAAAAAACAGGCGGTTATGGCGCTTTCTGGGCACATAGGCAAATCCAATAGCCATTTTTTTTTATTTTGATCGCCAGCATGAAGCTGTTTATCAAAATACGCCAGTTTTTTGAATGCGGTATAAAGCCCTTCTGTTCTAAGTGGCATGCCTATAGTGGCTTGACCTTCATCAAAAAAAACTTGCAGCCATTTAATGGTTTGTCTGTTAATCGACTCCATGGGTTTTGGACAGGTTTTTTGTTCGAAAAAAGTTGCACCTTCTAGCAGCGCTTGCTCAATAGGCAAGGCTTCCAAGCCTTGTAATGGATTAACGGCGATGAGATTTTTAAGGGGCCAAAAAGGCGCAATTTTGGCAAAGCTTTGTTTAACAAGAACAGCCATGCTCTCTTTTATCTGTAAAAAAATACCGTCTTTTTGGCTATACATAATCATACCCCTTTCTATAAGTTGTGACTGTGTCAGGATCCGGCTGGCTACTGTTTAAGGCTTTGACATAAAATTGCATATACTTATTTGCCTGTCTAAAAAATAAAATAAACAACCAAGAACACGCGAACAAAATCAAGCCAATCACATGAAATAGAGTAAGGGGTTGGGCTTGCATCAGTTCTAATGGGGATAAAATCCAATCGAAAAAACAAACATTTGCCGCATAAATTACCGCCATTCCTGAGGTCAAGATAAGGGCCAAGGGTAAATTTTTAATCACCAACCCCCTTCCCCTTTTTAGTAAAGTTAAGGCAAATTGGGTGCCAGTCATAAAAACCACCGCAACGATAACCAAAGTGGTATCTAAAGCCAAGCCATTTTTGTGATGAATGAGGCTAAAAACATAAGCCCCCACAGCGCCACACCCTAAAGAAAAGAAAAAAGCAAGCCAACTCGGCGGGTAACCCAGATCTAGTCTTTTTTCTTGCGCCGCGCTACCAGAAGCAAGAAACAAATAGGCTTTAAAAATACCATGCCAAAAAAGATGCGCTAGCCCTGAGGCAAAAAAACCTAAGCCAAATTGCACCAACATGAACCCCATTTGTCCCATTGTTGAGCAGGCAAGCATGCGCTTGACATCTGGTTGCATTAATTTCCATAAAGAACCTAATAATGCTGATATTAGCCCCACTATAAAAATAATATTCAAGATTTGGGGTGCACTAAAATAAAGTGGTGAAAATCGAGCCAATAAGAACCCGCCTCCATTCACTATCCCCGCATGCATGAGGGCCGATACCGGGGTGGGAGAATTGAGTGAGCTTATCAGCCAACGGTGAAATGGCCAAATCGCCGATTGCGTCATGGTTGCCAACAATAACAAGCATAATGCTAATGCTATAAGATACCCAGCATGATCCCCAGCATCATTTGCATGCTGCAAAATATATTGAATAGAAAGACTGCCGCTGATTTGATACAAAATTGCGAAGGCCGCTAACATCAAGCAAAATCCAAGCGTAAAATTGCTTATCGCCAGTCTACCTGAGGCTTTAGCGGCTTTCCAGCTTGATTTATGGACCATTAATTGCACTAGCATGAGATTGCAGCAACACCACGCACTTAAAAATAGCACCAAGTTATCGGCAATAGAGATTAAAATCACCGAAATCAGTAAAATCCATATATTTAAAAAAAAGCGTCGATAAAGCACATCGCCTTTCATATAGCTTCTTGAAAAAAAACAGACGGCTATAGCTATAAAGCTAACCAAAGAAACCATAATGACTGAAATCATATCGACATGAAACATTGCGCGCATACTCGTAAATAACATGAACTCCCCTATTATCTTGATGGCTTGATTACTTTATTTTTTACTTGACGAATCATACGCTATTCATTATTATTAGAAAAATTAATATTTTTAATGAGGATAATAAGATTTTCTTATGTCGCTAGATACGATCATATTACAATGCTTTTTATCTGTTGCCTCTACAGGGAGTTTTACCAAGGCGGCTGAGCGCATTGGGCGCTCACAATCTGCAGTAAGTCAGCAAATTGCCAAACTAGAAGCTTTGGTGGGCAAATCGCTTATCCATAGGGGCAAGCATCTTGTTTTAACCCCTGAGGGGCAAATATTTGAAGAATATGCACGAAAAATATTGGCCATGCATCTTGAAGTGCTCGATCGTTTTAAAACCCCCAATTTAGCAGGTGAAATTCGTTTTGGTTTGCCCGAAGATTTTGCCACCCGGTTTTTGGCCGATGTTTTAGTGGATTTTGTGCGCATTCATCCCCGTATTTTTCTGAATATTGAATGCGATCTCACCATTAACTTATTTGAGCGTTTTAAGAAAAATGAATTTGATATGGTTTTAGTTAAAATGAGCATGCCAGAAGATTTCCCTAATGGCATAGACGTCTGGTCTGAAAAACTTGAGTGGGTAGGCGATAAAAATTTACTCTCTACCTCGCTTGGCAATCACAAACCTTTGCCTCTTGTGCTTTCTCCTCACCCTTGTGTCTATCGCTCTAGAGCAATCCGCGCGCTTGAAGAAGCCAACATAAAATGGCAGGTGGTTTTTAGTAGCCCTAGCTATAATGGCACAATAGCGGCGGTAAAAGCAGGATTAGGGATCAGCATTTTGCCCAAAACGATGATCCCCAATCAGTTTCAGACTTTAACTCATACGCTTCTTCCACCGCTAAGCGATACGCATATTTCTTTACTTAAACGCGATAAAAATAACGTGGCCATTGCTTCTTTTGAAGCGTTTGTATTAGAAAAATTACAACACGCTTAAAAATAATAATGACTTTATTTTTTGATGCCTATTATAATGCAATGCGTAGGGCAATTTTTTTCTGCTTCGGGCGACCACTATCGTGAAAGTTACCGGTTTTATCCCTTCTACCGTAACGACGCGTAGCGGAGTGGTAACGGGAGAAGGTGGCCTGAAAGGCCGGATGAGGGAAAAAAGGATTTTCATGTAAAGACCCTCACCCGGCCTTTCAGGCCACCCTCTCCCAGGCACTCGCCTTGCTC
>CANJMM010000037.1 GCA_947475765.1 Legionellales bacterium | reverse complement strand
GTCATCTCTGTTGATGTCCCAGGATTCGGATTAACGGATGTGCTACCTAATATAGATAATATATTTACGGATAACCTTAAAGGCACAATATTCACAATACATCAAAATGGGGAATTCACTTATAATGGAAATCCTATGGATGGATCTACTGAAACTATCGATTACACCTCAGAAGACAGTGATGGCACAGAAAGTAGCGCTAGCGCTCATCTTATCATAAATTTCTCACCGCCGACCGAGGTGGTTTATTAATGCTAATCAAATTTTTTTTCTAAATGCAAAACCAGATTATGCACATATTTTTGAAAATAAACTTGATTTACATAATCTGGTAACCACTCACTAAAATGCGCAACCATCTCTTTTGAGGCATCCCCTAAATTAATAGGAAATAAGGCCAATTGACTTAAAGACTCACTTGGCGGAAAACTAAAGTATATTTTTAAAAAATTATGCCAAATAAATAATGACTTTGGATCAGCACCAAACTCTTCTTGATAAACATAAGTATTAGATAAACTCGATTTGACTTTTTGCCAATCTACTTTTTTAAAAATCAATTCGTCTTCTAAAAACTTTAAGAAACTGGCGCGATGCTTTTTAGGAATGCCTTCTAAATGTTGGTACACACCATATTCCACTGCAAATTTTTCCCGCGTTTCATCTAACCAAGAATGTAATTTTAAGCCTTTATAAAAACTATTAGGCTGTGCTTGTACTTCTGCCAAGGTCACTTTTTTAAAATGCGTGTTTTTTCGCTTACATTGACCTAAATATCGGATATCGGGAAATAAAGTGCCCACATAAAAAGCGGCTTGATCTTGGTTTTTAGCGCCTAATTTATCAAGCCATATTTTAGCCACATAGGCGTGCATAATAGGCGCAGCAGCATTCGCTATGCCTGAACTGAAAAATAGCATGATGCTGATGAGCATATACCTAAAATGCTTTATACTCATTTAATTGCCTTATTTATGATTAAGATAAATGATATGATATGATAAGATAAGATAATCACTCGTAAAAAAATAAGCAATAATATCATGTTTAAAAATAAAAAAAGCTTTTTGAATAACTTTTATACTGGCTTAGCGCTTAGTATATTTATCTTAGTAACAAATCTTAGTTTTATTAGTTTTATCAGCCTGGCTCATGCAAGGCCTGAAAATATCGCTCTCAATGCCAAGCAAAGCGCAGAAAAAGCCAAAATTGTGATTTTTACTGCCAGCTGGTGTCATTACTGTACTAAATTACGTGCCTTTTTAAACACGAATAAAATTAAGTTTACTGAATATGATATTGAGCAATCCCAATTAGGATACCAACTGTATCGCTCATTAGGTGGCAAGGGTATCCCTGTCATCAAAATAGCTGACACGGTGATTTACGGCTATAACCCAGATAAACTCAAACAAGTGCTAAACAACCATGGCTATACCGTGCCTTAAATGCCTTCATTTTATTCTAACGCTCTTTTTTTTGATGCTGCCTACTTATTATGCGCAGGCTTCCCCTGCTTCTGCTGCCCCTCCCGCTTTAACTAAATTATTCCAACATATCACACAAAGCCAACCCCATACTTTTTTTTGTCACTTGCCTATTTCCGCTCAAGGCAAAGTCAATTTTCAATCTTGTGGTTATTGCCCTATAGAACCTGTCTCGGTTATTGCCCTGCGTATTGTCCCTAATGCCATTTTGGCTAAAAATTTACCCTGTTATCAACATAAACTTTGCAGCAAACCTAATCGCTATTTTTATCAAGGGATTTCTTGTTGTCAAAAAATAGATATTTTATATCAGCGCATGGCTCAAGATTTACATAATTGGGTACCAGAAATAAGACATATTAAACAACTTTGGGGTACACATATCCCTAGTGTTTTACCTAATATCCCTGCCAGTTTAGGCTGTCATGAACTCACTCTGGACAAAAAAAAACACCTGATTCATGTTCCTGAAGCACAAAGAGGGGCCGTGGCCCGAATTTATTTATATATGGCCGATACTTATCAGCTAAAATTAGAACAAGAACTCAGAAATACTTTAGAGTCTTGGCATGAGCTGTATGCTATAACAGCCTGGGAAAAAACCCGCAATCGGCTTATTTACCAGGCACAAGGTACTTATAATTATCGAATAGAGCGCTTATAAATCATGAACTCTCCTCCTCTAAACAAACTAACCCTAATGCAGCTAGGCATTAATGCTTATAAAGAACCTATTTTATTTTTAAGAGAAGATGCCCCAGTTTGTCGTTCTGAAGGCTTTGCTGTTCATGCTCGAGTTATGGTCACGCTAAAAAACAAATCCATCATTGCGACTATTCATACGGTTTCTGGGGCTGAAAAAAAATTACTCTCTATTGGGCAAGCGTCTTTATCTAGCTATGCCTGGCATTATTTAAACGCCACTGAAGGGGAAATTATTCATATTTCACACCCCCCTCCTTTGCAATCGCTCCCTCATCTTCGCGCAAAAATATATGGCAAAACACTCACTGAAGTACAAATTCAAGAAATTGTGCGCGACATTGTGCATCAAAATTATTCTGACATTACCCTATCGGCTTTTATTACTGCTTGTGCAGGTGGGCGACTCAATATAAATGAAATTATTTTTCTGACGCGTGCAATGGTTCAATCTGGAAAAAAATTACATTGGCCCAAAAACCAAATGATTGTCGATAAACATTGTGTAGGTGGCTTACCTGGCAATCGAACTACGCCTATTATTGTCGCCATTGTTGCCGAATTTGGTTTATTGATGCCCAAAACGTCTTCTCGGGCCATTACTTCTCCTGCTGGGACAGCGGATACCATGGAAGTATTAGCCCCTGTTAGCCTCGACATTCATACCATGCAAAAAGTGGTGAATACTGAAGGCGGTTGTATTGTTTGGGGGGGATCCGTAGAATTAAGCCCTTCAGATGATATGATTTTACAAATTGAACGTAATTTAAATTTAGACAGTGAAGGCCAACTGGTGGCCTCTGTACTGTCAAAAAAAATATCGGCTGGATCGACCCATATTTTAATTGACATCCCTGTTGGCCCTACTGCAAAAGTCCGCACGCTAGAAATGGCCGAAAATTTAAAAAACATTTTTGAACAAGTGAGCTTAGCTTTAAATATACACCTAAAAATTATTTTTTCTGATGGCTCTCAACCTGTTGGAAAAGGCATAGGCCCTGCTCTAGAAGCGCAAGATATCATCCATGTTTTACAAAACAAACCCGATGCCCCTCAAGATTTAAAAATACGCGCACTTGTCCTGGCCGGACATTTACTTGAATTTTCCCCTAGCATTCAACCCGGCGAAGGGCAAAAAATTGCGACCGAAATTCTTGAATCGGGTAGAGCTTGGACAAAATTTCAAGCCATTTGTAAGGCACAAGGTGGCATGAAAAAAATCCCCCTTGCTGCTTATTTTCAAGATGTACTCGCAGAGTCTGGTGGTGAAATCATAGAAATAGACAATCGGTATATTGCCCAAATTGCCAAATTAGCTGGCGCCCCATCTGATCCTGCTGCCGGTATTTTACTCAAAGTAACCGTAGGAACCCTGGTTAAAAAAAATCAGGCACTCTATCGTATTTATGCCGAATCTCAGAGTGAACTAACTTATGCCTTATCTTTATTAAAAATACACAAAAATATAATAAAAATAAAAAATAAAAAATAAAAACAGGATAAGCGATATGATTTTACCCTACCTTACCAGCTTAATGCCCGAGCATCCTTTATATCTTAGCCTAGCCAAACAAACACATTGGCCACTCATTAAAATAGAAACCCGAAGTTTTCCAGACACAGAAAGCTATCTACGCTTAGATCCCTCGCCGATTTTAAAAAACGATCATGCTATTAAACCTGTTTTTGTTTTTCATGATTTATCTGAGCCCAATAAAAGCATCTTAAATTTAGTATTTTTAAGCGAATTATTACAAAATTATGGCGCAACACATGTTTATTTAATTAGCCCTTATTTGGCTTACATGCGACAAGACAACATATTTCATAAGGGAGAAGGGATAACCGCTCAGTATTTTTCTAATTTGCTGAAATCTTATTTTAAAGGCCTGATTACCATCGACCCCCATCTGCATAGAATAAAAAGCTTAACCCAACTTTACCCTGCTGATTTTATACCAAATGTTATTTCCAGTACACCTGAATTAGCCCGCTGGCTTATTGCAAATCATCCTGATAGCGTCTTGATTGGCCCAGATGCTGAAAGCACACAATGGGTAAAAAACCTTGCTGAAAAAACAAAATTATCTTATCTGATTTTTAATAAAATCAGAACAGGAGACAAACAAGTTCAGGTGAGCTTAAGTGCTGAACAACAAACATGGTTAAAAAAACAAAACAAACAACCTATCTTAATCGACGATATTATTTCCTCTGCTCAAACCATGATTCAAGCAGTGCAATATTTACAAATAATTTATCCAGAATATCCCGCTATCTGTGTGGGAATTCATGCTTTACTCAATACATTATCGTATGAAAGCTTACTTAAAGCCGGCGCTAAACAAGTTTACTCCACCAATACTATTCGCCATCAAAGCAATCACATTGACTTGTCGGATTTATTTGTCAGCGCAGTGGTCCATTATTATAACTGCCTTAAGTTTTGATAATGCCACTGATCAAATAGCTTATCGGCATCTTGTTTGAGTTTAAAGCTCTCTCTTTCGTTCAAAATTCGGCTTAATAACGTATCTAATTTATTTTCTTCCTCTTCTTCACGATATAATTTAAATAATTTTCGTAACGATTTCAAATCACCTGCCACGGCTCTATCTGTTAAATACGCCAAATGCCGTTCAATTTTTTGAGCAGGATGTTGCAATAGCTTATTCATATTGTCGTGCCAAAAAGCATCGATATACCCCATGGCGGCTTCACCATGATATTGATTTAAAATGGTCACGACTTGTTCATGCACAAATTCTTTGGTTTTAATGCCTGTACGCGTTTTTAAGATATCACAGAGCTTTTGTGCCCGCTTAGTATTCATTCTTGAGCTTGCTGCATTTGCTGCTTCTACCGTTTGCATAGCAAATAACAGGGTTGCTTTAAACGATAATCCCAAAGCCGCCCCTATTCCTATCGAAAAAACATAAAACAAAGGCGTTAATTTTAAAAAATGAAAAACAGAATGTATAGACGGTAAAGTCATTAATAAGATTAAGCCAAATAAGCCCCCCGCTAAAGTTTGGCCCGATACTTTTTGAATAAATTGCCCCATCTGCCCTTGGTAATTAGGTGCCTGCCTAAGGCCTGGCATTATCCCTGTTCCCAAAGCAGAGCCTAAAATAAAACCAATGGGTTGTATTAAAAGTTTGGCGATATCTGCGGAAAGGCCTTGTAAGACTTTTAGGGGCAATTTAATTATCTTTTCGACCCATCTCATTTGAAAAACAAAACCCACAAGAGGCAAATTTTTTAAGCCTTCATCATAAATAACGATTAATCCATCGGGAATAAAGCCTAAAATGGCTCGCCCCAGATCTTGGGCCATCTGCCCCCCCACTTGTGCCCAATGAAAAACAGTTTGAGCAGACTTATCATGAATAGTAGCATTAGTATTAGGCTTTACTGACTTAATAGATGACTTAATAGGTGACTTGATTCCTGACATAAGCGCTCCGTATATATCATTAAATTATATATTATATTATATTATATAAAACTTTTTTTAGTGTTAAATACAAGGAACTCTTTTTGGCGATTTGCACTCTAAGGTAGTGACAAGGGAGATATTTTAATTAAAATTGCTCTTTTGTTGTGTTTCTTCATTATTTTTTTAATGCGGGGGTGCTTTATGAAAGGCATGAGTGTAATAGACGTTGTAGTATTGGTATTAGTTGTGGTGGGGGGCTTAAACTGGGGATTAGTTGGAGCCTTGAATATGGACTTGGTCGCATTGGTATTCGGTGCGGGGTCTGTATTAGCCAAAGTAGTGTATGTGCTCGTCGGCCTGGCTGCTGTGTACATGCTCTATGGTGTTTTTTTCAAGGAAAAAGGGAACTAATGAAAAAGACAATATTTAATATCTAATATTTAATATTTAATATCTAATATTTAATATCTAATATTTAATATCATAGACTGTTTAGAAACAGTCCAGGCTAACATTATTAATGAAAGTTAATATGTTAGCTTTTTTATTTCCTGAATTCGTGCTTATGCACTATAATTAAAAACACTATACATAGCGACTAGGCTTATGGTAATTTTTATAAATAATGATTTTAAATAAATATTAAATTTTAAATTTTAAATTTTAAATATTAAATATTAAATATTAAGTGAATCTAATTTTATGGCATTGCTAACTAAAAAACCTTTTACTGAATGGCTTCTTATTTTAGCTAAACTCTATTTTTTACCCATAGGCAGAATCGGTCGAATTGAGTTCAGCATTGCTTTTAGTACTGTTTTTATTTTAGGATTTATTGTCGTTATTTTTTTAAATAATCCCAATAACCAATTTATTATGATTAATTTGATTATTTGCATGTGGATTTTAGTTGTGAATGCCATAAAAAGACTTAAAGACTTAAACAGCAAACTTTGGTATGCTATATTTGTCATAATTCCAGTTTTAAACTTATTTGTCTTACTTGGTTTAATGCTCTCAGAAGGCACCCCTGGCATAAACCCGTATGGCCCTAGAAAAAAACCATTGAGTCTTTAAAATATGTATTTTTTAAATCATACCCTATGGTCTGTTATATTATGCATGAGCACCCTCTGGCAAGCCATCCGTAATTTAATTCAATTCAGAAATCATGTATTTAAAGCAGAAAATATTCCGCTTCCTGAAGCAACTCCGGCTGAATCAGCGCCTTCGCCAACAAGCCCTTTGACTTGCCCTTATGAATATATACTCGCGACCTGCCATCTTGCTAAGGCCATGCTTTTTTCCTACGCGGCGCTCGAGGCCACCACCGATACCTGTTCTCTTAATTCGCCCCTTCACCGAAATTTCTGTCTGATCTTGTATCCCCTTACAACGGGTGTTGCTGTTGCTCAAACAGGTTACCAAGCCTATCAACTTAAATCTTACCTAAAGAGATAATATTTTATGCCTCATGCTTCTTTTAGAATGTGGATAATTTGGCTTTTAGCCTCATTTTTTTACGCTTACCAATATATTTTACGGGTGACGCCGAGTGTCTTAATGTCTGATTTGCTGACCAAATTTCAGGTGAACGCAGAACAATTTGGGCAATTTTCTGGGGTATATTATATTGGCTATACAGCTATGCATATTCCTATTGGTATTTTATTAGACCGAGTTGGCCCTAAAATTATTTTACCCTTAAGTTTATTGTTCAGTGCCTTAGGCCTGATGCCACTGCTTTATAGCGACACCTGGTCTTATCCTATTTTAGGTCGCCTATTAATGGGCATGGGATCCAGCGGCGCTATTCTAGGATTATTTAAAATTATTCGCTTAGGATTTGGTGATGCCCAATTTAACCGCATGCTTGGCATTTCAGTCACCATTGGTCTTACTGGCGCCCTATGGGGTGGCCTACCCTTACAATATTTATTAGATACCCTCGGCCTAGAAAATCTGATTTGGTTGGTTGCCACCCTTGGCATCTTATTGGCGATAAGTATTTTTATTGCCATGCCTAAACATGTGCCGCTTGTGCAAACCGCCCATCATACCCATTTTCTAAAAGAAATGTATCTAGATATAAAAAATGTATTCACCAACAAAAAAGTACTTTTGGTGTGTTTATTAGGTGGCATAATGGTTGGCCCCCTCGAAGGATTTGCCGATGTCTGGGGCAAAGAATTTTTAAAATCCAATATGGGTTTTGACAATCATTTGGCGGCTGGTTTACCTTCTTATATCTTTTTTGGCATGTGCTTTGGTGCGCCTGTAATTACCTATCTTGCTGATAAATTTCGAGCTTATTTTGGTTTTATTATTGCTGGCGCCATTATCATGGCTGGCAGTTTTATCTGGGTTTTTTCCAGTACTTTTACGCCTATTGAGCTCAAAATTTTATTTTCTATTATTGGCATCATGTGTACTTATCAAATTTTAGTAATTTACTTGGCTTCGAGTTTTGTGCCTGAAAACATCGTAGGCTTAACCATTGCTTGCGCGAACATGATCATGATGCTTTTTGGCTATTTATTTCACACCATCATTGGAAAAATAATGGACCTCAACTGGGACGGGACACTCATCGACGGCGCTCGAGTTTACCCCCCCGAGGCATTTGTCCAAGGATTGAGTGTTATTCCCATTGGCTTAATTATCGGTGCAATAGGCTTTAGTTTGGTCAAACTTAAAAATAAAACTTAAAAATAAAATTTAATTTAAAATTTGCTTATAATCAATCATTGCTTTATCTAAACTGAGTTTATTTAAAAAATTTGAAAAACACATCCAGGCAGCCAATGCATTTAAATCCGCAATTTGTGGTGGCAAATATTTTGGCTGCACAACGATACCTTCTTGAATTAAATCTGAAAGCGTGCCCACATCTTGTAAAGCCGTTTTACCACAAAATAATAAGCTAATTCTGTCTAATTTGCCCAACTTCACGGCCAATTGAATTAAGTTATAAACTTCTATAAAGCCTTTACAATATGATAAATCTTTAGTAAAAGGCCCCAAGGTAGGTAAACTTCCTCTAAATACTCTAGAAGCATTTGAATAGGCTTCTTGCTCTGTAAAGCCTTCCACTCTAAAATATTCGAATAATTCTAAAAAATTTGCCCCACTTTCGACCATTTTAACCGCCTGAATACGATTGGCCAATCGTTTTAATCTAGACGTAGTGGTAACAAAAGTAAAAATTTCCATCAAAATAGCCAGTCCCTCTTGGGTCACAGTCGAAGAAGGTGGCCCTTTTCCTAAAAAAGTACAATAGGGTTGTTCTAGGCCATTAATCGTCGTCGCCAAATGAACCCAGCCCTCATGTACTTCTAATACACGCAACTCTCGCTCATTAAACATCGCTTCTTTTCGAAGTTTAATATAATCGGCACCTGCTGCTGCATCGGCAATAATGCCATCACTTATCATCACGCGTACTGAGTCATTATGAAAATAGCCATTTAATCTTTGTTGTAAAATATTAACCGCTTCTTCAGCAGAAATGGTTTTTTCTTCTTCTTTGATCAATTGGCTTTTATCAATTTCAATAAGAGATTCCACCATCATGCTACCCATTTCAGCTAAATTAGGATCGCCTGCATGAAATACATCAAAAGTAGAGCCATATAATTGTTGAGACATCATGCTAAATTCTGGCGTACCTCTTGCTTCAAGCATGCGCAACACCGTATTATATTCTCGGCAAATACGTCGCATAATGTGCCCAATAGCAGAATATTGCCCCAAATTTTTGGTAATGGCACGCTCAATCAAATGAAACTCTTGCCGTTTTTTTACCCAGTCAAGTTGCTTGGCTTTACAATAAAACTCTCTGTCAATTTCTGGAAACTGTTTGAATTTGGCTTCAAAAAACTTAGCTTTCACCTCAGGCCCCCATTTAATCGCATCTAAAATACGAATAGGTGCTTGGGCTGCTACAATGGCATCCGATAATTCTTTGATTTTATCAAAATAATCTTGAGTATAAAGTGTGTTCATCTTAACTTAATTATATCGGCAATTTTAAAATTAGGTTGAGTTATTAGTTTTGGTCAGTTTTGGTCAGTTTTGGTCAGTTTTGGTCAGCTTTTATCAATCTTAATCAGTTGGATAGCTGGCGATCATGCTTTATAATATCCATAAGCTATCCATAAGCTTCTGAATTATATTAACTTAATACTTTCAATGTCTTTAAAACATAAATTAAAACATAAATTGGCACATTCTATGCAGCATAAAAAACAAGTACATCTTATTAACGCCATAAAACATAAAATTAAGATGTATTTTTTAGCGCTAACAAACTAAACCCTGATTCAATATTGGAGAAAAATGATGAAAAAATCAATAAAAGCGATGCACGCTATACAAAAAGGCTTTACTTTAATCGAATTAATGATTGTGGTGGCTATTATTGGTATTTTAGCGGCCATTGCCATTCCGGCTTATAGTGATTATATGGCTCGTGCACGGGTAGCAGAAATGATCACCGTTGCCTCTGCCGCCAAATCTTCTATGACTGAATATATTTTGAGTAAAAATGCCTTTCCTCCTACGGCTGCGGCGGCTGGCATTACCTTAATTACAACCCCCATGGTGGCTGCTATGACTGTAGGCGCAGGTACAGGTGTGATTACGGTGACTTCTACTGCAGCTGTCACCGGTACAGCAGGGGATGTTTCTATTATTTTAACCCCGACCAATAATACCTCAAGCGTTTCTTGGGTATGTACTGCTGGCGGCACCAAACCTCAATTTGCCCCAGCTTCTTGCCGATAAGACTGGATATTAGCTAAAACAGAGAGGGAAACCTCTCTGTTTTTTAAATAAAATTAAAAATTAAAAATTAAAAATTAAAAATTAAAAATTAAAAATTAAAAATTAAAAATTAAAAATTAAAATAGGCTCTAAATAATATATGCGCTATTTAATACCGCTCTATACTAAGATAAAAATCAAGAGAAAAATCAAGAGAAAAATGGACGCTGGTTTTACCTTAATTGAATTAATGATTGTTGTGGCGATTATTGGTATTTTAGCTGCTATTGCCATTCCAGCTTATAGCGACTATATGGCTCGTGCCAAGGTGTCTGAAATGATAACCGTTGTTTCTGCTGCAAAAAAATCGATGGCTGAATATATTTTAAGCAAAAATGCCTTTCCTGCTACCGCAACAGCCGCAGGCATTAGCTTAATCACAACCCCCATGGTGGCCAGTATGACTGTAGGCGCAGGTACAGGTGTAATTACCATAACATCTAGTGCAGCCGTTACCGGTACAGCAGGCGATGTTTCTATTATTTTAACACCAACAAATAATGGCACGAGTATTTCTTGGGTCTGCACTGCTGGTGGCACCAAACCTCAATTAGCCCCAGCTTCTTGCCGATAGTGAGGGAAATATGAAAAACAAACCCGTTAGCCCTACTGTGACAATAAGCGGCCTATTACGAAAGTTAGTGAGTATAGGAAAACTGAGTGAATCGACTGCCTCTGATATAGCTGAAAAAGCCAAACAAAATAATCAGCCCCTTGTCACGACGTTAATTGAACAAAAAATACTTTCCTCACTGGAATTAGCCATGCTTTCTAGTGAAGCATTTGGCATTCCCTTTCTTGATTTAAAAAGCATCCATCCAGATTATTTCCCTAAAAATAATTTAAATGAAAAAATAATTAAAACCTACCATGGCCTCCCGCTTTATAAACGAGGGAATCGTTTATATGTCGCTATTTCTGATCCAACCAATATTTCGGCCATAGATGAATTCAGATTTAGTACAGGATTAAGCATAGAAGCTATTTTAGTTGAAGATTATCTGCTCTTTCAATACATAGAGTCTTTACTTTCCAGTTCAGAATCACAATCGTTTTCTGGTCTAGAAGATACGGATCTCGATAGCTTAGATATCAGTAATATTGATGAGGATAATGGCCCTGCACCTACACTGGCTGGCAGCTCAGAAGCAGATGATGCGCCTATTGTTCGATTTGTGAATAAAATTTTACTCGATGCCATTAATAAAGGCGCCTCTGACATCCACTTTGAGCCTTATGAAAAGTTTTATCGCATTCGCTACAGACAAGATGGGATTTTAAGCGAAATCTCCACTCCGCCTGTTAATATTGGGTCTCGACTATGTGCCCGATTAAAAGTCATGTCTAAATTAGATATTTCAGAAAGACGCATTCCCCAAGATGGTCGATTTAAAATGAATATTAGCAAAAATCGATCTATCGACTTTCGTGTCAGCACCTGCCCCACTTTATTTGGAGAAAAAGCGGTGATGCGGATTTTAGATCCCGCCAATGCAAAATTAGGCATTGATGTACTGGGTTATGAAGAAAAACAAAAAGAAGATTTTTTATATGCCATTCATCGCCCTCAAGGTATGGTCTTAGTTACTGGGCCAACAGGCAGTGGCAAGACCATTTCTTTATATACCGCTTTAAACATATTAAATACAAATGCGGTTAATATTTCGACTGCAGAAGATCCGGTGGAAATCAATTTACCTGGCATTAACCAAGTAAATGTCAATCCTAAAGCAGGGCTTTCTTTTTCTGCTGCGTTAAAGTCATTTTTACGACAAGATCCAGATATTGTCATGGTCGGGGAAATTCGAGATTTAGAAACAGCTGAAATAGCCGTCAAAGCAGCGCAAACCGGCCACATGGTTTTATCTACTTTGCACACAAACAGTGCGCCAGAAACCATTATGCGTTTAATGAACATGGGGATTCAAGCTTTTAATCTTGCCACCTCCGTCATCTTAGTTGTGGCCCAAAGATTGGGCAGAAAATTATGTTCTAACTGTAAAGAACCTCTGAGTATTCCTCAAGAAGCCTTATTACAAGGCGGTTTTAAACAAGAAGAATTAGAAGGCTTAATACTGTATGGTCCCAAAGGATGCGACCAATGCAATCAAGGCTATAAAGGACGCGTAGGCTTATACGAAGTTCTTCCTATTTCAAAAGAAATAGCCAAGATTATCATGAAAAATGGCAGTGCCATTGATATAGCACACCAAATGGAACAAGAAGGCTTTATTACACTGCGCAGAGCGGGTCTCAATAAAGTAAAATTAGGCTTAACCAGTTTGGCAGAAATTAATCGAGTGACTAAAGATTAATAAAAATTAATAAAAATTAATAAAAATTAAAAGAGTAAATATGTCTAAAACTAAAGCAGCCTTAAGTGCTACTAAAAATATCTATTTATATGAAGGGATAGATAGCCGGGGAACGAAAATAAAAGGCGAACTCGAAGCCACTTCACTTGCTTTAGCCAAAGCGAATCTGCGTCAAACTGGTGTCAATACTAAAAAAATAAAACGTAAAGTCGACTCTATTTTTAGCCGTGGCATGAAAGAAAAAATTGCGTCTTCAGATATCACTGCTTTTGCAAGACAAATGGCCACCATGCTAAATGCTGGGGTGCCACTTGTTCAATCATTAGACATTGTATCTAAAGGAACCGACAATCCTTCTGTTAAAGAATTGGTTGTAAATATAAAAAATGACATTGAAGCTGGACGTAATTTTTCTGACGCCTTAAAAAGACATCCTAAACACTTTGAAGCGTTATTTTGCAATTTAATTCATGCCGGAGAAGCCTCCGGTTCATTAGAAAAAATGTTAATTAGAATTGCTGCCTATAGAGAAAAAACAGAAACGTTAATACGTAAAATCAAAAAAGCACTTTATTACCCAACGGCTGTTGTGATTGTGGCTATCGTTGTTACCGTGATTTTATTATTATTTGTGGTACCGCAATTTCAAACTTTATTTAAAAGCTTCGGGGCAGATTTGCCTGCCTTTACAAAAATGGTGATTAATTTATCTAATGGCCTGCAAAAATATTGGTGGCTTTTTCTTATTTTTATTATTTTTAGCTCTTGGGTTTTTTCTTTGGCCAAAAAACGATCGGCTTCTTTTAGGCGTTTTCTAGATGTCTTGATTTTAAAATTACCTATCGTTGGTAGCATACTAGAAAAAGCAGCCATTGCGCGTTTTGCCAGAACCTTATCCACTACATTTTCAGCAGGCGTTCCTATTGATCAAGCACTTGACTCTGTATCTGGAGCAACCGGTAATCTTGTTTTTTCAGAAGCCATTTTAAAAATAAAAGAAGATGTCACCACAGGAATACAACTTCAGGTGGCCATGCGTAGCACGGGGGTTTTTCCTAACATGGTCATACAAATGGTGGCCATTGGAGAAGAAGCGGGTGCCTTAGATGGCATGTTAGATAAAGTTGCCAGTATTTATGAAGAAGAAGTCGATATGGCGGTTGACAGTTTAAGCAGTTTACTTGAACCTTTAATTATGTCTATCTTAGGGGTACTGGTAGGGGGCTTAGTTATTGCCATGTATTTACCTATTTTCAAAATGGGCTCAGTCATATGACTCTGTATTATTTTTTTATTTTTATCTTTGGGTTATTATTAGGCAGTTTTTTAAATGTCGTTATTTATCGCCTCCCTAAAATGATGGAACAAGAATGGATTCAAGAAATGCATTTGTTTTTAGCAGAAAAACCCCATTCAATAAATTTAGCCCCTACTTTTGCTCAAGATACTGCATTTAACTTATGTTGGCCCAGATCCTTTTGCCAGCACTGTAAACATACCTTAACTTGGTGGCAAAATATTCCGCTCATAAGCTATCTTATTTTAAAGTCAAAATGCTTCTATTGTCATGCTCGTATTTCCCCCCGTTATTTTTTAATTGAAGCCTTAACCGCCATTATTTTGCTCAGCTGTATTTATCAATTTGGTCTGACTTGGCAAGGTTTTTGGGCCATGTTTTTTAGTTTGATTTTAATTATCCTCACTTTTATTGATATAGATCATCAAATTTTACCCGATAGCCTCACCTTGCCTTTAATGTGGCTAGGCTTAATTTTAAGCTTATTTGGGTTATTTATTCCTAGTAATACCGCAATCATAGGTGCCTGCCTAGGCTATTTAAGCTTATGGTCTATTTATTGGCTCTTTAAATTAATCACCAAAAAAGAAGGCATGGGATATGGTGATTTTAAATTATCAGCCGCGTTAGGTGCATGGTTAGGCTGGCAAGCCTTTCCCAGCATCTTATTCATTTCAGCCTTATTGGGAACGATTGTTGGGTTAGGATTAAGGGCCTTCAAAAGGCTTGACAGGGATCAACCTATCCCTTTTGGACCATTTTTAGCCTTTTCTGGCTGGGTCAATTTAATGTGGGGAGATCAAATTAAGTTAATTTATTTTAATTTATTTTAATTTATTTAGAAAATGAAAAAAATAATTATCACAGGCGGCATTGCCTCAGGAAAAACAGAGGCCACTCGTGTTTTTCAAACCTTAGGTGTCCCCCTTATCGATTCGGACAAAATTGCACATGACTTACTGGTTATTCATGCACCAGCCTATCAAGAAACCCTTGAGCACTTCGGTACAAGTATTTTAGATGCCAATCAACATATCAATCGCTCTAAACTAGGCGAAATCATCTTTTCTAACCCATTCGAAAAAGCCTGGCTTGAAAATTTATTACACCCTTTGGTTTTAGATAAAATCAAAGAAAAAATAAAAAAATTAGAACAAACAAGCCCCCCGCCTGTTTATTGCCTAATTGACATACCGCTTTACGCCGAAATAATTTTATCTGAAAAAAACAAGCTAAAAAAAGAATTTGCAAGTTTAAGCGATCAAATACTTGTTATTGATCTAGATGAAGCCACCCAAAAAAAGAGATTACTCTCACGTTATCATGAAAAAAACATCAAAATAAATCCAGATAAAATTAATGCTATTTTAGCAGCACAAGCCACTCGAGCAGATAGAAATACACTTGCTACACATATTATCGACAATCATTTAGATTTAATACAGTTAAAAAATGCGGTCTTAAAGCTACATCAGCAATATAACCGACATTAATCAATTCAATAAGCTAACTATATCTTAAAAGAAAAAAGATACGTGCATCGGGTAGCCTTTGATAGGGGGCCGACTTGAAAAACATCCCCCCGTCCCTTTTCGCTACGCTTAAGGGCCGACCCCCTATCCAAGCATGCCCTTATACACAAATAAGCACGGTCTCGATTGATTTTCTGACTTAGATATAGGATCATAATGGTCTGGTATGTATCAACAGGGATGTCGGCATGAAAACTGCAGAAAATTGGGTTGTGAAAGAGCTTG
>CANJMM010000036.1 GCA_947475765.1 Legionellales bacterium | reverse complement strand
GCCGCCCAAACCCTACGAGCCCTTTCACCTAGATAAGGTAAAATAGCTGTATATTTCTTGGCAATTGATTTTGTAACATCCGTGTCTATCATGCACGCATGATAACAGGTTTTTCAAAGTTGTAAAAGTTATTTTTGCTCACCTCCTTACCTAAAAAATCACTTAAAAAATCAACTAAAAAATTATCTAAAAAATTATCTAAAATAAGATAAGGTTGCTGAAGCCATTTTTTGATAGAGTTTTTCCACTAAAAAATCCATGCCTATTTTTTGACAAAAGTTTAATTGAACCCCTGCCATTTCAGCGCCCATTCCTACTGCAACAGGAATGATATAACCCCGAACAGCGGTATCAAATAAAGTGGTTATGGCTAAATTTCTTCCGTGACAATCTGGCATTTTAAATTCTTTTAAAGCATATTTACTGTTAGAGAGTGCTGTAAAAATTAAACTTGGGCGACAAGGCAAGCTGTCTAGAACAAATTGAACTGCTTCAGGCACAGTTTCTGTCGCCATTTTAGCTACTTCTTCTGTGATGGCCGTCGCATTGAATCTTATAATATTTGATAAATCCATAATATTTCACCTATAATAAAAAATTTATATTTCAGTGAAAGCATTATAAGTAAGTTAGAATATTAAGTAAATATAAAGATAAGCCTGAGCCGACGAACGGTAGCTTTTAGCCGACGAAGTGTTATTTTAAGATTAAAAAGCCGAAAGTGGCGGCTTTTCGGTAAAGGCATACACTTCTTCTGATAAGCGTTGCGCTTCTTTTAGTTGAGAGGCGGTCATTTTTGATTCTAAATAAATTTTAGCTTGATTGGCCTCAGGAAGGCCTTGAGCCGAAGATAAATTTAACCAGCTATAGCTGTATACATAATTTTGAGGTAACCCATTTCCAGTTAAGTAAAACAACCCCAATTTATATTGGGCCTGTTTATTGCCAGCTTGTGCCGATTGAGAAAACCATTTGAGTGATTCTTGCAAATTAGGCGGGTTGTCTTGTACTTCAGGAGTAGTAGTAGTGCGTGTTGCAGGGGAAGCTAGGGCGGCGGTGGCGATAACCGGCACAGTTTTTAATTGTTTAAGCCAGTAGAGCGCTTGTTGCGTATCTTGAGGCACGCCTTGGCCCAATAAATAACGATAGCTTATTTGAAAAATACCTTCAGGATGACCAAATAAGGCCGCTTTTTTATAATAGGTAAAGGCCTCTAAGTCGTTTTGGGCAACGCCTTTACCGTGATGATAACATTCTGCTAAGGCCATTAAGGCATTGGGGTACCCTAAGTCGGCTGCTTGGCGTAATAGCCGTGTGATTTCAGCTTGATCACTAGGGTGTGATGGGGTTAAGCCAATTTGTAGCTGCATGGCTTTATCAAATTCAGCTTGTCCGGCTGCTTCTTCAGAGAATGAATTTTGTTGAAAATAAAAATTTGCTTGATCTAATATGGGTAAACCGGCATTTTTTTGCTGCATAGCAAGTTCATAAGACTCAAAAGCCTGTAAATGATTTTTAGGCAGGCCAATGCCTAAACGATACAGTAAACTAGAGACTAAAATGGCTTCTTTTACTTTATTTTTAGCGGCAGCAAAATACCATCTGGCTGCTTGCTGTTCATCACGGGTTACCCCTAAGCCCAAAGTATATAATTTAGCCACTTGATATTGCGCTTGAGGATGTTGCTGAAAAGCCGCGCGCAATAAATGAGTAAAGGCTAATTCTTGATGGGGTTGAGTCCCTAAACCCTGTAAATATAACATGCCTAAATAATATAGACCGTCTTTATTATTTGTGTTGGCTAATTGTTCACACGCATTCAGCGCTTGAGCATAGTGATGATTTTTAACTAAAGTTTGGCAACTTAGGGCAGTTGATTTTTTCTGTAGGGGCTTTTTTTGTATTTTGGCTAAGAGGGCTTGATTGGGTAAGGCACATAATCCAACTGTGGCAAATAGACAAATTAAAAAATGATTTTTTGAAGAGGACATGTGTTCACCGTTTCTTTGGTATTATAATGAGTATAATTTAAGTATAAAACATAAAGTCAAAATAGAGTCAGAATAAATCTGTAAAAATAATCAGGTGTTTTAATGTTTGTAAGTATTATTATTTTATTTTTTTCCGGAGTGGGCTGTTTTATATTGGGCAGCTTGTTGGGGTATCAATATGGCATCCATCACCTGGTTAAAAAAAGTAAAAACCAAGATGTTGATGATGAAAAATTATTTTTAGAACGTCTTTCTTTTGAAGTGAGTCATCATAAAGTTTTGCCAAAAATGATAGTGATTATCAAAGTTTCACTGAATAATTTTAAAGAAGTACTGGCTTTATATGGTCAAGATTTTGCAGATCAATATGCTCAAGAATTAATACTGCGCTTGAAAAAAATATGTTCAGATTCTACGGTGGTCTCTAGGACACAAACAGACGAAATTTCAACTTTAGAGTCAGGGTTTAAATCTATTTCAGATGTGCTTAATTTTGTTTATCAGCTGCGTTCTGGTTTAGGAGCATCTTATGAATATAAAAATCAGTTGGTGATAGGATCGTTAAGTGTTGGGGTGGCACTTTATCCTAATGATTCTGACAAAATGATGGAGCTGTATGATTTTGCTTCTTTGGCTTTACAGTCTTGTATTCGCCAAAAAACAGAATATGAGTTTTATAAAAAATCAATTAATCAACAGGTTAAAGTGCAAAAGGCGCTAATAAATGATTTATATGAAGCCCTTAAGTCAGAACAGTTTCATTTAGTTTATCAACCTCAAATTGCCATTCAAGAAAACAATAGGCTGGTTGGAGCGGAAGTCTTAATTCGTTGGGATCACCCCACTAGGGGGCCTATTTCACCGGCTGAATTTATTCCTTTGGCAGAAGAGGCCGGTTTTATTTATAAAATTGATGAATGGGTGTTAGCACAATCTTGTAGACAAAGCGCCGTATGGCAAAGAAATGGATGGCATCTTAAATTGGCTGTCAATATTTCAGGGGATCATTTTAATCAAAAGTCTTTTATTTCAAAAATCAGTCAGTGTATTGCTAAGTTTGGGATGAATCCCAGTTTATTAGAACTAGAAATCACAGAAACAGCCATGATGTTAGAATGGAGTACGGCCCTTAAACACATGAATGAAATCAAAAGTATGGGCTTAAGTTTGGCACTCGATGATTTTGGCACAGGATACTCCTCTTTGGGCTATTTACGGCAATTTCCTATAGATAAATTAAAAATTGAAGCCAGTTTTATTAAACACATTATAGAAAATAAAAGTGATAGAGCATTGACCAAAGGTATTATTCATTTAGGGCACGATTTGGGCCTAACAGTTTTGGCTGAAGCAGTGGAAAATCAAGCGCAGCTGGAAGTATTAATGGGTTTTGGGTGTGACATTATTCAAGGGTATTATTTTTCAAAGCCACTTCCCACCAAAGTATTTGAAAAATACGTAAAAAATTATTTAGCCAACTTGAGTGCGTGACAGATCTCGATGCCTGGACTGTACTGAAAATTGCGCCCCTAAGGCTTGTTGTAAGGCTTCTACCAAATAGACCGAGCGGTGTTTTCCGCCAGTACATCCTATGCCAACGGTTAAGTAGCTTCGATTATCTTTCATAAATCTGGGGACCCAATTATTTAAAAAAGTGTGAATGTCTTTTATCATCGCTAAAACATCGGGTTCTGCGCTTAAATAATTGGCGACAAGGGTATCTTGTCCTGAGAGCGGTCTAAGCTGTTCTTGCCAGTAGGGGTTAGGTAAACATCTTACATCAAAAATAAAATCGGCTTCAGAAGGGCTACCATGCTTAAAACCAAAAGACAGCAATAAAATTTGAAGCGCTTCATTTTTTTTGGCGATTTTATCTCGAATAATTCGACTTAATTCATGTTTGCTAAAATACGAGGTATCTAAGCTAATATCCGCAAGATGACATAAGGGAGAGAGCAACTTTTTTTCATATAAAATTGCTTCTTGTAAAGAACAGGTGGAATTGGTCAAAGGATGTTTTCGTCTGGTTTCACTAAATCGTTTTAATAAAACATTTTCTTCTGCATCAAGATACAAAATATGACAGCAATGATCAGGGGCATTAAAAGCCGTTTTCAATTGGCTTAAAACAGAATGCAGTTTTTCAACTTCTTTGGGTAAGTTACGGGCATCAATACTGACGGCAATATGATCATGCGTAAGATGCAATGTATTAAGAAGCGTAACTAAGAGATCGACGGGTAAATTGTCTACACAATAAAACCCGAGATCTTCTAATGTCGTGAGGGCAACGGTTTTGCCAGAGCCAGAGCGGCCACTGACAATCATTAAGTTTATCATTAAATTTATAATTAAATTAAGGTATCATTATCATGACTTTGTATTTTTTCTTTATGTTTCACCACTTGTCTGTCTAATTTATCTATTAGTAAATCGATGGCCGCATACATATCTTCCGATTCAGACGTGGCAAAAATTTCGGCTTTGGCAAGATGTAAAGTCGCTTCTGCCTTTTGTTGGAATTTTTTTTCTACACTCAAGGTAACATGGGCCATGGTAATATTGGCAAAACGCTTGTGCACTTTTTCAAGTTTCTCATGAATATAGTCGTTGAGCGCTGGGGTAATTTCTATGTGGTGGCCTGTAATCGTAATATGCATGTTATCTCCTAAATTTAAATGAGTCGTTTACGTTCATTAGAAGCTGGGATCCCAAGTTGTTCACGATATTTACTGACCGTTCTTCTTGCTACAGGGACACCAAGCTGGTTAAGCTTTTCAGCTAAATAGCTGTCGCTAAACGGTTTATTCAGTGCTTCTTCTTGTATTGCTTTCTTAATCATAGCCTTTATCGCGGTTGCTGAGAAATCTTGACCGTCTTCTGAGATCAAAAGCGTGGAAAAAAAATATTTTAGTTCAAAGGTGCCGCGAGGCGTATGAATAAATTTTTGGGTGGTGATTCTTGAGACCGTAGACTCATGTAAGTGAACTTCTCCAGCAATATCTTGTAATATCATAGGCTTAAGAGCCTCCTCGCCCAATTCTAAAAAACCTATTTGCTTGCTGACAATACATTTGGCGACTTTTAATAGGGTATCATGGCGTGTTTCTAAACTTTTTAAAAACCATTTGGCCTCTTGTGCCCGATTTTTTAAGCTGGCGACTTCTTCTGGTTTTTTAGCGTGCTTAATATAAGCTATGTAACTTGAATTGAGTTGGATTTTGGGGGTAGATTCTGGATTGAGCTCGACTAGCCAATTATCAGCTTGTTTAAAGGCAATGAGATCAGGAATGATGTATTCAGCTGTTTTTGTCCCAATTAGCAAGCCAGGCTTGGGATAGAGCGTTTTAAGCTTATCGATAACAACTTTTAGTTCAGCATGCTTAAGATTCAATTTTTTTTTGAGTACCACTAAATTTTGCTTTGCTAAAAGGGGTAAAAACTCAGTAATTAACAAGGTTAATTTAGCCGCTAATAGGCTATCGATGCTTTGATTTAGGGCAAGAGCCTTTACCTGAATTAATAAACATTCTTTGAGGGTTCGGCTGCCTACCCCTAAAGGATCAAACTGTTGAATGCATTGCAGCACGGATTCTATTTCAGGTATGCTGATAGGGGGGGCTATTAGCTGATTAATACTGCTGTGTAAATCAGAAAGTTCTAATTCTAAAAAACCTTCATCGTTAATAGCATCAATAATACTGGTTGCAATGGTTTGATCGTTTTGCGTAAAATGGGCAAGCTCCATTTGCCAAGTCAGATATTCTTTTAGATTCATCTCACGGGCTTTTTGATAGGGTTCATGCTCACCCTCATCTTCTTGCCAGCCCTGTTTTGAAGTGCTGGTTTGTTTACCCCATTTTTCCCAAAGCATAATTTGGGCACTTTGAACCGTATCATGGTCATCGTTGCGTTCTAAAAGTGGGTTTTCAGTGAGAATATTTTCTATTTCTGTCAATAAGTCGACACTAGAAAGCTGCAATAGGCGTATGGCTTGTTGCAGTTGTGGGGTCATCGTGAGATGCTGACCCATTTTGAGTTGTAAAGTAGGTTTCATATAAATAAACTATACACGAATCTAATTTATTATGCTTTATCTAAATTTTAATCTAAATTTAAATCTAAATTTAAATCTAAATTATTATAAATTAAAACTTTCTCCTAAATAAACCGAGCGTACGGTTGAATCATTAAGAATGGCTTGGGGTGAGCCATTGGCCATAACTAAGCCTTTATTCATAATAAAAGCTTCATCGCAAATGCCAAGGGTTTCCCTTACATTGTGATCAGTGATTAAAATACCAATGCCTTTTTTAGCCAAGTGCCTAATCTCTTGTTTAATTTCACCCACAGAAATAGGATCAACCCCAGCAAAAGGTTCGTCTAATAAAATAAATTTGGGTGAGGTGGCGAGAGTGCGTGCAATTTCAGTTCGACGTCTTTCTCCACCAGACAGACTTTGACCCAAAGTATGCCTAACCGCCGTTAAATTAAATTCAGAGAGTAAATTTTCTTTTCTTATTTCTTGTTCAGCGCGAGAAAGCTTAAGCGATTCTAGTACGGATAATAAGTTTTGTTCTACCGTTAATTTTCGAAAAATAGAGGCCTCTTGAGGAAGATAGCCTAAGCCTTTTCGAGCTCGAAGGTGAATGGGTAAGGCCGTGATATCTTGATCTCCTAGCCAAACCGAGCCTGAATCACTTTTGACTAAACCCACAAGCATATAAAAACAGGTGGTTTTTCCCGCGCCATTAGGGCCTAATAACCCAATGATTTGCCCAGGGGCAATAGTCAGCGATACCGATTTTACCACCTGACGGTTTTTATATTGTTTGCTTAGGGTTATTGCCCGAAGTGTGCTGGCTGTGCTTGCTGTCATGCGCGTTTCCTATTTAGGATTTTTAGCTTTAGCTGGGATGAAAAATCAAGGTGGGTCTCACCCCTTCGTGAGATTGAGACCGAACCATTTTAGTTTGAAAATGATAAGTCATCAAAGGCGCGGTAAAGCTATCTTGCTTTTGCGTTAACTTGGCTTGGCCTTCTAAAATCATTTCTTGTTTATCATATAATAGCGTAATTTTATTGGCCTCTCCCAATAACATTTCGTTTTTTACCGCACCGGAATAGTAAGCAGGTTTGCCAAAGGCAAAAATTTTGTCTAATTTTCCTTTGGCATTGCGATAAATTATCATTTTATCTGAGTGTAATGTTTTGCCATTTTGTTTGAGTATCACGTGACCAACATAAGTCGCCACGCCCTGTTGTGTGTCGAGCTCCAGGGTATTAGCTTCGATAATAATAGGGTCTTTATTATTAATATTATTATTAATATTATTAATATGAATAGGCGGGGTCAGGGCCAAGCAAGTGGCATTTAAAAATAGAAATAAAAATAAAAAAAAGCCTAAAATAGGGCAATTAAATTGCTTTATATTCATATTCATATTGACTGGTTACCTGATTGAGTAAATCCATTTTTCCTGTGGGTAAATGAAGGATCATGCCTTTTGCTTGAATCTGGAGCTGTTCACCTGAAATAGTGATAAGCGCATCGGTTTTGGCTAAATGCTTATCGGGGTGATAGCTTAAAGTGCTGGTATTGAGTATAAAAGGCGCGCTGGTGATACAAACATCTTGATTAAAAATAATATGCTGGAGCTTTCCCTTTAAGCCTAGATGGGTGGCATCGGCTTGTTTAGCTGAAAGGCTAATGAATTTATCTTGTTTATATTGTATTAATTTGGGTTGAATAATCTGTGTCACTGGGTTTGTTTTGAATTGATAGGCCGATTGTAAATACAATTGTTCTTTTTTGAGGCCATTTTCATCAAATCGAACAAATTCCCCTTGTTCAATATAGGTGGCTATTATATTTTTTTTAGCTTTAGGATGAAGAGAATAGTGCGTTAAGTCTAATCTCGATCCCCAGTCTAATTTTAATTCTGGGCTTAATACCAGGCTGAATATAAAGCTTAGTATTAAGCTTAAACCGGCTAAGATTTTGAGACGGTTTTTTTTCACAAAATACCCGATCGGAGTAAATCATGAATATTAAAGGCGCCTATTACTTTTTTGTCCGGAGACAAAACAAAGAGGCCATTTATTTTTTTCAGCTCCATGATGTTTAAAGCTTCTTGCGCTAACCAATGGGGTTCGGCGGTAATACCACCTTTAGTCATGATACTCGAAATAGGGGCATCAGGGCAAAAGGGTTGTTTATCTAACATTCTTCTTAAGTCCCCATCTGTAAATAAGCCAATATAATTTTTATCTTGATCTACGATGGCCGTCATGCCTAAGCTTTTTTGGGTAATTTCAAGTAAGGCTTCTTTAAAAGTGGCGAGATGACTGACAATAGGAATACGATGATCAGTAAGCATGATATTTTCTACTTTGAGCAGCAATTTTTTGCCTAAACTGCCACCCGGGTGTGAAAAAGCAAAATCTTCTTTACTAAAGCCCTTGGCGGTTAATAAAGCAATGGCCAAAGCATCGCCCATCGCAAGCGTGGTGGCGGTGCTGGCGGTAGGGGCTAAGCCAAGTGAACAGGCTTCTTCTTCAACAGAAATATCGAGATTAATCGTTGCCTGAATCGCCAAAGTAGATTGTGGGTTTCCGGTTAAGCTAATCAACGGAACACCTAGGCGTTTAATTAAGGGAATTAATTGGATAATTTCTTTTGTTTCACCTGAATTAGAAATAGCCAGCACGACATCAGATCGGGTTATCATGCCAAAATCGCCATGGAGGGCTTCTGCTGCATGAATAAATAAAGCAGGGCTTCCTGTTGAGGAAAGCGTTGCCGCAATTTTTCGACCAATATGGCCAGATTTGCCCATTCCTAAGACAATAATACGAGCCGAACAATTGAAACAAAATTCACATGCCGATTGAAAGGCCTGATGAATGCGTGGAAGTAGGGCTAAAATAGATTGGCCTTCCATTTGTATCACCCATTTAGCCATAGGGGTAAAATCATAAGATAAGCTAGTTTTTAAGCTAACACTTGAATCCGCATTCATTTTTTTATCTACTCTTAATTACACTTAAGATATTCTTATATACACTAATATAGGTATACTCTAAACATAGTATATCACGATCTCACTTTGATTTTTAACACGAAAGAGTTAACTTACTAAAATTATGGTAGCGCAAACAGATAGGATTAAAATAAATCATTGCACCTTTTTTCGAGAGGATAAAATGATTTTAAACGATATTTCTTTAAGCATTCCTCTTGGAAAAGTCACAGCGATTATGGGTCCGAGTGGTTGTGGTAAAACCACCTTATTAAGATTAATGGGGGGGCAATTGCAACCTGAACCAGGTGGTGCTATTTGGGTAGATAATCTAGATATAACTAAGCTAAGCAGATCAGATTTATTTAAAATTCGACGCAGAATGGGCATGTTATTTCAAAGCGGCGCACTTTTTACGGATTTATCTGTTTTTGATAATGTTGCTTTTCCTCTAAGAGAACATACACAGCTTCCAGAATCGCTCATTCAAGATTTAGTGTTAATGAAATTAGAAGCAGTGGGCTTAAGAGGGGCAAGAAACTTAATGCCCAATGAATTATCAGGGGGTATGGCCAGAAGAGTAGCACTGGCAAGAGCCATTGCCCTTGATCCCGATATTATTTTATACGATGAGCCTTTTGCAGGACAAGATCCTATTTCTATGGGGGTGTTAGTTAAATTAATACGATTATTAAACGATGCACTGGGTGTCACGTCTATTATAGTTTCTCACGATGTACATGAAACCTTATCGATAGCCGATTATATTTATATTATTGCTGAGGCTAAAGTAGTGGCTCAGGGTACGCCAGAAGCAATTAACCATCATCCTTCTTTGTGGGTTCAACAATTTATAAAAGCATTGCCAGACGGCCCTGTACCGTTTCATTATCCTGCACAAGATTATGCAAAAGACTTACTAGGGGTAAATTAAGTGATCGATAGCGTTCAAGCTTTAGGCCGAACTACTTTGTCTTTTTTAGCAGAAATAGGCCATACAAGCTTTTTTTTAGGGCGCGTTATTTTTGGGCGCTCTAAATTCCCAGATAATCTAAAGCTGTTAATCATACAGCTTTATTATGTAGGGGTTTTTTCTTTACTCATTGTCGTGGTTTCAGGCATGTTTATTGGCATGGTGCTGGGGCTTCAGGGATATACTATTTTAGCGAAATTTGGTGCAATCGATGCACTAGGGGAATTAATCGCCTTAAGTTTAGTAAGAGAATTAGGACCTGTAGTGGGGGGCTTATTATTTGCAGGTCGTGCGGGTTCAGCGTTAACAGCTGAAATTGGACTCATGAAAATAACAGAGCAGTTAGCCAGCATGGAAATGATGGGGGTGGATCCCCTTAAAAGAATCGTTGCCCCAAGATTTTGGGCAGGGCAAATCGCCATGCCCATTTTAACTTTAATTTTTATTGGGGTGGCCATATATGGCGGCTATTTAGTGAGTGTACCTTGGTTAGGGGCAGATCAAGGTGCTTTTTGGGCCAATATGCAGGCTTCGGTTGATTTTTACGAAGATGTGATCAATGGCTTAATTAAAAGCATTATATTTGGAACGGTGGTCACTTGGATTGCCGTGTATCAAGGATTTGAATGTTTACCCACTGCCGAAGGCATTTCAAGAGCGACGACTCGTACAGTGGTATATGCTTCTTTATGGATATTGGGTTTAGATTTTGTATTAACGGCAGTGATGTTTGGAGGCATTCAATAAAATGAGAATCAAAACCATAGAAGTGTCGGTGGGCTTATTTGTATTAGCCGGGTTATTGGCTTTTTTAATGCTGGCGCTAAGAGTAAGTGGCTTAAACGATTTTTATTCTGAAAAGGGTTATGAAATTACAGCAGAATTTGAGCATGTGGGGGGCTTAAAGCCTAAGGCGCGTGTGGCCATTGCGGGGGTTGAAGTGGGTAGGGTCAAATCAGTGACTTTTGATAAAACAACGCACTATGCAAAAGTCAAAATGCTTATTTTTCATTCGATCGATAATTTACCTGAAAATACCGAAGCGCAAATTTTAACAGCCGGTTTATTAGGCGATAATTATATTGGCTTATTGCCTATTCAATCTGTCGATGAAGTCAATGACTTAGGTCCCAATCATTCGGCGCATTATTTAAAGCCAGGGGCAAATATTGGTATCGAAAGTACACATAAAGCCGTGATTTTAGAAGAATTAATCTCAAAATTTTTAGCCGGACAAGCAGCTAAATAAATAATAAAAAATAGGGAATAGCCACATGCAAGAGAATATGATTCAGCGCTTTTTAGCCGTATGCACTTTTTGTTTTTTAGCCACTTTTGGGATAATGGCCCAAGCAGATATCCGGCCTGAGGCGATATTAGACAATGCCACAAAGTCGATGTTGTCTAGTTTAAAAGAAAATAAACAAGCCTTAAAAAATAACCCCAATACAATTTATACCATTGTCGATGAGATCTTAGTTCCCCACGTCGATACAGAATATATGGCCAAATGGGTTATTGGCCGACAATATTGGGTAGAAGCAAATGCCACTCAACGTCAACGTTTTGTGAGCGAATTTAAAAAAATGGTGGTACGATCTTATGCCAGTTCATTATTAGCTTATTCTGATCAAGTTGTAACTTATTATCCTATTAAAGGTAATATTGAAGGCAAAAATAAAGTACAAGTCAGCAGCGTGATTCGTCAGCCAAATGGTGAAAGCTTGAATGTCGCCTATCGTTTGCTTCGTACTTCAAACAACTGGAAAGTCTACGATATTATTATTGAAGGCGTGAGTTTATTACAAGGTTTTCAGTCACAATTTTCAGAGGACTTAAAAGCCGCAGGCTTAGAAAAATTAATTGATAAGTTGCATGCCCATAATGCCAAGCCGCTGAATAAAATTTAAAAAATTTAAAAAGGCTATTCAAGATGGCGTTAGATCAAGCAAAAATAGATTTTTCTCAAAATAAAATGGTTTTAAAAGGCGTTTTTTCTTTTGAAACGGTATTGCCTATTTATGAGTCGGGTATAAGCTTTATTCAGAAGCAGACTGTTTCTCTTTCTCCTCTTGAAATTGATTTAAGTCAATTAACAAAAAGCGACAGTTCTGGTTTGGCTGTTTTTTTAGGTTGGATGCGGGCGGCTAAGCAAAAAAATATCACGCTACATTTTAGCAACGTGCCAAAATATTTATTAGATGTTGCTAGGCTATGTGGCATAGAAAATATTTTGCCTATCTAATCTCTAATCTCTAATCTCATAATGAGAATATAATCATGTATTTTATGGTGATAATATTATTATTTTTGGGTGTGTATATTGCGCCCGCATTAGCGTGTTTCCCCAATTTACTTCGTCAGCCTAACACGGCTATTGCCGTGCCTGTTATTTCTAGCTTAATTGCCGTGATCTTAACCAGTTTGTTATTATATTTTAATTTGTTTACGCATCAAATAGTCTTAAGCATAACCGTTATTTTTGTGTTAATAGCAGCAATAAGGCTTAAATGCCATGAATATTATATTCATAATATAAATTCTTTAAAAAAATATAAATCGCAATATAAAATATTATTATTTAATTTCATCTTGATGTTGCCCTTTTTTGTTAAATTAGGCACCCATAGTTTTGATCAGGGCGATGAAATTTACAGTTGGAATTATTGGGCCATTCAGCATTATTTACAGATGCCAGCAGATTTTACGCATACAGGGGCACCTTACCCCCAATTTTTGCCCAAATTATTAGCCTATCAATATCAATTATTAGCAAATATAGAGTATCAATTGCCTATTAAAGCATTGCTCGGATTATTTTCGTTCAGTTTATTAAATGCCTTGGCTTTATCTTATGCTCACCGTAGTATTGCCAGCAAATTGAATTATGGCATTTTGCTTTTATGGGTGGTTTTTGGGATTGGGCTGCAGCATTTTTTTAATGATGGTTATGCTGATCCTATTATGTCAGCAAGTTTGGTTTTATCGGTATATTATAGCTGGCTGGCTTATCAACATAAATTTCAAAATCAATCTCAAGATCTCTATTGGGCTTTGGCGGTGGCTACGGCCTTAGTGGCAGCATATGCCAAACAACCAGCTTTATTATGGCTAGGGGCAATTTTGCCTATAGGCTATTTTATTTTTTCGAATAGTAAAATTAATCTAAAATCGGTTGTATTTTTTGTCATGACAACAGGTATGGCATTATTATGGCTTTTTACAGAAGGAAAGCATTTTGAAAATAACGGAGGTGTCATAGGCGCGTCGTTGCAGCAACGAGATGTATTTTCCCATCTTCAGTATTTACTAGAGTTTTATTTTATTCGGCAGCCATTTTTAGGCGTATTTTTAATGTTGAGCATAATTGGCCTTGGGAAATATAGTTATTCAGGAAAATTGAACAAACAAAAAAAGTTTAGCTTGTTTATTTTATTATGCTTAATCTTGCCCTATTTAATTTTATGGTTCACTTTTGGGGCATATCAATTACGCTTAGGCCAACATGTGATTGCTTTATTAAGCTTAATTATGATTATATCAGGTTATAGGGGAGTATGGGGGCTAGAAAAATTAAAATTAAAATTAAAATTGATCAAAATAAATCTTAAGGCTATTCGTAAGGCTATTCGTAAGGCTATTCGTATCTTGTCTTTTAGCTTGGTATTATTTTCTGTTTGCGCCAGTGTTTTCTTAGGGCTAAAACAAGAATATAAAAAAATGGAGGGCATGGCTTGGCAAGTGGGGGGCTTGCGCACGGTTCGTAGTTATTTCTCATACGAAGATACACAAAAAGTAGCCGATAAATTATATGATAAATCAGACATTTGTTTATGGGTGCCCACACGGTATTTATATGGCGTATTTTACGGGCATACACAGGTGGTGATGCCAGACCAAAACTGGACGGTTCAAGATTTTATCAAACTTAAGCCAGATTATATGATAACCGCTTCTAAAGAAATTACGTCTGCTGAGTGGGTCGATCAATTGCAAAATATCATCGCCTTTTGTCCTACGGCATTTCATCCCCTTACACAAGATCCCAATCGCTTTGATTACAAAGTATATAAAGTTAAGCTAGATGCTTTAGGGGCATGTGTTTCTTAGTTCATGATAGTTTTCAGGATCAGTAATTTTGCCCATTGAGCTTCCCAGCCAGTTTGATGAGTGGCTTGGACACGAATTAATTCTGGTTTAGGTTGATTTTTATTTTGATTTTGTTTTATTTTGTTCATAAAATCTTCGGCAATATAACCTGGGGCGATATTATCTTGTGTGCCAATATAATGAATTTGTGGAATGTTTTTTAAATTAGAAATAAAATGAATGGGGTTTAAAGAGTAGAGAAGTGGCGTGGTATGATGATAAGTGCTCATTTTGTCATGATTTAAATCTCCTGCAACCGTGCGAATGCGTATCACATCTTTTCTACGCGCAGCTAATAAAAGCGCCACAGAAGCCCCACCAGAATAGCCAATTAATTCTAGCGTGGTGTTTGAGGGTAAAGTAGAAAGAATGTGGTCAACCGCCTGGTTCATGTTCGCAATAACCTGTTCAGAAAATCGGTGACTTGACCAATATTTGGCATCACAGGTATCTGGGGTAGGTTTTTGTTGGGTAAATTGGCAAGGGCGAGTTAAATAGGCGATAACCGTATCAGATCTGGGATCTTGTATAGCCAATCTGAGACCCAAAGCATAAGGCGGGGTAGGGTTACGAGATAAAATAGATTTTTTAATCCAACTTCGACCATCGCCTTCTATATATATTACCAGTTTTTGAGAGGCAGGATTTTTTTTGATTAAATAAGTGAATTCAAAATCATTTGTTTTTATCAAACTGGCTTTAAAACCAACTTGCTGGGCAAGCGCTATTTCTGGATGAGGCTGAGTGACGCTTTGGCAAGCAGAGAGCAAGCTTAATAAAAAAAATAAGCAGCATAATTTTAAGCAAGATGCTAAATAAAGCGCATTTTTAAATTTAATCATACACATGATGTTAATTATAAGCCTATATTTTAGCTTTGGTAGGGGCCGGTCTCTGTGCCGGCCAAAATAAAAAAGAGCGCCATGATGGCGGAAAGGGTATTGTTGATAGTGAAAATTAAATTTATGTTGATTAGCTGATAATTTTTCATTATGATTTGATATGAATTTTAATCCTATTGAAATACAACCTCGAAAACAATTAAGAATGTCTGGGTATGATTATAGAATGCCTGGATATTATTTTGTGACTCTGTGTGTGAATAATAGAGCATGTTTATTTGGTGAAATTTTAAACGGTGAAATGCATTTGAATGCTGCAGGCCAAATGATTCAAGGAGTATGGCATAGAATATCTGAACAATATAGGGGCTGGCGTGTTGATACCTTGATTGTCATGCCGAATCATGTACATGTTATCGTGGTGCTTGACGATGTACCGACACCCACGTTGTCATTACCGGAGCTTATGCGCAATATAATATCATACACTATGACTTGTTATCGTCATGGGGTATATAATCACCATTGGCTAGGATTTTATAAACACCTATGGCAACGGAGTTACTATGAGCATGTGATTTGTAATGAAAGTAGCTTAGAAAACATCCGACATTATATTGTAAACAATCCTACTCAATGGGAGATGGATGAGGAAAATCCAGAGAATTTTGGGTTGGTAGGGGCCGGTCTCCGTGCCGGCCCAAGTAAAAAAGAGTGCCGGCCCAAATAAAAAAAATTCAGGATAGAATCATTAGGGCCGGCACGGAGACCGGCCCCTACAAAAATGGTGCCATGAGGGGGAAAAAGGCATTGTTGATAGTTTCCGTACCGGCCCAAATATAGAAGATTGCGCACTAAAATAGAAAAGAATTATTGGT
>CANJMM010000035.1 GCA_947475765.1 Legionellales bacterium | reverse complement strand
TTTGGCGCCATTGGGTTAAATCTTTAACCACATTCTCTAAGGTAGGTTCTGGCATCTATTGATTCTCCATCTTTTGATTATTAACAAAAGACGCCAGTCTATCAGGGGTGGGATTTATTGTTATGCAGATTTGCTAATAAGATACCATAGTCATTCTGTTTCATTTGAAAATTATACAGAAGGTAAAGAAAAAGAAAATATAGCAAAAAGTTGGCTAACTGAAGATAACGTCAATGTCTATCGATTAAACAGAATATACCGTTTATTAGATCCGATTATTACGCTCTTTCCTCATAGCCATTGGTTAACGGTTGGCGATGGTCGATATGGCTTAGATTCAATTTATTTGAATAAAAAAGGAGTCAATGCTTTTCCCACAGATATATCAGATCAGTTATTAAAAGAAGCGGTAAAAATAAATTTAATAAAAGACTATAAAAAAGAAAATGCAGAAGCCTTAAGTTTTGGAAATGAGAGTTTTGATTTTGTCTTTTGCAAAGAAGCATATCATCATTTTCCTAGACCAAGTATTGCGTTATATGAAATGTTAAGAGTGGCCAAATTAGGCGTTATATTAATAGAGCCAATTGATAGACAGATTTTACCTTGGCATCAAGCTTTGTTTTTCAAAGCTAAAAATGGCGTAAAGAAAATGTTGAAAAAAAGTGTAGAGAAAGATTTTTTTGAAGAAGATGGCAATTATCTCTATGCCATGTCAAAAAGAGAGGGAGAGAAGTTTGCTTTAGGATTAGGGTTGCCGAAAATCATTTTTAATGGCATAAACGACATTTATTTCCCTGGTTTGGAAAAGGCGCCTTTAGATAAGCATAATCCTTTGTTTAAAAAAATGAACAGAAAGCTAGGTTTCTATAATTTTTTCACAAAACTAGGGCTTCTTCCTTATAATTTACTGTTTACTTTTATCTTAAAAAAAGAACTTTCTCTTGAACAAGAAGCGTATTTAAAACAATATAATTTTGAGATAGTGACCCTTCCCAAAAACCCTTATCTTAAATAAAAAAGGTAACTGCTCAGCTCTTATTCTGTTTCAGAAAAGTTCTCGCCTCTGAATTAAATTAACTTAACGTAAGAGGCGAAAAGACGGCTAGTAAAAGCTACCTTAAAAAGTATATTGAATATTAGAAGTGAAAATGAATGAAATTTTTCCTTGTTGCCCTATATTTTTAAAACGTGAGCCTGTTATTATATTAATATTGAGATGATCCGTTAAATAATATCCTATTCCAGTTTTTATGACAGGGTAGAAAATTTTCTGATCATGTTTAAACTCATCTCTATATTTAGAATAGCCATACACGCTTTCTCCGCTGTGTTTTATCGTATTATATTCTATTCCCGGTTTTAAAAACCAAGAAGCCTTTTTCCCAATGGGCATAGAGGCGCTCAAAAATAGATCGTAGCGATTAATTTTTAGATCTTGATGAGGGTCAGAATAAGAAGCGGGAAAATGATACGATGTTTCTATCCCAAATTGATAATTTTTAGTTTGTATGGGCATGATGCCTAAGTAAACCCTAGGGGTATATTTTACAATAATTTGATTGTCTAGTTTGCAACCTATAAATTCGTGTTCATATCCTAAATAGGGTTGATAGCGCTGAATGACAGAAGTAGGACTGGCCACAGCAAAGGACATGAAAAATAAACAGCTGAGTAGAAAAAGGCGAGTGCAGGCAGATGTCATCAAAAGCATTTTGATAGGATTCCTAATTTATTTTGTGTTTATTATTTTTTATTAGTTTTTGTTGTTTTTTGATTTGTCGAATTTATTTTCGATGTAATTTACCACAATTTGTTGAAATGCTTCAGCAATATTCTCTCCTCTTAAAATGGTGAATTTTTGACCGTCTATAAAAACTGGGGCAGCAGGGGTTTCCCCGGTTCCAGGTAAGCTAATGCCAATATCGGCGTGCTTGCTTTCTCCAGGGCCATTGACAATACAGCCCATGACCGCAATGTTTAAATTTTCTACACCAGGATAGGCGATTTTCCAAATAGGCATTTTTTCTCGAATAAAGCGCTGTATAGATTGGGCTAAACTTTGAAAGACTTGGCTGGTTGTGCGGCCACAGCCAGGACAAGCCGTTACCATGGGGGAAAAAGCGCGTAGATCTAATGATTGCAAAATTTCTTGGCAAAGCTGAACTTCTTGTCTTCTGTCCCCACCTGGCTCGGGCGTTAAGGAAGCACGAATGGTATCGCCTATACCTTGTTGTAATAATAGGGCAAAGGCAGCTGAAGTGGCTGCAATGCCTTTACTGCCCATGCCTGCTTCGGTAAGGCCTAAATGTAAAGCATAATTACAGCGATGTGAAAGTTCAGTATAAAGTTTAACCAAGTCTTGTACTCGGCTTACTTTACAAGATAAAATAATTTTATTTGCAGGCATGCCTAATTTTATGGCCTTTTCGGCACTGGTTAGGGCAGAAATAATCAGGGCTTCTCGTGTAATGGCTTCTGCAGATTGAGGCTGAGCAGATTGGGCATTTTTGTCCATTAAGGCCACAACCAATGCTTGATCTAAACTGCCCCAATTCACGCCAATTCGTATAGGTTTATTATAGCGATTGGCTATATGAATGAGGGTGGCAAAATTGGCATCGTGTTTGTCACCAAAACCAACATTACCCGGATTGATTCTGTATTTTGCTAAGGCTTCAGCACAAGCAGGATATTCTGTGAGCAATTGATGTCCAATATAATGAAAATCGCCAATTAAAGCAGGATTAGCCCAGCCCATGCTCACTAATTTATCTCGAATGAACGGTACGGCGGCAGCAGCAGCTTTATTATTAACGGTAAGGCGAACCAATTCAGAACCCGCTTGCCATAATTCAAAACATTGTTGTGCAGTCGCTTCGATATTTGCCGTATCGGTATTGGTCATCGATTGCACTACAATAGGTGCACTTCCCCCTATTGTAATGCCGCCGACGTTTACACTAAGGGTATGATGGCGTTTAATCGTAGGCTTGGTAGAATTGGTAGACATAGTGATAGCATTACTCTTATAAATATTTTGAGATAGAGGTCATGATTTTAGAGGTGAGTTTCATTAATATTTTTAGAGCAAAAGGCAGAGTGGTTCCGCCATGTTCAAGGGCGGTTTGAGCATGTTTATGTTCATCTTGTCGCATTTGTTCTAAAATGGCTTTGGAAGCATAGTCATTTTCAGGTAATTGTTCTAGGTGATAACTCAAATGCTGTTCAACTTGATGCTCTGTTTCTGCTAAAAAACCTAAACTTTTTTGGTCGCCCCAAAAGCCCGCTAAAGCGCCTATGATAAAGCTGCCGCTATACCATAAGGGGTTGAAATAACTGGTATGGCTATTGAGTTGTTGTAAGCGGTTTTGGCACCAAATTAAATGGTCGCCTTCTTCTTTGGCCGCTGTCCATAATAATTCACGTGTAGAGCTGCTTTTAGCCACCCATGCTTGGCCATGATATAAAGCTTGAGCCGCAATTTCACCCGCATGATTAATGCGCATGAGTTGTGCGCTGACTTTTTTTTCTGCTGCAGAGAGAGGAGAAGAAGAAATGAAATTGCTTTTGGGCGTAGGCCTGTTAGTAGAATCAGGTTGATTACTTAATGTTTTGACAAGTTGATCTGCGCCTATTATTATTTGATCAACTAATGAGTAGTGGCGTATAAATTTATGCATAGTTAGTTATGGTAGCAATAGTCATGCTTCAAAACAAGGATAGATTTATGAAAGTTGACAAACTCCTAATGGCCGCAATATCCACAGCCGTGGCAGCCAGTTTGGCTAGCGGTGTCGTAGGCGCTGAAAATGCCAAACCTGCCATTAGTATGGAAAAATGTTATGGGGTGGCTAAAGCGGGTAAAAATGATTGTGGCACCGCTTCTCATGCTTGTGGTGCTCAATCTCAAAAAGACAATGATCCCGCTGATTGGTTGTATGTGCCATTGGGGACCTGTGCCAAAATGGTGGCTGAAAGCAAAGTGCCTCCAGCAGATAAAAAAGAATAGTTCTGAGCGTGGGCATTTCGGGTGTGGGGATTGGCTTAAGAAGCGCACATCTTGATGATATTGCACAAAATTTGCCTTTGGTGCCCTGGTTTGAATGCATCACTGAAAATTTAATGGGCGACAAAGCCCTTATTCAACAAAAAGTGAAAGCCATTCGACAACATTATCCCTTGGTTTTGCATGGGGTAGGCTTATCTTTAGGCAGTGCCGATGGATTAAATCAAGGCTATTTAGTCGAATTAAAAAAATTAATAGAAAGCTATGAGCCCGCTTGGATTTCAGATCATTTATGTTGGAGTCAAATCGGGGGCAAATACGTTCCCGATTTATTGCCCTTGCCTTATACGCCAGAAAGTATTGAAATTGTGTCAGAGAATATTTTAAAAACGCAAAATTACTTAGGCATGAATATTATCATTGAAAATATTTCTCAATATATTTTTTTTAAAGAGTCGATTATAACAGAATGTGATTTTATTCAACAAATTGTTCAAAATACAAATTGTGGCATTTTATTAGATATTAATAATATGTATGTTACTTGTAAAAATTTGGGTTTAGAGCCTGAATTATATTTAGATAATATGCGGGGGCTTAAATCAGCGATTAAGCAATTTCATTTAGCGGGATATACTGAAAGCGAGGGCATGTTAATCGATTCACATGGCAGCGCGGTTCATGAACCCGTTTGGGCATTGTTTGAAAAAGCACTACAATATTTTCCCAATACGCCTTGCTTAATAGAGTGGGACAATGATTTGCCCAATTTTAAGGTTTTATTAAACGAAGCAAAAAAGGCAGAAAGTTTTTATCAAAAGTAATAATCAAAATAGCATGAGCTTGAATGAGCTTCAAGTGAGTATGTTAGCGCAGATTTATTCTCGGCGCTTTCAAAGCGCTCAAAATATTTATATTCATAATACTTATATAGCATTATCCACACATCTACAAAGTATTTATACAGTGTGTCATCAAATGGTTGGCCCAGTTTTTTTTAAAAAAGCGTGTTATGATTATATTCAAGAAAATAGGCTTAAAACCTATGATATTACTTTTTATGGCGAAGGCTTTTCGCATTTTTTAGCGTATATTCTTGAAAATAAATTACCTGGCAGCATCGATAAAAATAGCGTGCTGAAGGGGTTGCCTGATTTGGCGCAATGGGAGTGGGCCATACATTTTGCACAATGTGGCTTAAATCATATAAATCATATAAATCATATAAATCATATTGGGTCTAAAGCAGTAGATAAAAAAAATATGCTTTTTCCATCTGGTAGTTCGTTAGTTCACTCTTATTTTCCCCTAGAGGAAATTTGGGCAGTACATAAAAATAAAAAAATAGATCAAGCGGGATTTATGTTAAAGCTTAATCTAGAGCCCAAATATTGGTATATAGGCTTATTAGACGGCGAATTAAGCATACAAAGCATTATTGCATCAGAGTTTTTTGTATTAGAAAATATTAAACATAAGGGGATCGATGCTACGATAGCGCACGAAATCAAAAGCCATCAGTATCTTGATATAGCTGAAAATTTAGCCGAATCACTTCGACAAGGGCGATTGATCTTGGCATAATAACTTTTCAATATGATCATAATAAAATTTTACTTCGGTTTTCAGTGCCACATTCTCAGTTTCAAGTTCTTGAACTTTTAAATTAAGGCGTTGAATTCGAGCAATTGCCGTTGTAATTTTTTCTTCTAGTATGGCCAGCATTTCTTCTGACATGTTAATTTTTAATCTTTAATCTTTAATTTAATTTTTAAGTTATGGTTAAGGGAGTATTTTTAGCATTTTTTAGGATATATTACAATTTAATCAGATAAAATAGGATAAAAATGAGTCAGGATAGTAACCCTTCTTCTCGTCCTTCAATTTGGACCATGATCTTAAGCGTCTTAGCGGCAATGATAGGTATTCAAAAAAATAAAAATCGTGAACGAGATTTTAGCAAAGGTAATCCTTGGCTATTTATTATTATTGGCCTTATTTTGACGGGTGCTTTTGTCTTGCTATTGATTAGCATTGTTCAAACAGTGCTAATCAATGCAAAAAGCTAACTAGCAAAATAAAATGTCTTTATTTACCCCATTTTCTTCTAAGATGTCTTTGAGCTGTTTTAAAGCATCGACTTGAATTTGTCGAACACGTTCTCGTGTTAAGCCAACGTGCTTGCCAACGTCTTCTAAAGTAGATTCTTCAAAGCCATATAAGCCAAAACGATGGGCAATAATGGCGCGTTGTTTTTCATTGAGCCTGGATAAACAATTATTTAAAGTCCCAAATAAGTTATTGTCCTCAAATGCTTCTGCTGGTCCGGCAGAATGGTTATCGGCAAGCGCATCGAGTAAGGGCTTATCTGTGTCCTCAGCCATAGGGGTATCAAGAGAGAGGGTTTTTTCGTTTAAGCGCATCATACGATTCACTTCTTCAGTGGTCGTATTCATGGCAGCGGCAATATCTTCATATTTAGGTTCTTCTTCTAAATCTTGTGCAATTTCTCTTGCTTTTCTTAAATAAACATTGAGTTCTTTGATAATATGAATAGGCAATCGAATGGTTCGAGTTTGATTCATTAGGGCACGTTCAATATTTTGGCGAATCCACCAAGTTGCATAAGTGGAAAAACGAAAACCGCGTTCAGGATCAAATTTTTCTACGGCACGAATTAATCCTAGGTTGCCTTCTTCAATTAGGTCTAATAAAGGCAAACCCCGATTGAGGTAACGTCTTGCTATTTTAACCACCAGCCTTAAATTGCTTTTTATCATGACTTCACGAGCCTTTAAGTCACCGGACAGCGAAAGACGCGCATATTTAACTTCTTCTTCGGCATTTAATAAGCTAGACCCGCCTATCTCTTTGAGATAGATTTGAGTGGGGTCGGATTCATTGTTGGGTTTTTTATCTTTGTTTTTAGATTCTTCATGATTATCTTGAGATAAGCGACTAGGCTGATTATACTCAGCTTCGTCATTTCTTGAAAAGTCGATTGGCCCATTCCATGAAAGTTTCATTTTGCCCGTCCTTGGTTACAAAATTAAGAACACAGGATATCTATGCAGGAGTTGTGCCCAAATAAGAAAGTTGAGCTCTCTCAAGAAGTTAGAGATAATGAATAGGCGTAGGGGCCAGGGAATACTTTTAATTTGTAAAATTTTTCAACAGCAAAAAACTTGCCAGGCTCTTTGGAATGCGCTAGCGTTGAAGTTTGATCTTGGGGAGATATAAGACAAAAATGACCAGAGCAGAACTTATTAATTACTTAGCAAACAAACATTCTAATTTACAGGTTAGTGCATTAGAAGCCTGTGTTAAATATATTTTTAACATAATGGCAGATGCTTTAGAAAAGGGGCAACGAATCGAAATACGAGGGTTTGGCAGCTTTTCTCTTCGATACCGCGCACCAAGATTGGCACGCAATCCAAAAACAGGAGAGATGGTTCATACTGAAGGTAAGTATGCACCTTATTTCAAGCCAGGAAAAGAATTAAGAGAGCGAGTTAATGAATGTAAATCTAGCATAGGAAATAGTTAATATGATAACAAATAAGTCAATAAACTCGATGTCACCTGTATTGTTATTTTGTGCTTGCATGGGCACTTTATTTTCTTCTGTATTTTGTTCTTTGACTTATGCGGGCATAGACATTGTAGGCAATGCCCAAGAAGAATTTGATTATGCCACAGATTCAGATGAACGATATGGTCATGGACAAAATGCGACATTTAGAAGAGCCATGCAAGGTGAAACCCCGGTAGAAGACAAAGATCAAGCTTTTTTAGATAGCGTCACTTTAAAACGCCCAGATTATCGTTCGTATATTCGTGCAAGAGTGGGGCGCCCTAAATTGCACTTGAAAAAAATCACCAATATTTCTAGTGGAAGCACAGTGGCACCCACTACGCATGAATTAAATGAAAAACTCTGGCAGTGGTCATTGGCGTATGGCTATAAATGGCAAAATTGGATTATTGAGGCAGAATTGTTAACATCGGAAGGGGCACATTACAATGCGAGACCGATGCTGCAAGGGGGAGATTTTGAACTGCGTTCTCGTCTTAAAAATTATACCCCTATGCTGAATGCAGAATATGAATTTGGCAATGAATTGGCATTTATGCCCAAGCGTTTGCATGTGTATCTTAATGCGGGCATAGGGGCTTCACTGATGAAAGCGGAAGCCAATACTTTTGATCTTGTTACCAATGCACCAAGGGGATCAGAATCCAGACGGAAAGCAAGTTTTACTTGGAATTTAGGCGCAGGCTTAAGATACGATATTATTGGTAATTTGTTATTTGATTTGTCTTATCGATATATGGATTTTGGTAAAACACAAATGGGCCCAGTATCAGGTGCTATTTTAAAAATAGATGACGTGTTATCTTCTGGTTTGTATGCGGGCTTGGTTTATCGTATTTAACAAAAATAGAATAAAATGAGCGTTTTATGAAAAAACTGAGTTTATTATTGATAATGGCAACATTTGTTTTGGTCTCAGGTTGTGGCCTGCAGCCACCCAATCGAATTTCATATATCGATGAAGAAGAAGATAATATTGATGCAAGGCTAACGCATAAAATTATCGATGCTAAAGCCCTAGATGAAGCGACCAATAAGCTGCAAATAGCGGAAGTGTATTTGCAAAATGGTATGCCAAATGATATCCCTATGGGGGTAAAGCTACTGAGAGAGGCGGCAGATTTAGGCGACAAAACAGCGCAGTTCAGATTGGCCGAAGTATACAGAGAAGGCAGATGGACAGAGCAGGATTTAAAAAAATCGACAGAATATTATCGCATGAGTGCGGCTCAAGGTATGGTGAGCGCCCAGTTGGCATTAGGCGACATGTATATTGATGGCAATGGGATAGAGCAAAGCTATATTAAAGCAGCCAGGTGGTATCAAAAAGCAGCAGATGAACAAAATACAGACGCCATGTTACGTTTAGGGCGTTTATATGAAAATTGGCATCGTTCCGATCAAGACAGAGATATTGCCTTAAATTGGTTTTTGCAGGCAGGGAAATTAGGTTCAGCCGAAGCAAAATATCGTGCTGGATATCTTTATGCAACAGGCACCACCCGGGGAAAAAATCATGAGCGGGCATTAATGCTTTATAAAGAAGCAGCACAAGAAGGCTATTTAGATGCTTATGCAGCGATGGGCGAAATTTATGCCCAAGGGTTAGGGGTTGAAAAAGATCCCGTCAGGGCTTTTGATATATATAAGCAAGCGGCAGATAAAGGCTCGGGTAAGGCGGCATTTAATTTAGGCATGCAATATGAAATGGGCGAAGCCGTTCCTAAAAATTTGAAAGAAGCGGCTAAATGGTATGAGCGTGCAGCGAATATGAACGATGCTTATGCCGCTTTTAGAGTAGCAGAGTGGTATTTTATTGGAAAAGGGGTGGCTCAAAGTAATACAAAAGCATACTTTTGGTATAAAAAAGCATCACAAGGGAACGTTATTCCAGCTTATACTCGATTGGCCGATATGTCTTTATCTGGAAAAGGCGTTCAGCGCTCACCAGAACAAGCTTTTGAGTATTATGGCATTGCCGCCAATCAAGATGCGCCTTATGCACAATATATGCTGAGTGTTTTATATTTGCATGGGGTAGGGGTAAAACATGATTTAAAACAATCTGTTTATTGGTATCGTTTGGCTGAAAAACAAAGTGGCAATGCCTTAGCAAAATATCATATTGGTAAAATATATTATTATGGCCTTGGTTTAACACAAAATCCAGAAGAGGCCATAAAATGGTACCAACGCGCAGCCGATCAGGGTTTGGCGGTGGCAGAAAATGAAATGGGCGAGCAATATTATCGTGGTAAATGGATTAATCTAGATTATGCTAAGGCTCAAAAATATTTTAGGCTGGCAGCCAATAAAGGTTCGGCTTATGCGCATTATAATATGGGCATGATGTATTTGGCGGGTAAGGGCGTACAGCAAAATAAAACAGAAGCCTTAAAATGGTTTGAAAATGCCGCTTTCCAAGGGGCACCTCATGCACAGTACCAGTTGGCCGAAATGTATTATTCTGGTCAAGGGACACCTAAAGATAATGCCCTTGCCTTTAGCTGGTGGTTTGTGGCGGCAGAAGACAGGCAAGAGGGCATGTTAGAACAATATCATATTTTAATGGCAGAGATGACGCCTGAAGAACGGGCTAAAGCCCTTGATTTGTCTGAAGCGTTCAAAAAATATTATCAAAAAGATTATGTTGCAGAATAATCATTTTTTATTTTAAAAAATATAATGATTAAAAATAATTTCTTTGGTAAAACTAGGGCGTAAATAAAATCCTTTTGGTGTAGTCGAAATGTGCTCGCCTTCATGGCTTATCAAGGGTATCTGAATACGAGAACGACTGGCTTTAGGTCTAAGTTGTAAATATTCACCAATGTGAGCGCTTAAATTTTCAATGTTTCCGGTATTGATGCGCTCTACTAATTCTTCCCAGTCGGATTGTAATTGCCGATATTGCGCAAAATTAGGAGACCACAATAGGGGGGTGCCTAATAGTTGATTTTCAAAAGGCAGTTGTTTATTATAAAAATAGGGAAACCAAAGTACTTTTCTGAGCTTATTGAGCACACGAGACTCTGCCCAAGTAGGCTCACGAATGGGCATGGGGGCAGTGCAAATATAAGTCGATTCTTTGGGAGAGCCATCAGATAAAATAGGGAGGGTTTTAAGCTCTATGCCTAAGTCAATAAAATCAGGCAGTGATTTAGATCCAGCCGTAGCCCCTAATACGATTTCTAAGGTTTGGCCAAGCCAGCCTTTTGTATTAAGACGATTCCCTAAAGGCACAGCAATATGAGCAAGTTTTGCAACTTCCAAAAAAGATTTGCCTGAAAGGCCTTCTGCGTGTTTTAGTAGCCGCTCAGTATCCACACATTCAATCTTAACATTAAATCCTAATATAAAATCTCATGCTTAAAACAATATTTAACACAATATTTAACACAATAGAAAAAACTTGGCACATTGCTTTAAAAAATGAGTTAAAAAAGCCCTATCTGGTGCAATTAAGCGCATTTTTAAATCAAGAAAAAAAAGCAGGTAAAATTATTTATCCTGAAGAAAAAGCCTTATTTCAAGCATTGAAGTTAACGCCTTTTAATCAAGTCAAGGTGGTGATATTGGGTCAAGATCCTTATCATGGCCCTAATCAAGCTCAGGGCTTATGTTTTTCTGTACCAAAGGGGGTAAAAATTCCCCCGTCTTTAGCCAATATATATAAAGAACTTCAAGATGATCTTAATATAACTCCTGCACAGCATGGTGATTTAAGTGCATGGGCAAAACAGGGCGTATTATTATTAAATAGCGTCTTAACAGTAGAGCAGGCAAAACCAGGGGCACATCAAAATAAGGGATGGGAACAATTTACCGATAGTATTATACGCTTGCTCAATCAAAAAACTCGCCCTATCGTTTTTGTTTTATGGGGTGCATATGCACAAAAAAAAGCGACCATGATAGATAGCACCAAACATTTGGTGATACAGTCTGCCCACCCTTCACCGCTTTCGGCTTATCGCGGTTTTTTTGGATCTAAGCCTTATTCACAAATTAATGGCTATCTTGTAAAAAATAAACAAACAGCCATTGATTGGAAGCTAACTGAGCTAAACTAAGAGTAAGTGAAACAAAAGATAGTTAGATAATTTAAAAAAATCTGATTATTTACACAGGCTTTAAAGTTTAACGATTATGGCAGATAAAAAACAAGACTGGATAATTAGACCCAAAAATACAGGGGAGCGTTTACCACGTTTGGTGTTGCAAGATGAACGATTTAAATCTTTTGATTTAAATCATTTAATAGGCAAACCAGTGGTGCTCTTTTATTTTTTGAGCATACATCATCCATTTTGTGTTGAACTGCTTAATATTATTCAAAGTAAAATTCATCAATTTAGAGAAAAAGGCGTGGCGATTATCGCCATTTCGCCTAATGCAGCAATTGATTTATATGAAGGGGCGAAAAAACTCAATCTGGTTTTCCCCTTATTGGCAGATCCTGAATTTCAGGCAGCGAAAGCACTGGGCATTGCTTTAATAGCAAATGTAGGACCAAAAGAGGCGATTGAAGTACGGCGCTCGACTTTTATTTTAGATAGTACCTTAAGGATCAGAAAACAATATTCCCCTAAAGAAACAAAGTCACATGTTTTACAAATATTAGAGGAATTAGAAACAGAATTACCGGAAATGCAAGCTTATTTGGTGAAAGCTCATGCCCCTGTGCTTTGGATCCCAGATGTGATAGAGCCAGGTTTGTGCAAAGAAATTGTCAGTAGAAATAATTTAGAATCGCCTTTTAATAGCTATATAGATAAAAGATTGTATGAACGAGTGGTGCCAGAAGTCTTAAAAGCCTTTTATTTTAAGCCTAAAAAAAGAAAAACACCCAGCATTGAGATTTACAGCCCTCATCATCAAGGCCCCTCAAAATTGTTGCGTGTTCATGCACAAGAAAGCGAAATAACCTATCAATATGTGATGATGATAAGTTTAAATACGCCAGACGAAGATTATATAGGCGGGGGGCTGTGTTTTCCAGAATATAGCTTAGGAATATATAAGCCAGCATTAGGCTCGGCAATAGTATATTCCACTTTTTTATTACAAGAAAGGTTACCGGTGATATCGGGCAAAGCCATTATGTTAATGAGCTATTTTTATGATGAAGAGACAACACTTTTTGATAATACCAAGCGTGAATTAAATACTGGGGTTTCTAATAAGCCGGTTTCATCTGATCCTAATGACCCTGTTTTTTAAGGAAGTAAACCATGAATCGAGAGGAATATTTAAATCGTATTCATCAAGTCTTAACTGAAGCAATGACACAAGCCAAAGAAGAGACAGCAGGAAAAGTAGCAAGCTATATTCCTGAGCTTGCTTCCGTTGATCCCGATCAATTATCGGCAGCTATTTATTTGTCAGATGGCAGTCAAGTGCATGCAGGCGATGTCAAAACCCACCGTTTTACCTTACAAAGTGTCGCAAAATTAGTGGTATTAATCGGTTTGTTAGAAGAATATGGGGAAGAGAAAATTTTTTCTTGGATTCATGCTGAGCCCTCAGGACAGCATTTTTCTTCTGTTTCACAAGTCGACCGATATGGTCCTCTTCCGGCTAATCCCATGGTGAATGCAGGCGCCATTGCTTTATGTGGCCGTATTCCTGGAGATACCCAAGCTCGGCAATTATGGCTAGATAGATGGATGGAAAAATTATTTGGACGTTGCTTATATCTGGATGAAAAAGTTTTTCATTCGGAAAATTTAACAGGAGATAGAAATCGGTCTATCGCTTATTTATTGCGATCCAATAAAGTATTAACCATACCGGCAGAAGCCGCATTAGACACTTATTTTAGGTTGTGCTCTTATGAAACAGATATTACGGCTTCAGCAAGGTTGCCGATGATTTTGGCCAATGGAGGCTTGGATCCTAATGGGAAAAGAGTAATTTCTGAATTAACCAGCAATGCAGTAGTTGCCCTAATGGCCACTTGTGGCATGTACGATGAATCGGGCATGCATTTAGTGAAAACGGGCATGCCAGCAAAAAGTGGGGTTTCTGGGCTTATTATTGCCGTAGCGACAGGTCGAGGTGGGTTTGCGGTGTCTAGCCCAAAATTAAACAATAAGGGCGGATCTGTACGGGGGCATCATGTGCTCAACAGTGTGTCCAAGGCGCTAGATTGGCATTTTGCTGCACCTTGGGGATACATGAGACTGGAAGACGAAATAGACGATTGATAAACGATTGATTAGTGTGAGAGGGCTGCTTTTTTTTCACGAACAGAGTGTGCCAGCTCTTCTTGATAAAAAACAAATAAGCCAACGCTAAAAATCATCATTGAGGCAAAATAGTGCCAGGTAATATCTTCTTCTAAAAAGTACCAACCAAAAAAAGTGGCAAACAACGGAGTAACCAATCCAGCCAGTGACATAAAAGTCGCCGAAAAAGTTTTTAACAAATGACCATATAAATTATAACAAATGACATTAGAAATTAACGTCATCCAAATGGTAATTTCTAAAAAAGGCATATAATAGCCAGAAGCAATAGGAATAGGCGACCAAGATTCATGACTCAAATAAGAGTGCGCCAAGGCCAATATGCCGCCTATCAGCATACTCACCCCATTGGCCATAATAGGCGATAAATGGTAATGCTTTACCACTTTTTTTAATAAAATCCAACCGTACACACTGGAAATAACAGCAATTAATAAAGCTACTTCTGGCCAAGAAAGATAAGTCATTTCATGGAACATATCAGAAACCAGTTCATTATTGGCATTGCCCACAAATAAAATAGGGATTAAGCCAACAAACCCTAAAATCAGCCCTGCCCATTTTTTAGGCGTCAGTTTTTCTTTTAGAACCAAATAAGCAACAAAGGCAGCTAAAAAAGGCGAAAGGCTGTAAATTAAACAGGCTTTAGCCGAGCTCATGTATTGTAGCCCCCAAATTTCAGCAGCATTGGTTAGATAAATATTGAGTAAACCTAAAAGCAAAAGGGGCATAAAGTATTTGAGCGCCAATAAAAATTGCGAGCGATTAAAAACAAGCTGATGAGCTAATAAAACAACACCAGCCAGTGCCATTCTAGAGCCGATTAAGAAAAAAGGCTCAGAAAACCCTAAAGCTGACTTGCTTAATGTGAATAAGCTTGCAAACAAGGCAAATAGCAAAATAACGAAAGGCATAGGAGTTTATCCATTTTGGTTTATTTCATTGAAGTCTATCTTACCCCATTTCCAGATAAAATTCATAGCAATATTTATAGAACTAAATTAGAAAATTAGCTAAAAACCAGATTTTAGCTTAAATAAGTGTATTTTTTTCTCAATTTTTTGAATAGGTACAGAAACAGATATTTTTTGATTTGCCTTAACTTCTAACACCAAGTTAAGGGGATTAAAGCGTGCATTTAAATCATAGTCATATGAAATCAGTTTTTGGTGGTTTCTAAGCCCATTTTTATAAGCAAGGCTATTTTTTTGAACCCCGGTTATCACGCCGCTGGTTATTGTCTTATAAAAATCAAAACTAAAATCATTATCTGCTGCATCTACTTCGCTATAATCAAACAGGGGCCATAAGGCTTTTGAGCTTAAGGTAATGGCTTCGCCGTTAATAATATGCTTTTGCTTTAACGCTAGGTATTGAGCGGCGAAAGACGCGCCCATTTTTTGGTAAATTAAGCTATCTAGGGCGCGGATGCTGAATTTATTTTTATGGCTTTTTTCGCCTTTTAAGTTATTTATATATTTAAAATAATCTTTAAATAAAGCAGTTAAATTTATTTTGTTACCAGAGTGCGTTCTTAATAAGTAATCTAATTCAATGGCAAAAAGATGACCTCTTGCATAAGGCTGAAAAAACAGCAAAGGGCTTTTGTCATAATCTTCTTCTATTTTGTCTGAAGAAATAAAAGCGCCAGGTGAAAAGTGATTGCAAAGTATAAATCCATTTAAATAATCTAGGTAATATTGAGTAGAAATTAAATTTAAGGCATGAACGGATTTCAGGCTAAAGTTGGCGTAGCCCGCGATTTGCTGCTGGTGACTGTTTTGAGGCTATTGATGAATTTGCTGGGCATAATATTTGATTGACTTTGTAAAACATTTTCTACGATACTTGGTAACTAACACCAGATGATATTTTAGGTGATAAACACAGTGCCAATGGCTTTTATAGTTGTTTTTATTTTTTATCATATAGGTTGATGCCAATTGTATTTTTGAGTATTCTAAACAAGATGTTAAGGAATAACAAGAACCCATGCTAAAAGCCTATAAATACCGAATTTATCCTACTAAAGCTCAAGCTGAGTTAATGGAAAAGCATTTTGGTTGTGTGCGTCATATTTATAATTGGGCCTTAAACCTTAAGCAAGTTCATTACCAAGAAACGGGAAAAAGCTTATCTAAAAGAGTATTACAAGATCTTTTGGTGGCCAGTAAAAAATTAGATAAACCTTGGTTGACTGAAGTGAATAGCCAATCTTTATTGGCTTCATTATTGAACCTAGATAATGCCTTTGGGAATTTTTTCAAAAAAATAGCCAAATTCCCCCGATTCAAGAAAAAACATTCCAGTTATCAGTCTTTTCAGTGCCCTCAACATGTAGAAGTCAATTTTGAGGCAGGGTTATTAAACTTACCTAAGATAAAAAATATTCCGACAAAATTTCATTGTACATTTTCAGGCAAAATAAAAACCGTCACGGTTAAACGAGCCCCCTCTGGCAAATACTTTGCCAGTATTTTGGTTGAGGACTTAGAAGCAATCCCCATGCCTGCGCTGATAGAACAAGACAAAACCCTTGGCTTAGACATAGGTATTCGTCATTTTCTTATCGATAGCGAAGGCAATAAAATTGAGAACCCTAAATACTTCTTAAATACGTTGAAAAAATTACGCGCTCAACAACGAACACTGTCTAGAATGAAAAAAGACAGTCATAATCGAGCAAAACAGAAATTAAAAGTTGCTATTTTACACGAAAAAGTAGCCAATAAACGGTATGATTTCGTTCATCAAATATCTGCAAAACTGGCCGACAAAAACCAAGCGACGAGCTTTGCGATAGAAGATCTTCACATCAAAGGCATGGTCCAAAACCACAAACTGGCGAGAGCCATATCGGATTGTGGTTGGCGGATGTTTCTCAACGCCTTGTCTTATAAATGTGATTGGAATGGCAAAAATGTTATCAAGATAGGCCGGTTTGCAGCGAGTTCTAAAACGTGCAGTGCCTGCGGCGTCAAACAAGAAAAATTACCTCTCTCTATTCAAGTATGGGCATGTTCTTGCGGTGCCCAGCATGATAGGGATATCAATGCGGCCATCATGATAAAACAGTTTTCCTTAGCACAACCGCCAGGGCAATGCGCGGCTGCATAAAGTGTTCCCCTGTGGCAATACCCTTGTGTGAGGGTGCCGCAGCGAAAGGGTGAATGATTTGCATTCATCGGGTCGCAGGAAGCCCCCACTAGAGTGTTTTAACACTTAGTGGTGGGAGCATGTCACTCGTACTCGTAAAGAACTTGACAAGGGGCAAGTTTTTATCGCAGTTGGTGCTGCTCATTTAGGAGGGGAAAAAGGATTAATTTCTTTACTTAAAAATGCGGGTTATAAAATGACTCGACAAGATTTAAGTTTAAGCTTGACACCTATGGGCACGGAGATCAGCCCAGTAATCAAAATCACCTAAAGCAATTCTATTTGCTCAATTGAAGCGTTTATTTAGAATAGGAATTGTTGAGAGTGAACTACTCGCGGCTAAAGCCGACGAGCTTCCAATACTAAGTAGCCACCGAAGTAGCTGCGGTTCTTTTCTTTTTTGACGTATCAACGCTTGATGCTGGTTTGCTTTTGGGCTTACCAGACTTACACGATGCTCCACGCCCTGTATCAGATAAAGTTAATACTCCTTTACCTGACAACACCGTTCCAGTGTCTAAAATCAATCGAATCGCCCTTTTTTTAATAACGAGGCTGGCATTTCTGTCAGCATTATCAATATGTCCACAACGCCCACAAATAAAAGTAGCCTGATCTTTGCGGTTATCGGGATGAGTGTGGCCACAAGTGGCACACTCTTGACTCGTATAGGGAGCAGGTATCTTAAAAACAGCTTTCCCTGCTTGAGCTGCTTTGTATTTTGTAAAAATTTCTAATTGATACCAGCCTTTGTCTAAAATAGCTTTATTTAGACCGGCTTTTGCTTTAGCTTTATTAGGAATAAATCGACCTGAATCATCTTGTTTAGCCTTAGGTTTTCTGGTCATCTTAGCCGTTGATAAGTTTTCGAAA
>CANJMM010000034.1 GCA_947475765.1 Legionellales bacterium | reverse complement strand
ATTAATACCCTTAAAAATCTAATAGAGCAACAAATAACTGGCCTTTCAAACTTATCGTTAACAACGTCAGTGGTTAGGTCAAATTTAAACGCGAGTTTTGTTTCTTTTACTAATCTTCAAAATCAATTAGCATTAGAGATAAATCAATTGACCGCACAAAAAACAAACGCCAGTAATATTTTAATAAGTTGGGAAAATCAGACGCATTCAGGTTCATTGATATCCCCTATTAATTTGGAGGTTAATTATAGCAATGCTACGGCCATAGAGAAGTTAGAATCTTATTGGAAAAACTTACCCCTAGGCGGCGGTACGCCAGAAACCCGACCTGCTGCCTTAGACAGTTTATATGCTGAAAGGGCAAGTTTTGAACAAGATATCCATCATTTTACGACTGAATTGTTAGCAAAAAATAAATTATTTGATATGCTGCAAAATCATATTATTCAACCTTTGCTTGAGCTCACTAATTTAGGGAATATTGATGAATCGGCTTATAAGCAGGCTTTAAGTATTGCATCAGAAGAATTAGCCAAACAATATGATTTGACTCAAGGTTATAAAACAGCCTTATTGGATGCTTTAAATAATTTTAACTTGGTGCTCACAGCAGGCTTGACCAATGATAAAGACTTTGCTTTTAAAGCACAAGTTTTGTTGTTAGATAGCTTAACTTATTCACAAAGTAACCCATCAACTGTGGTCGCGAATTTATTTAATCAAGATAGTGCTTTTGTTCAGGTTAATGTAGATGCTTTGGCCAGTGGACTACAAGTAGAGTTAAATGGGCATTTGACTCATGAACAAACCTTAAATGTGAGTGTAGAGTCGTTTGATGCGACTACAACTATTTTAAAATTTGATCTAAATTTAAAATTTGCTAACCCTTCTGCAGATGAAATTATTCATATTAAAATCCCAGGCATTCCAGGTGTAGATTGGCATTTTTCTGTCGCACATACCTTACCCACAGCCTGGCATATACAGCCAGATAACAGCATCACACTTGATTTGCTTAACGATACAAATACAAATGCTGAGCGTTCAGATATAAATCAAACGCTCTATTTAGATTTTTCAACAGCCTTACTCAAGAATATAAACTTAAATCAAGTTGATTTTAAAATTTTAGTGAACAGCCAAGTGGTTCCAGTAGGTGGTGAAGATAAAGAGGCTGATTTAACGAATAATACCTTAAATCAAACTTTTGATTTTAATGTTTTAGGAAAGCTGCCTGCCCGTGGAATTTATTTGGTTGAAAGTAGCAGTGAACTAGATTCATTAGATTCAGTGGGCGGTGCAGCTAAACATGCCTCGGTAGACATTTCAGGGGTATTATCTGAAATTTCTAAATATTTCAGCCAATTGACGGATGGCAGTCCGGCTCAAACCAGTTTTTTAAATAATACCAAAATTGAGTTTCAGTTTTTTAATGTGAATCCACTAGAGCCCCCTAAAGTATTATTAAATGATGGTACCGAATATTTTCAGAAAATAGGCAACAGTTGGGTCGTAACAGGCCAAGTGCTGGGTGGTTATATTACTGATTGGAATGCAGCAACAACTGCAAGACTTGAAAAGCTTGGAAATCCTTATATTATTGCCGCCCCTTATGGTGCGCAGGATATGAGTGTTAAAGTTTTTGGGGTAATTAATGGGGCGACTCAAATCACGGTACAAAACACCGTACCTATTATTATTGATGCAGTTGCACAGCCTCTGACATCTGGAAACATTCAGTTAAGTAATCCTACTGTAGGTGTTGATGGCGCTAAGTTTGTTTTAAAGGTTAATCTTCATTCACCAGATGGTGATGGCTCTGAAACCAAATTAATTAAGATTGATTTAAGTAATATTTTTTCTAGCAACAATCCTATTAGTCCAGATTGGAAAGTGTTGAGTAATAATTCTGTGTGGCATATAGAAACTAATGGGACGGATGTACATTTGATAGGTGAGTTAAAAGGCCTGTCAGGAACACAAGTTTCTTCTGAGTTAACATTAGGATTTAATTCACGTATATTAGAGGATGCGGTTAATCCTACGTCAGATAATTCTTTTGAATTATTGCTTAGTGGAACAGTGCAAACTAAAGAGTTTTTGGATGGCAATCAAAAAGATTTTAACTTAAGCAATGACCTCGCTAACTTGCCAATTAGCTTGTCATCAGTGGCCCCAATAAATTTTTATCCACTTTCAGATGTAAATGGCGTCGCTGAGCTAGATGTCGAAAAACAAGCTGTTCTAGAGTCGAGTGGTGTGCCAGTTGGGCCAGGTTGGGCGGCGCCAGAAGAAACCACTTTTGATTTTAATGCGGCAGAAGCTGCCAGATATATCACGCAGTTACATTTTTCGGCAAATTTTACCAATGCAGTGCCAGGGGTGACTCGTAAGATTACAATTTATTTGCCAGGAGACGAAGGGTTCGCTTGGAAATTAATACCAGGATCTGAAAATGGTTGGTCTATGATCAATGGGGGTTTATCTAAAACATTTATACCGGGTTCCCCTACAGGCAATATAGACGAAAGCGTGCCTGTTTCGTTTTTAATGGCAGGAGTAGTGGGGGAGGTTAGTCCGCCTTTAATTTCCTATATAGTCCAAACTATTTTAAGCGGTGATACAATTGATTCAGATGCAGGTGATGTCCCATTCAGCGCAATAGGCTTGCCTAATTTTAGTTCTGTGCCAACTTTTAGTTCTGGAAATTATGCTTATTTTAATGAAAATCCAGGGGCAGGGTTGACGGTGGCGCATAATTTGGGGATTCGACAATCAGATCTAGGGGTGAAACCATCGTATGGTGTCCCTGCTTATAGGCTACAGCCCAGTATCGTTACACTTGAATTCAAGACAGTAACAATATCGGAGAGCAATCATAATTATTTCGAAATGGCACGTGCAGCTTATGATCATTATCTTGCATCTCCTGGAAATATAGACGCGCAAAATGCGTTGTTGGACATATTAGTAGAAAAATATACCTATTTGTGGCCATCAGATAAAATTTCAGGTTCAGTACAATTTGAAGTTTTACATGTAAATGCTGGTGATAAGTACACTATTACTTATCAGTACTCAGCGATATTTGGTTTTCCGACTGAGCTAGGCATAGGCCACGTTTACACACCAGGTTTAGGAGATGATGTGGTGGTAGGCGGACATGGTCGAGATGTGTTTGACAGTTCACAAGTCACTAGTTTAGGGGTTTTGAATACACAAGCTTTAGGCAATGATGTTTTTGTAGGTGGCTTAGGCAGAGATTGGATTGAATCGGGCGCGGGTAACGATGTAGTGTATTCAGATGGCATGCCATTGGTGAACATATACAATGCACTGAATAATGTCATTGGTCAAGGATATGCCCCTGTATTTTTAGCTTCAGGTGTTGTAGCAGATGGTGGTTTAGCCACTTACGGTTTATTTTTACCTAAAGTAACGGATGTAATAGCCACCGGGGCGGGGGATGATATTATTTATACCGGTGGGGCAAATTATGATAATTTAGCCAATTACACAAACCCGGGCTTTGTGAGCATGTATAATAGCGTGGGGGTTAATACTAAAGAGGCAGGGGTGTTGGTTTTTGCGGGCCCAGGGGATAACATTATTTTTTCTGGAAAGGGCGCCGATATTATTGTGTTAGATGATACCATTGGCATTATGCGCGTGGTACCAGATGGCAGTTCAAATGGCTATCTTGCAGCCACTGCAGGAAATTCAAATGGCTTACATTATGTGTATAACAGCAATACACCTGACGGTGATTTTGGACAAATGTTTAAGGCCACTGCTGGCGTAACAAGTTTAGAGTCTTATGCTCAGCTTATTGCTGACCGTAAAATATATGAAGCAGCTGGTCCTAATGGGGGGACAGCCGCTTTTCCTACCCCTCAAGATGCATATTTATACGATGTAATTAGACCTATTTATAATACCGCATTAGATACATCTATTTCTTATAGAACACCAGTTATTGCAGAGGGTAGCACGTATGCTAATTTGGCAACGGATCCAATCAGTGAAGCTTTTAGAACAGCAGAACATGGTAATAATACTTTAGTGTATTGGAAAGATTCAGTGAGTTCCGATGCCAATTCTGCAGATGTGATTATGTACTTTGATATTACTAAAGATAAAATTAATTTATCGGCTTTATTCAGTGAATTGGGTGCAGGCGGAATGAGCGCAGCACAAAAATTAGCCGCCATTCATTTAGATACCATTACTTCTGTTGTGCCTATTGATGCCACATCTGAAGTGTCTGTTGGAACAGCGGCCAATAATTATAATCTACAAGGCGGCATAGAAGGCACCCGTGTATCGGTGAATATAGCCGGTACAAATTATGTGATAGCAGATTTGGCTAATGTGCATAAGGCGGATGTAAATACAGCTATGCAACAGGGGCATGTTTTTGAGGTAATGACACCGATTGCATTACCAGTAGAGCCCCATGCTTGATAGCTTTGGCAGAGGATAATTTTGATCGCTGGGCCGGCCCAGTTCGATTTATCAGCCAAAACTGAATAGCAAAAAGACCTTCATTCGCCTGAGGGTAGAGTGGCCGCTATAAATGGGCTAAGCTTAATATATATTAAGTTAATTATTAAGATATATATTTAACAGCTTAAATACCTTAAATACCTTAAATAAATACAGGTTAAATGCGTGCCAGTAGAAATTAGCTCAAATCCTATTCAAGTTTGCCAACAGGTTGCCTCTGGCCCAGATACGCACGCCCATGAATTAAATCAGCCTGGTTTTTTAAGCTTATCTACCCCAGAAGCTTTACAAAGCTTAGTAGAGCAGGGTAAAGTTTTAGCTTTATCTATTCAGCCTGAATTAGAGCAATTAAACCAGTTACAGCATCACGGTCATGAAGGCTACTTAAATATTACTTTACCGATGGTAGGGGTAACGGATTATTTAAGCACAGAGAGTAGCACCAGCGCGGCGCATGCTTTTGGATCGGTTTTAGGTTTAAATCATTTTTCAGCCGACAGTCAGCAAGCGCAGTTTTCTCGGCCAGATTTTATTGTGGCCAAAGACATTATTGGCAATCAGTATGAAATTTTACTCGAACCCAATGGTCAAGTTGCGGTACCCGAAAATGGGGTAGGAAAATTTTCATTATTATCTGAAGTAAAATTAATGTACGGTTTAGATCAAGTATTAGAGGGTAGGGGCTTAGATCAAGCCAGTGGTTTGCCTGCTGGTCATGTTTATTTATTGCCGCCTCCTGGGTTTCAGGGTAAGTATTCGGCGACAATATCGGTGAGTCAAACACAAGAAGATTTTTCAGAAAAAGAAATTTCAGCCAGAAAAACGCCTATTTTAATTCAAGATTTAAGCCAAGAGCAAGATGCGGCTCAGCATGTGGGGTTATCTGGTTTGTCTGGTTTGTCTGGTTTGTCTGGTTTGTCTGGTTTGTCTGGTTTATCTGAATCGGGCTTGCATCATGTGACGAAATTTTTATTCACAGAATATGATTTTACCAAAGCCATTTTATCGGGAGACGAAGGCTTAGGGTCCAGTGTTAAGCAAGTAAATGGCTTGAACGATTTTGGGTTGAGTCCAGAAGCCATTGGGGTATATTATGATTTATGGTTAAGCAGTGTGGCAAACCATCAAATTAGTCCCGATTATTTTTTAAATCATATTCATACTCAAGATTTACTGGGCTTACAAAATTTAGACGATTTAGGATTAAGTTCTGTCGATCAACTTAGCCTTCAGGGTATATTAAATCAAGCAAAATTAGGCGATTTTTCAGGAATACAAGAGTTATATGCCAATAATAATCTAGATCATAATATAAATAATAATTTAGATAATCATTTAGATAATCATTTAGATAATTCTATATTACCCGCTGAGACAGCTAAAATCATGACTTTAGGCTTAGCCGATGTGTTTAGCCCAGGAGAACACGGGGCAGTTATATCAGGTTTTAATCTACATCAAGATAAATTAGATTTGTCTGCATTGCTCAATCAATTACCCAATATGCATATTCAAGATTTATCGGCTACTGTGCATGGCAAAGATGTGCAAATTCATTATCAAGAGCCTCATACGGGGCAAGTCCAAACTTTGGTGACTTTGGCTGGCGCCTCACCAGATAGTTACCTGCCTGATTTGTTGCATTATTTGAATTTGAATAACGAATAAGCCATACTAGAAAACACCCCCCGTATTTTGGTAAGGTGCTTTAAAAAACACCCCCCGTATTTTGGTAAGATAATGAAACGAGCACATACATTATATTTAGAAAGTTGGCTTAATCAACCAAACAGAAAACCTTTAGTACTAAGAGGGGCGCGTCAAGTTGGTAAAACTTGGTTGATTCGCGATTTTGCGCAACAAAAAAATAAAAAATTAATTGAAATTAATTTTGAGCGTTCCCCTTCACTTCAAAGCTTATTTGAATGGAATGATCCCAAAGAAATCATACTCAATTTAAGCACTGTTTTTAATCATAAAATTTTTCCTGAGCAAACGATTTTATTTTTAGATGAAATTCAGGCGGCACCACATTTATTAGCCAAGTTACGTTGGTTTGCAGAAGATTTTCCAGAATTACCGGTTATTGCAGCAGGATCGCTTTTAGAATTTATTTTAGCCGAGCATACTTTTAGCATGCCGGTGGGGCGCATTACTTATATGCATCTTGAGCCTCTTTCTTTTGAGGAGTTTTTATTAGCGCATGAGGCAGAGAGCTTAGTTGATTATATTAAGCAATTTAATTTTTCTCAACCCATTCCCAGTGCAATTCATCATAGTTTAATGCGATTATTTAAAGAATATCTTCTTGTGGGCGGAATGCCGGCAGTTATTTTAAGCTGGATAGCAGAAAAATCATGGGACAGGGTTCATCAAATTCAAAGTGATATTTTAGCCACTTATAGGGATGATTTTTCAAAATACCATGGCCGATTAAGCCTAAACAGATTAGAAGAAATTTTGATACATATTCCTAAAATGCTGGGTAGAAAATTTGTTTATAGCCGAGTGAATCCAACGACGCATTCTGGTGCAGTGAAACAGTCGCTCGATTTATTGGTAAAAGCCAAGATAGCCTCTTTGGTAAAAAGTACAGCAGCAAATGGGGTGCCTTTAGAAGCAGAATTAAAAGATAAAATTTTTAAAGTCATTTTTTTAGACATTGGTTTATGTTCTAGTGCCCTAGGGATTAGAATGCATCATTTGAGCGAAGTAGCAGACCTTAATTTAATGAATCAGGGCAGTTTGTCGGAACAAGTAGTGGGTCAAATGCTGAGAACCATTGAGCCAGCTTATCTTGAGCCGCATTTATATTATTGGTTAAGAGAAGAAAAAGATGCAAATGCCGAATTAGATTATGTGATTCAGCATGAAAACAAAGTTATTCCTATTGAAGTGAAATCTGGCAAAACAGGCACGCTAAAATCTTTACATACTTATATTCAGTTAAAAAATCCAGATTATGCCATTCGCATTAATTCAGATTTTCCGAGTGTGATAAAAATACAATCTTGCCAATTATTATCCATTCCTTTTTATTTGACGGGTCAAATTCATCGTTTTCTGAATTTAACTTTTACCCTCTGATTCGCGCCACTTTCTTATTTTTTCAGGCAAAGGCGGCTTGCTTAAGCCTTCTGGAAAAAAAGTGGTGAGTAATTCATCAGAAGAAACTTTGCCTTTTTTGCTTGTAAATAAAGCTTTTACTAAAGCTGTGGCCATCAGCTGATTGTCTTTTAGGGTAATAAATTGTTGTTCTAAATAAACCCATTTTTCATCCCAGTAAATAATTTGGGTGGTCAGCTTGTAGTGATTGAATAATTTTAAGGCGCGAATATAATTAATTTTAATGCCACCAACAGCAGGCGCCCAGCCTTTTTGATAAGCTTTTTTTAGGCTACCAAATTGTGCCATCAGATGAAAACGACCAAAATCCATAATAGATAAATAGCGGCTGTTATTCATATGATTAAAAGCATCTAAATCATTAGGCAAAACCCTAAATGGTAATTCAGATTTATGGCTTAAGCTGTTTTGATCGTCTTTCTGATCATGTTGATCATGTTGATTATGAACAGACACTTTTTTAATAAAAGGCAAAGAAAGTAACAGCAGGATTAATCTAAAATAAAGATTCATTATTTTTGGCCCGACAAAAAGAGTAAAAATTATAGTGTATCTGCAGTTAAATTAAATAGCAAAAAGAGCCTCATGTTGTTCATGAAATGCTTACAGGGTAATTGTGATTGCTGGGCCGGCACGGAGACCGGCCCCTACTTATCTACCCAAATTCAAAAAGTAGTGCTTCGTAGGGGCCGGTCTCTGTGCCGGCCCAAATCGATTTATGAGCCAAAACGGAATAGCAAAAAGAGCCTCTAATCCCCTGAGGCTTTTAATACCTGGCCATTTAAACAGGTGACATTTTAAAATTGCCCTGACAAAATTTCTATAAAATTTTTATAAAATGGAACTAATTTAGCTTTATCTCAGTCTATTTATATAGATATAGATATAGATATAGATATAGATATAGGATATATCACAAATTAGATAGCATAGAATAAGATAAGGCAAAAACCATGTCAGTTAAAAAGCAAATCTCAAGTTTGAGTGCCTTTACAAAGGCAAACAAGAAGGCGTCTATTTTAAGCGAATTGAATTTGAGATTATTTGTCGCTGTAACACTTGGGACCAAAGAAGAGGTGTCTAAACTGGTGTTAGAAGAGGGCGCAGATGTGCATGCCTTAAATTTTAATCAGGTATCTCCTGTGGATTTGGCCAAAGCCTTTGGTCGTCAAGATGTGTTGGAAATACTGCTGAGTGCGAGTGCAGGCACTCAAAACCTGCCTAAAATTTTGCCTAAAATTTTGCCTAAAACCAAAAAAAACTGACAAAATTACCCCCAATTACCCCAATTACCCCACTTCTTTTCCAGCGGCTTGTAAATCTGCATGATAAGAAGAGCGAACCAATGGCCCACTGGCTACATGCGTAAAGCCCATTTTTTTAGCGATATCGCCCAGTTCTTTAAATCTTTCTGGGGTCACATAACGCTCAACTGGATGATGATGTCGGCTGGGTTGTAAGTATTGACCTACGGTGAGTCTGTCGCAACCATGTGCTTTTAAGGCTTCAAATACGGCTAAGACTTCTTCATCGGTTTCCCCTAATCCTAACATGATCCCCGATTTGGTGGGGATATGCGAAAAACGTGCTTTAAACTGCTGAATGAGCGTTAAAGACCACTGAAAATCAGATCCCGGTCTGGCTTGTTTATATAATCTTGGGACTGTTTCAATATTATGATTAAATACATCTGGAAGATGAGGGGCTAAATTATTTAGTGCCAATTCCATTCGCCCTCGAAAATCGGGCACTAATACTTCGATGGTAATGTCTGGACAAGCTAAGCGCGCTTCTTGAATACAAGCGGCAAAGTGTGAGGCGCCACCGTCTTTAAGATCATCACGATCGACTGAAGTGATAACCACGTATTTTAACTTCATGTTTTTGAGTGAAGTGGCCAAGTTGGCAGGTTCTTCTAAATCGAGTGCATCGGGTCTGCCATGCGCCACATCACAAAAAGTACAACGACGGGTACATTTATCGCCCATAATCATAAATGTTGCGGTTCCATGACTAAAACATTCGCTTAAATTAGGACAAGAGGCTTCTTCACAAACCGTATGCATTTTATTTTGTCTTAATAAGCTTTTGAGCTCGGTGACTCTTGAGTCTATGGGGGCACGCACTCGAATCCAAGCAGGCAATTTTTTTTTGGTTTCAGGCGTAGTGGGGATGATTTTAATGGGAATGCGGGCCATTTTTGCTTCGCCGCGTTTTTTATCAGAATGATTATCAGACATGCTTAAGTACTTCCTGAAAATAGTGTGTAAAATCTTGTTTAACCTGAGAAACAGTTAAGCATTTTGTTTGATCAAAATCGCTGAGTTGTGCCATGGTAAGCCCAGAATGGCCACAAGGATTAATATTATCAAAAGGGGTTAAATCGCTCGAAATATTTAAACAAATACCATGATAGCTAAAGTTTTTTCTAACCCGTATGCCAATGGAGGCAATTTTTTTGACGAGGGGACAAGCACCCGCAATAGGATAATGAATATAAACACCTGGTGCATTTTCTTGGGTAAAACCCGTTATGCCATAGCGTTGATTTAATACTGTGATAATGGCTTTTTCTAGAAACTGTACATAACTTTTGGCATCAAAGCCATAATGTTTTAAATTTAATAATAAATAGATCATGAGTTGCCCAGGACCATGATAGGTGACTTGCCCACCTCTGTCTGATTGCACAATGGGAATATGAGCAGGATTGGCTAAAATATGTTCGGGTTTTCCTGCTTGACCTTGAGTATAAACAGGTTCATGTTCTAAAAACCAAATTTCATCGACAAGCGGGTTTTCAGGGGTTCTGCTGTGGGTAAAGTCCCGCATTTGCACCCAGATAGCCTCATAGGGCTGCAAAGCGGGTAAGTTTTTAAGTATGAGCATCGGGTGTTTTTTGATTAACGGCAATCATCGTTTGTTTATTAAATAATTTTTTAAAAGATAAAGTAATAAAATCGGTGAATCGCCCAAAAATACCCGCTTGGCCAATATCTTCTAGCACAACCAGCGGTTGTTGAGTGATAAGTTGATTGCCTGTTTTCACGATAATCATGCCAACCGTTTGGCCTTTTTTCATCGGGGCTTTTAGGTGCGTTTGAATGTTTAAGCTGGTTTCAAGGCCACGATATTGGCCTCTGGGTAAAGTAATAGAAAAATCTTGTAACACCCCTAAAGAAACCAATTTTTTGTTGCCCATATACACGCGTTGTTTTTCAAGTATTTTATGGGCGCTAAAAATAGGATACGATTCAAAAAAACGAAAGCCAAAATTTAATAAACTTTGAGAGCCTTGTGAACGTGAGTTTTCGCTTTTTGCCCCAACGAGTACAGAGATAAGACGCATATTCTCTCGTTTGGCTGAAGCCGTTAAGCAATAGCCAGCGGCTTCAGAATGCCCTGTTTTAATGCCATCGACAGTAGGGTCGCGCCACAATAATTGGTTACGATTAGGTTGTTTTATGCCATTAAATTCAAACCATTTTTGAGAATACAGCGCGTAGCTTTCTGGAAAATCTCGAATTAAGGCCTGAGCTAATAAGCCAATGTCTTTGGTGGTGGTTAAATGTTGAGGGTGCGGCCAACCAGTCGAATTCATAAAATGCGTATGATGCATGCCTAATCGTTTAGCATGTTGGTTCATTAATTCAGCAAAGGCTTGTTCTGTTCCAGCAACATGTTCGGCAAGGGCAACAGAAGCGTCGTTACCAGATTGAATAATCACACCATTGATTAATTCTTTGACGGAAATAGATTTACCTACTTCAATAAACATTCTAGAGCCTTCAGCATGCCAGGCATTTTCAGAAATGCGCACCATGTCAGTTAATTTTATGCCACCAGAATGCAGTTCATGATCGATGACATAAATCGTCATCATCTTAGTTAAGCTGGCTGGCTCTATTATTTTTTCTGAGTCTAAAGCAGCTAAAACTTGGCCGCTATGATAATCCATTAGAATATAAGCAGAAGCATCGATTTGTGGGGCAGTTGGGGTAAAACTGGGGTTAGCCAATGAGCTAGATTGAAAAACAAATAAAACAGGAATAAGTATTTTGACTACATTTTTGATTAGGTTAGATAGCAACATGTTGAGCCCCTGAATACAATAATATTTAGGGCTTATTATACAACAAATTTCTGGTTATTATAGTGAAGGGGCTAATGCTGTCTGAGTTGTGCGCTTAAATTTTTACTTTTGAGCAAATTGGCTATTTGATGGGCTTCATGTTTTTGGGTAAAGGGCCCCATTTGAACGCGATAAGTCGAATTTACAGTAGAGTCGACAAACTTAATTTCAACAGGGTGAGATTGGACCAGTTCTTGAATTTTATCAGCAAAAGCATCGGCATTTGTTTTTTGGCTAAAGGCAGCCAGTTGTAAATACAAGCCAGGGGTATGTTTGTTTTCAGGGGGATTTTTAGTATGATTTTTATTGGTTTGGGCTAAATATAAATCATGATTCCATTCTTTAGGATTAATCACTTGAATTTTGACTTTAGAGGTTCCTTTTTGATAAACCCCAAGTTTATGAGCGGCCGCATAAGATAAATCCATAATTCGATTGGATTTAAAAGGCCCCCTATCGTTTATTTTGACAATGGCTGTTTTACCCGATTCTATATGGGTGACTTTGGCATAACAGGGAATGGGTAAAGTAGGGTGGGCTGCCGTCATGGCATACATATCATAAGGTTCGCCACTGGAGGTGCGCCTTCCATGAAATTTTTGCCCATACCAAGAGGCCATACCGGTTTCTTCAAAACCCTGATGGCTGTCTAGGACACGATAGGTTTTCCCTAAGGCTGCATAAGTGCTTGGGTTACCATATTTACTTTTGGTTTCAGGTTTTGGGATGGCATCGGGAATATATTTTACGCTGCGAGGAAAAGCAGGGGGGCCATCTGCATCGAGATCTGATTTAGACTTTAAACTCACACACCCAGAGATCTGGGCAGCCAAAATAAAAAGCAAAATCAGGCGCGATAATTTTAAAATATTCTTTCTAACTAACATCATTTTTTTATTGTAGTATTTTTTACGGACTTTGTGAAATTAGTTATTCGCCTGAAATCCGATTTTTAATGGCTTGGCCTAATTCATGAACTGCCATGGCATAATGATCACTGTGATTATACCTGGTAATCACATAAAAATTCTGTAATCCCAGAAAATATTCTGGGCCTGCTAAACCCTCTAATTCTATTAGGGCTGCTTTTTGAGGTAACAAGGCATCGATAGAAAAATGAGGCAAGTCTTCTGAAGGGGAAATTTCATATTGTTTTATCCATTCTAAAACACTCAGCGTAGGTTTAGGATTTTTCTTATCCGTTTTAGTTGTTAAACTTTTATATTTCTCACCATAGGGCAAGGCAGTGACGATAACAGGTTGATTTGCTTGCCAACCATTGAGTTTAAAATAATTGGCGACGCTGCCAATGGCATCGGCTGTATTGGTTAAGATATTTTTTTGGCCTTTGCCATGAAAATCGATGGCAAAGTGTCGATAACTGCTGGCAATAAATTGGGGTTTGCCCATGGCGCCAGCGTAAGAGCCTTTAATTTCAAAGGGATCAAATTGTTGTTCTCGAACTAACAGTAAAAATTCTTCTAATTCTTTTTTGAAAAAAGCAGCACGTTTAGGATAATCGAAAGCAAGAGTGCTGAGTGCTTCTAATACTAAGAAATTACCGGTATTTTGACCATATCTTGTTTCAACACCGAGTATGCCCACAATAATTTCTGGGGGAACCCCAAATTGTTGTTCTGCTTCTTTTAGGATTGCTTCGTGTTTTTGCCAAAATTTTACGCCATTTTGAATGTTTTTTTCAGTGAGAAAGATTTTTTGGTATTGATGCCAAGGTTTGGCTTCAGCAGGAGAATTCATTTGGTTAATAATCGTTTGGTTTACTTTAATTTGATTAAACCAGTTATTCAGTACTTTAGGATCAAAATGGTGTTGGGTTGCCATGTGGGTAATAAAGGCTTTTATTTCAGGGCGCTCACTGAGATTATTGAGATTATTGGGATTTTTTGCTTGAGCAAAAGTAATTTGATTAACCATAAAACACAGGAGAATTAAAAAAAATGGCCAGATTTTCATATTTGTACCCTAATTTAATAATTTCCGATGTGTATGAATAGACATTAATATACCGAAACTTGTCATCAAAGTCACCATTGAGGTGCCACCATAGCTCACTAAGGGGAGTGGAACGCCTACAACGGGTAAAATACCACTCACCATGCCGATATTAATAAAAACATAAACAAAAAAAGTTAAAGTAAGACTGCCGGCTAATAACCTAGAAAAAGTATCGGGACTGCTGGTGCCAATATATAAGCCTCTTGAGACAATGACTAAATAAATGGCCATTAAAAATAAAATGCCAATTAAGCCAAATTCTTCAGAAAGCACCCCAAAAATAAAGTCGGTGGTTCTTTCAGGCAAGTAATCGAGTTGGGCTTGCGTGCCTAATAACCAGCCTTTGCCTGTGATGCCACCTGAGCCAATGGCAATCTTAGATTGAATAATATGATAGCCTCGCCCTAATGGATCGCGTTCTGGCGCTAAGAGCATTAAAATCCGACTTTTTTGGTAGTCTTGAAGTAAAAACCAAAAAACAGGACAACTGGCTAGAAATAATCCCGTCATTAAAAAAATAAACCGAAAAGGAATACCCGCAAAAAAGATAACAGATAAGCCACAAGCAATAATTAATAAGCCTGTGCCTAAGTCAGGCTGTAAAATAATGGGAATGGCGGGAATTAAAATTAATAACCCGGCAATGGCCAGATCTTTCCAACCAATAGGCAGTAATTTTTGATCTAAAAAACGTGCCAGCATTAAAGGTACAGCGAGTTTCATCATTTCAGAGGGTTGAAACTTAATGAGTCTTAGATCTAGCCAACGTTGTGCGCCTTTAGAAACCGTTCCAGTGACTAAAACCAAATAAACTAATAATAGCCCAATGATATATAAAGCAGGTGCCCATTGTGCAAAACGCCTAGGCGGAATATGGGCAAGGGTTATCATGACCAAAAAGCCAATCACAAAATGCATCAGTTGTTTTTGGATATAATGCATATTTTGACCACTGGCGCTATATAAAATCACTAAAGCATAGGCACAGAGCACTAAAATGCCCAGTAATAAGGGAAAGTCAATATGAAGTTTCTGGTAAAAAGAACGGGGGATCACGTCAATATAAAGACTGTCGGCATTTGAATAGTCGATGTTTTTATTGGCTTTTGGTTTAAACAGGTGCATCGGTTTTTATTTCCTCAGAAGGGGGGGCGAGTTGATCCACAGGGATAGTGCCCGTTTTGAGCAAATAGTAGTAATCGAGTATTTTTCTGGCAATTAACGTATGACCATTTTCATTTTCTAGTACAATGGCAAGGGCAATTTCGGGGGTGTCTATAGGAGAAAAGGCGACAAATAAATGATGATCGCGTAGGTGCGTTGCGAGTTTGTTTTCAGTATATTTTTCATTTTGTTTGATTTTAATTAATTGTGCTGTGCCCGTTTTTCCGGCAATAGGATAAGTCACCCCTTTAAAGCTTTTATAAGCCGTACCTTTAGGATCGCTAATCACGCCAGCCATGCCATTAATAATCAGATCCCAATTTTCAGGATGGGTTAATTTAACGACTTCAGTATGTAATGCAGGCTTATCAGCAGCCTTTTTAAGCAAGTGGGCTTGTACGCGTATGCCACGATTCGCCAAAATAGCAATGCTTGTGGCCATTTGAATAGGAGTTGCGACTAAATAACCTTGCCCAATGCCATTAGAAATGGTTTCGCCTGGAAACCAAATTTGTTTACGGGCATTTTGTTTCCAGGTTTTACTGGGGTTAATACCAGCGCTTTCTCCAATAAGATCCAGATCAGTGAGGTGGCCATAGCCAAACTGATCTAGCCAGGCACTTTGTCTGTCGATGCCCATTTTATTGGCTAAAGTATAAAAATACACATCGCAAGATTCGGTGATGGCTTTTTTGAGATCTACCGTACCATGGCCTTTTCGAACCCAATCTCGGTATTGTCTATTCTGGTTGGGTAAGGTAAAAAACCCAGGATCGAAAATTTTAGTATGCGGCGTGATAAAGCCTTGCTCTAGGCCGGCTAGTGCATATAAAGGCTTAATCGTAGAGGCAGGGGGATATTGCCCTCGGAGCACGCGATTATAGAGTGGTTTGGCTTTAGATTGAGCGAGCTCTTGATAAATAGCGTGTGGAATACCATGCACAAATAAATTGGGATCAAAGCTTGGGGTAGAAACCATGGCTAAGACTTCACCCGTTTTAGGATTTAAGGCAACGACTGCCCCGCGATGAGTAGACATTAGTTGGTGGGCAAAAACTTGGAGTCGACCATCTAGGGTAAGATGAAGATTTTTGCCTCCCACGGGATTGTCTTGAGATAAGACTCTAATTTTTCTGCCTTTGGAATCTACTTCAATATTTAAAAAACCGACTTTTCCGTGTAAATCCGATTCGTATTTTTTTTCTATGCCGACTTTGCCTATAAAATGGGTGGCTTGATAATTTTTGGGGTTGATTTTTTTGAGTTCAGATTCGTTGATACGGCCGACATAACCAATGACATGCGCAAATGCTTCGTGGTAGGGATAATAACGATTGAGTGAAGCAGAAATATCGGCACCAGGTAAGAGATGTAAATTAAGCGATAGCTTAGCCACTTCTTCTTCTATTAGATGATGTTTTAAAGGAATGGCATGAAAGGCACGGGTTTGCTTTTTTCTTAAATAAAAATTGTCGATGTCTTCTGAGCTCAGTGAAATAATGTTTTGTAATTTAGCCAACAATTCGGGTAGTTTACCAGCTTGTTCTGGGGTAATCGTTAAATTAAAGCCAGGGGTGTTTTTAGACAAGATAACGCCATTGCGATCATAAATTACCCCACGTATGGGGCTAATAGGAACGGCTCTGATCTGGTTATGACGGGAGAGCAAGCTATATTTTTCATGCTGAATAATTTGCAGATAGCCTACTCGGCAAAAAATAATAAAAGTTAGGGTAATGACAATAAAAAAGGCGATGGTCGCTCTTTGCAAATACATCCGATTCTCGGCCCGATGATTTTTAAGATTAAAATCTTGACGTGGCGAGATCATAGCTTGAGCACTCTTGGCCTTAAAAAATTAGGGGGAATTAAGTCTAAAGTTTAATTCAAGCTAATCAATAAATCCACTCCAAGCATGAGAGAGCGCTAGGTTACAAGCGACATTAATCACTTCAAGCAGCTAACTATACCTTTTGAAATAGGATAAAAATTTGACTGCTTTTTCTAGGGGGAGAAGATAAAATTCACTATTAACATCCCCCCGCCAGCTGCGCTGTCGGCCCCCTATCAAAGGGGGCGAAAAGAAAAGCCTGAAAAAATAAAGGGGTTTTAAAACCCCCTTGGATAGCATGCCCTTATACACAAATAATGGTTCATTTTAAATCCTTAAAAATTGACCAACTTAAAGCAAAATCTTTCATTCGCTGTATCCCAATCCACATGCATTGGGGTCCAGGCTCTCTATCTAGTTTGCGACCTAAAAAACCGCCCAAGCCTGCTATCATCCTTATCATGTCGTACAACCTCGGTGGCTTCTTAGGGGGCTTTTTTTTATGAACAATAGCATAAACCGCATTCCATTCATCTATTGAAAAAACCATCTCACAAGACATATCTGGTTGGCTGCGGCTGAGCATAGTGATGTGCAATATTCTCCAGGCTATTATCATATAAAGAGCTAAGCAATTTACGATCCTTTCGTAATTTTGTAACTGTAACTCTTCAATCTCACATCCCGTTTTTAAAATTTTAAAAAACACTTCAATTTGCCAACGGCATAGGTACCATTGCACTATTTCAAGGCCACGTTCTGGTGTATCTAATGGAATGCTTGTGAGTAAAAACCATTCAATAGGTTTTTCCCCTTTAGGTGGATTTTTCTCTTGGCATAAAATAATCGTGGCTGTAATCGGTCGCGCTGCTACACCAAAGGAACGAGGGGCACGAATAGTAATTTGCCTACCCCTGACTTCCTGTTTAACTACACGAGGACTTTGATTAGATCTTTCAGAAAGCTGAAATTCCATTTTCCCAATAACGGGTGCTTTTTTAACACTAGCATATAACTTTTCCTCTAAAGGCTCTTTGGTTTCAGGATCTAATAAACGTCTATTCTGACTTGCTCGAACGTAAGCGTCAAATAAACCCCATCTTCCCTATATAACTTGTTTATCGGAAAATACCCCTGATTATTAAAAAAAAGAGGGGTATTTATGGTTTCTAAGCTTGCTTCATCCTCATTACAAGAAAATAAACTCAAATTTTGGCATAATTTATTTTTAGAACTAGAAAATAGTCCTGTATCTATAAAAAAATTTTGTGCAAAACATGAGATTAGCTCATCAACGTT
>CANJMM010000033.1 GCA_947475765.1 Legionellales bacterium | reverse complement strand
TTGGCCAAGTGCATGTGGGAAATTTCAAAATTTTATATTGAAAAAAAGATAGACAAAAAGATAAAAGAGATGGAAGCATCGGTAGAGAAGGAAGCAAAGGAAGCTGGAGTAGGCCAAGAGTTTAAAGATTTCAGAGCTGCCGTAGTAGCACTTGATAAGCCTGGCTTATCAGAGAAAGAGGCTAGTTTGGCAGAAGAAAAATTATGGTTGGCCATGGAGAGTGTAGCAAAAAAAACGCCAGGAATACTTTTGAATAAAGGCATGAATGCGTTAGGGGTTGCCGAAGAGATGCAAAAAAGGAAAGTCTTGGAAAAGAGGGGAGCAGAATTAGACGATGCGCAATTGAAATATGCTAAAAACTATGACAATTTTACTAAGATTGAAGCGGCGTTAGAGCGTTTGCCTTCTGATGAAGAAAAAATATTACACCTTAGGTTATTGGAAAACAAAGCTGAAATACAACGAGAGAAATTAGAGATAGATCTAGAGTTGGCGAAACTAGGTAATAAAGCGCCAGAGCCAGGATCTTTTTTTAAAAAAAAGATAACTCAGGAAGATATAGATAAAGATATCAGAGAATTAGAAAAAAAACAAGCATTATATACAAAGGTGCTAGAAGCCCCCCCAATTTTAGACGCAGGATTGCTTCCTGAAAGTAAATCAATAGGGTTTGTTGAAAGAAAGCAATATGAGATAAAAATTAGAGCTGAGGAAATAAAAAAAGTTAAAGAAGCTAACAGGGCGCTAACGAAAGAAATAGAGGCATTATTAAAGGATAGCTTAAAGAAGCCCCACGACTATAATCTTGAGAAAATGAAGGCAACAAGAAATCTTCCAAAAAAAGAAGCAGAGTTGGAGGAAGGAAAGCTTCAGCTGGAAAAGCTAGAAGAAGTGAATAGAAATATTCAAGAAGAAATTGAGATCTATAACAAAATGGAAGGAAAAAAAGAATCGCCTGATAAGTTATTAACAGGCGTAGAGGGCCTTTTTTCTGAGTATGGAGGAGAAAAGATAAAAGAGCGCTATGCTCATAAAGGAACTTTCCTTCCTGGTTTTAAGGGCATGTTAGCTAACTCTAATAGACCTGCGCAACTAGAGGATCTACAGAATGCATTTGCAGAGGCCGCGCAGCTAAAAGAACAATTTAAGGAAGATGGTCAAGAAATAGCAGGGGCTGAAACAGCACGAAATTTTATTACTACAGCAGCAGAAAAGGTAGCCAGTGAAATTGCGCAAGAAGAACGAGGCGCAAACTCAAAGTTATTGCAGATTACAAAGGAAATTATGGAAAAGTCAGATAAAATGCGGCCAGCATTAGGGCCAAATCCTGCTGCTGCTGCTGCTGAACCTAAACCTGAACCTAGATCTAAAGCTAGACCTAAATAATAGTAAAGAAGTTTTAGATGATTAAAAGGGGATGACAAGCTGCTTTTAAGTAGAGAGCCCACTTTTTTTGCTTAGTAAACAATAATAAAACCCATCCCACACGCCTTCGGGCAAAATCTGCAAGCCATAACTTGGGGCGTGAGCGGGAAGGGATAAAACCTAAAAGTTACCGCTAAAACCCAATTTATTAACTTAAGATTGGGGCTAGGTCAAAAAATAAATCAAAAAGAAGGAACTAAGTTTAGCGCCTTATGGTCTCTTAGTTGGTAACCAGAGAAATAATTGAGGAGCATCTTATGGGTAGTAAAAAAAAATCTGAAGAAGAAAAAAACACAAAAGAAAAAGCAGAATACGAAAAAAAGCTAATGGCCTTTAAATCCCAAATGGGTGTAGAGCCTTCTATTGGTCAGAAGCTTGACACAGATTTAAAAGCGGTAGAGCAAGAAATAGCGGCTAACGAGGCTCAGATTGCTGAAAATGCGAAAAAAGCAGTCATAGGTTTTGCTCAGGGTTTAGCTGAGGGTGTTGCTCAAAAAGTCTCAGGGTTGAATCAAGTTGGCATGGAAAAAGTAAAAACACAAGTGAATAAAGAGGTTAAAGAAGGAAAAGAGTTTGTCTTTGCTCAAGGTGTAGCAGAAGTCTATGTTCAAGAATTTCTCAAAGGAAAAATCGGAGATAAACCAAAGGAAAAATTGCAAGCGTTAACCAAGTCATTAGAAGCTTTGCACAATGCGAAGGATGCAAAATCACAAGTTAAGGCACAGCAAGCGGTCAAGAAAAACGCGGAAGCATTTTTTAATGCACTGGTAGACAAGAAGACTGGATTGAGTAAAGCTCAGCGAAAGATATTGCAAAATTTATTGGAAAAAGAGCTAAGCGCGCTTAGCCAGGGGAAAGGAGTCGTTGTGTCAGCAGGCGAGGCGGCTATAAAGTATAGAGGCGCTTTGGCAACATGCATGAAGCAAGTGGCAGAGTTTTATCTTGAAAAAAATATAAAAGAGGCTGAAGAAGGAGTAAAGAAGGCCGCAAAAAATGCGGGGCTAGCAAGCGAGTTGGAGGATTTTAAATCGGCCCTGTCAGCGCTTGATAATACTGAGCTGACAGACGAAGAGGCTGAAAAAGCAAAAGGAAAATTATGGTCGGCTATGGGGGGCGTAGCAGAAAAAGCCCCAGGAATAGCTTGGAAAAAAGGGGTAGGGGCGTTAGGGGTTGAAGCGGAAACAAAAGAAAGGGAAGAATTAAAGAGCAAAAAAGCAGAGTTAATGGCCAAAAAGTTGGCGTATGATGAGAAACGTGCTGCTTTTGAAAAAGGCAAAGAAGCGTTGAATGTCTTACCAACCCATGAAGAAAAAATGTTACACCTTAGGTTGGCAACAGAAGGGCGGGCTACAATAGAGAAGGAGAAAGCAGGGGTAGAGCTACAATTAGCGCAGCTAGAGGGGAAGAAACCACAAGAAAGAAGATTTTTGACAAAAAAAGTAACTCAGAAAAATTTGACTGAACAAAAAAAACCGTTAGAAGAAAAAAAAGAATTATATGAAAAGGTGCTAAAAAATCCAGTTTTTGATGCAGTGTTGCTTCCTGAAAGTAAATCAAGGGGTTTTTCTCAAAGAAAAAGAAGTGAAGTGGAGCTTAGTAAAGCGAAAATAGAGGCTATTAAAAAAGGGAGCATGGTCCTAGAAAAAGAAATAGAAGAATTAAATAAACAGCTAGGCATAATAGAAGTGCCGGAGAAGGATAAAAAACAACAAGGGCTCTTTAGTAAGGCCGCAAGTGCTATACGTGTAAATAAAAAGGAAGAAGCTGCCCCTTTATCTTCTGTTGAAAAAGAAAATGCAAAATTAGATCTTGACCAAAAAACAAAGGCTTTGAAGTTAAAGAAGGTTGAACAGTTAAAACTAGAACAAAAGCATACAAATATGGAAAAAGATCTTAATAACTATAAGCCAGCGTTTGATAAAAAATTAGAAGGGATAGATTCTTTTCTTTCTGAATATGGGGCAGGGAAGATAAAAGTGGCCTATGCTCAGCAAAAAACGCATGGCAAATTTTCTTCAAGCTTAGTACATGCCTTTAAAGCCGTTCACACTAAAGGCAGTAGAGCAGGGCAGCTAGATGAACTAGAACAGGCTTTTTTAAAGGCAAAACAGATACGAGAGGACTCACTAAACAGTGGTCAAGAAATAAAAGGGACTGAAGAAGCACTAGAAATAATTAGAGCGGCAGTAGATAAAGTAAACAAAGAAATTCAGCAAGAAAAACCAGGCTTAAACTCAAGATTATTTGAGCTGACCAAAGAAATTACCAAGCAGTTAGATGAGATGCAGCCAGCAGCAGGGCCAAAGTTTCATGCCGCTAAACCTAAAAAATGAAAAATGGCAGCCTCATTTATTTTTAAAAATTTTAAATGTCTCAAAAGGGGATGACAAGCTGCTTTTAAGTAGAGAGCCCACTTTTTTTGCTTAGCAAACAATAATAAAACCCATCCCACACGCCTTCGGGCAAAATCTGCAAGCCATAACTTGGGGCGTGAGCCGGTAGGGGTAAATCAGGTGGAATATCTGCCGCGCAAAAAGGCGTGATGTCAGCATCGGGATGTTCTGCTAAAAACAAGGCGATTTGTGCTTCATTTTCTTCTGTTAAAACAGAACAAGTGGCATATAACAATAAACCACCAGGCGTTAACAGCGGCCACAGGGCTTTTAAGAGCTGAGCTTGTTGGCTTTTGACTTCATTTAATCGTTCTTGGGTAAAATGGCATTTGATGTCTGGATGACGCCGAATCACGCCTGTGCCACTACAAGGGGCATCGAGTAAAATTCTATCAAAAGGCACACCATCCCACCACATTTCGGGCTTGCTGGCATTACCCTGTTTTAGGGTGAGCTTAAGCGCTGAGTTTAAGTTTAATCGCGATAATAATACTTGCGCGCTTTGTAAGCGTTTTTGATGCACATCTAAGGCCAAAAGTGTGCTTTTTGTTTGATGGGGTTGATTTGGATTGGTGGCGTTTAAAGCCGATAATAAGTTTGCGGTTTTATTCCCAGGGGCAGCGCAAGCATCTAAGACGCGTAAAGGCCCTGCTTGTAGCTTTAAAAACTGCACGGCAAGTTGGGCGCTGGCATTTTGGGTGTTCACAAAGCCTGCTTCATAATGGGGCAGTTGGCTTTGGGGAAGGGGGGCGCTCAGCTTTAAGGCATGGGGGCAAGCGGGAATGCGGCTTGAGGGCAAGGGTAACAAGGCTTGATAGGCTTCAGGCGTGGTTTTTTCAGGATTGAGCCATAAAGTCATGGGGGGATGCTGATTGTTTTCACTTAAAATGGCCTGCCAATTATCGGGCTTTGCCAGTTGAATTTGCTGAATGAGCCATTTAGGATGGGCCGTTTGATAAATAAGATTGTCTTGAAATTGTTGGTCTAAAGCTAATTGCTCACGTTGATAAGCGCGCAAACAAGCATTGATGACTTTTTTGGCCCACGCTTTATTGAGGTGCATGCAGCCTTCAACGGCTTCAAAAATAGCCGCATGACTTTTTTGTTCTCGCGTTAATTCTCCAAGGCCAATTAACAGCAAACAAAAAATATCGTTGTCTTGGGCCCTAAAAGGCTTTTTTAAAAATTGTTGCGAAATAAGCTGTAATTTGGGATAGGCTCTTAGCGTTTGAAAACATAATTCGGTGATAAAGGCTTTGTCTTCTGGGCTTTTGGCAAATTGATAGGCGGGCGCCGCATAAGGCACAAAAGGCCGTTGTTGTTCAAGCAATTCAGCCAAAATGGTCGCGCTGATGGCGCGAGAATGAGTCAGTTTTTTTTTCATAGGGGTGAATTTATTTTATGTTAATTTAATTTAATTTAGTTTAATTGGGTGTTTAGCTTAAAAAAATGCGGATGACCATTTAAAATTTGGCTAAAAGGGCTTTTGTTTTTTCCCGGCAATTGAAGTTGGGTGAGGGTGAATACGGTATTTTCGCCCGCTTGAATGCTTAAGCCCTCGGGAGAGCAGGCTAAAATGGTACCCGGCGGCTGGCTTGGCATGTTTTTTTGCAAAGAGGGACCAAAGCAAGTGCCCCCCCAAATTTTGATGCGTTGATTTTCATACAGCGTAAAACAGCCTGGAGCAGGAGAAAAAGCACGAAGGGTTCTTTCTAGTTGCAAGGCAGGTAAGGCCCAGTTTAAGTGGCCAGAAGCTTTGCTGATTTTAGGGGCAAGGGTCACAAATTGCGTATTTTGTTTTAGCGCGGGTAGAGCGCTCGGATTTTGTTTAAAAGCCGTGAGGGCGCGGCTTAATAAGCTTGCACCAAGATGGGCTAATTTTTGTTCTAAACTGGCATAGGTGTCTTTTGGGGCAATGGCGCAGGCTTCTTGCCATAAGATATCGCCGTCATCTAGGCCTTCTGCCATTTGTATTAGGCTAATGCCGCTTTCTGTATCTCCTGCCAAGATAGCTTGCTGAATGGGCGAGGCCCCTCTCCAGCGAGGTAAAAGCGAAGCATGAACATTCCAGCAGCCGTATTTAGGTAAAGCCAGTAAATAAGGGGGTAAAATTAAGCCATAAGCGGCCGTAATCAATAAGTCGATTTGATGCCAAGGCAAGTGGCTTAACACCAGCGCTTTTTGTTCTGGGGTATTTAAATTGGGGTATTGATAAACAGGCAAGTCAGCAGATAAAGCCAATTGTTTGGTGGGACAAGCCAATACCTGTTGTCCTCGGCCTTTGGCTCTATCGGGTTGGGTGAAGACCGCCTGAAGGCTGATATCAGGATGATTTTCTTGATAAGTTAATAAGCTGCAAAGCAAAGCTTTAGCAAATTCTGGGGTACCTGCAAAGACGATATTCATGAATAAGTTAGAGTGCCTGACGTTGTTGTTTTTGGAGCTTTTTGAGTAATCTGACCCGTTTAAGATTAGATAAATGATCGATAAAGGTAATGCCATTTAAATGATCTATTTCATGTTGCACGCACATGCTTTCTAAGTTTTCAAAGGCACGTTCTTGCGCTTCACCCAATTCGTTTAAGTATTTTACTCGAATTTTGGCGGTACGTGAGACATTAGCATAGACCCCTGGAAAAGATAAGCAGCCTTCTTCGCTTAAGGCTTCGCCTTCACTGTAAATAATTTCAGGGTTAATAAAACAAAGGGGCGTGCTTTTATTTTCAGAGCAATCCATCACAAACATTCTTTTGTGAATATTCACTTGTGTGGCGGCTAAGCCAACGCCATGATCTTCGTACATGGTTTCGAATAAGTCTTTGATTTCTTGTTTTAGCTGTGCATTAAATTGTAAAACCGGTTCAGCTTTGATTCTTAAGCGATCATCTGGATAAACTAAGACAAATAAACTGGCCATATTTTCCACCAAGTTAATTAAATGAATTAATAAAAATAAATTGAGTGACAGGGTTATATAATTATATTATGAGATTATTATATATTGTTCCGTATTTTGCACCACAATAAAAGAACAGGGAGGGCAATATTGTGTTCACAACGATGGCCCCATTATCGGCCGACCAACAAGAATTGCCTTATTGGCTGGTTTTAAATCGCTATGCAGGCATAGGCCCCAAACATTTTCAACAGCTACACCAAGCTTTTGGTAAGTTATCTTGCTTGTTCAATAAGCATGTGCCTATCTTAGATTTACAAGATTTTTTAAAAAAAGCAGGGGTGAAGCATCTTCAACCCAATTGGGCTGGCGTAGAACAAGATTTGGCTTTTTTAAATCAAGCCAATGCACATATTATTCAATACGACCAACCCAACTATCCTATTTTGTTAAAGCAAATTGCCAATCCGCCGCCGCTTTTATTTGTAGAAGGCAATGCCGATATTTTATCGAATGCACAATTGGCCATGGTAGGCTCTAGAAATCCAACGCCGATGGGGGCGGAAATGGCTTTTCAATTTGCCCGTTATTTAGTGGGCAAGCGATGGGTGATTACCAGTGGTTTAGCCATAGGCATTGATGGGGCTGCCCATCGTGGGGCCTTGTCTGCTCATGGAAAGACCATTGGGGTGATTGGCAGCGGGCTCGATAAAATGTACCCTGCTGCACATAGCCTATTAGCCAAAAGCATTGTAGAACAAGGGGGGGCCTTGGTTTCTGAATTTCCCATGGGGACTTTACCGCGTAAAGAATTTTTTCCAAGGCGAAATCGCTTAATCAGTGGCTTAAGTATGGGGGTGTTGGTGGTTGAGGCGGCTTTAAATAGTGGCTCGTTAATTACCGCAAAATGCGCGCTCGATCAAGGCCGAGAGGTGTTTGCCATTCCAGGCTCGCCCCATAATCCTTTGGCTAAAGGCTGTCATTACTTAATCAAAGAAGGCGCAAAATTAGTAGAAGAAGCAGAAGATATTTTACAAGAATTATTGCCTTTATCTAAGTATGTGCATTTTAGCCAGCAGATAAGCACGCCACCCAAAAATAAAGTAAGCCAAAATTCAGAAGCGGGTCAAATTACTCAAAATAAGTCTTTAAATTTTATGGGTGAGCCAGAAAGTTTAGCAGAAACACGGCTATTAGCTCAAATTGGCTTCGAATGTACTTCTGTCGACACAATCATTGAACGATCGGGATTGACGGCAGAGGAAGTTTCCTCAATGCTATTAGGATTAGAGTTGAGCGATAAAATATTGTCGGTGCCAGGAGGCTATGTTCGTAATCCATAGGGGATATATTAAGGGGCAACCATGAAAGAAAATATGTTAGACGTCTTAGTATTCTTGTTTGATAATTATTTAGGCCCTCAAGCGGTAATAGATCAATATAATCAAGATTTAGCCGATGAGCTGGAGGAAGTGGGTTTTGATTTTGATGAAATCACCAAGGCATTTTGTTGGCTGGGTAACTTAAAAGAAGACGAATCGGCTTGGCATGCTTCAGATAAATCGATGCGGGTATTTTCCGAAGCCGAGCAACAAAGACTGGATGTAGAAGCCAGAGGCTTTTTAATGACCCTCGAATTTTCGCGTATTATTAGCCAAACGCTAAGAGAAAAAATTTTAGATGCGGTGATGCGTTTAGACTTAGATCAAGTAACGCTCGGTTTAAAAACCTTTAAGCGTATCGTAGGATTGGTCTTAATGAACACCCCAGAAATGGAAGATCATTTGCCCAAAATAGAAGAAATGGTGTTTGACTTGGATCCCAAAGATATTTGGGTGCATTAATAGATATTAGATAGTTTAAATAGGGTTGAAGTAATGGCAAATAAGCTTATGATAGTCGAATCGCCTGCCAAGGCAAAGACCATCAAAAAATATCTGGGCAAAGGATATCAGGTATTGGCTTCTTATGGGCATGTGCGAGATTTATTGCCTAAAAAAGGGGCGGTGGATCCAGATAATGATTTTGCCATGAAATATGTCTTGGTTGAAAAAAATGAAAAACATGTGGCGGCCATCACCAAAGCATTGGCCAATGCCGAAGAATTATTACTGGCAACGGATCCAGATAGAGAAGGAGAGGCCATTGCTTTTCATTTACAAGAAATTATGGCCGAAAAAGGCTTATTAGAAAATAAAAAAGTATGCCGAGTGGTGTTTTATGAATTCACCAAAGCCGCCATTCTTGAAGCCGTGGCCAATCCCAGGGTATTGTCAGATGATTTGGTCAATGCCCAACAAGCCAGAAGAGCCTTAGATTATTTAGTGGGATTTAATCTCTCGCCTTTACTTTGGAAAAAAATTCGCCGAGGCTTATCAGCGGGCCGTGTTCAGTCACCTGCCTTAAGATTAATTGTAGAGCGTGAGCTGGATATTGAAAAATTTATTTCAGAAGAATACTGGACAATTGAAGCTGAGTTAAATCATGTAAACATGGCTTTTAATGCCAAATTAATTCAGCTCAGTGGCGAAAAAGTGCAGCAATTTAGTTTAACCACAAAAGCGGCAGCACACGCAGCAGTGGATGCGCTAAAACTTGCTGCAAATGGCATGCTATTGGTCACCAAAGTAGACAAGAAAAAGCGTAAGAAAAATCCAACAGCGCCTTTTACGACTTCTACTTTACAACAAGAAGCCTCCCGTAAAATGGGATTTGGCTCTCAGCGTACCATGCGTATTGCGCAGCAATTATATGAAGGCATTGATATTGGCGAAGGCAGTACGGGTTTAATTAGTTATATGCGTACCGATTCGGTGAATTTATCTCAAACGGCTATTGAAGAAATTCGAGAAGTGATTTTAGAAAAATATGGCGCAGCTGCTTTGCCTGAAGAACCCAGAACGTATAAAACCAAATCTAAAAATGCCCAAGAAGCGCATGAGGCCATTCGACCCACCAGTGCAAAAGTCATCCCTGAGGCCATTAAAAGCTTTTTAACCCCAGAACAGTGGAAATTATATAGCTTAATTTGGAAACGTACCGTGGCTTGCCAAATGGCTTCGGCAACTTTAGATACCGTGGCAGTCGATTTACAGTGTGGGGAAGCGGCGCAGCATTTTTTCAGAGCCAATGGCTCGGTGGTGGTCGATCCGGGTTTTATGAAAGTCTATGAAGAAAGCCTAGATGACACCAAAAAAGAGCCCGAGCAAAAAATATTGCCTGCCATGCAAGTGGGTGATAGCATTTTGGCCAAAGACATTGTGAGCGAGCAACATTTTACAGAGCCACCACCGCGTTTTTCAGAAGCCACTTTGGTTAAGTCTTTAGATGAATTTGGCATTGGCCGCCCGTCTACTTATGCGTCTATTATTTCGACTTTACAGCATAGAGAGTATGTTTATTTAGACAACAAGCGTTTTCATCCAACGGATGTTGGCCGCATTGTCAATAAATTTTTAACCCAGTATTTTACCCAATACGTCGATTATGCTTTTACGGCGCGCCTAGAAGATGAGCTAGATGCCATTGCATGCGGAGAAAAGCAATATAAACCCGTATTAAAAGCTTTTTGGGAACCCTTTACGGCTTTAGTTAAAATAACCGAAGAAACGGTACAGCGTAAAGATGTGACTCAAGAAGAAATGGATGAAGCCTGCCCTAAATGCGCGAAGCCTTTATCCACGCGTTTGGGTAAACGGGGTCGATTTGTAGGGTGTACGGCTTATCCAGAATGTGATTTTACGCGCTCATTGAACGAAGAAGCCGATGCCGAAGCGGCGGCAGAACTCATGGATAAAAGCTGCCCAGTGTGTCAAAAATCCTTGCAAATCAAGCAAGGCAAATATGGCAAATTTATTGGCTGTAGCGGTTATCCCGATTGTACGCATATAGAGCCTTTAGAAAAGCCGCAAGACACAAAAGTGGCTTGCCCAGAATGCAAAGTGGCAGAGGCCAGCATTTTAAAGCGCAAATCTCGTTATGGGAAGATTTTTTATTCTTGTTCTCGTTACCCCGATTGTAAATATGCCATTTGGAACGAGCCTTTAAATCAACCTTGTCCGACTTGTGAATGGCCTATTACCATGACAAAAGTCACCAAGCGTAAAGGCACAGAACGCGTTTGCCCTCAAAAAGACTGTAAATTTGCCGAGCCTTATGAAACAGAAGAAGAATTAGCCCAAAATGAATGAAGCCTATTTAGAAAAAACACAAAATCAGCTGATTAAAGCCTTAGATCATTTGGCTTATAGTTATCAAAAAGTGTTGCTCTTGCCCATTCATCCGGAAAAACTAGATGAAGAGACATTAGAAACCTGGGAAAGTTTTGCAGCCCGTTTTAGTCGGGTTGTGGATATTTTTTTAATGCGGGTGGTGAAAGCAAAAGTGAAGTTTAGCGATCCCGCTTTTGATGGCACGTTAAGAGATTATTTGAATCAGGCCGAAAAAATCGGCTTAATTGAAAATACAAATGAATGGCTTGTGTTGCGGGAATTAAGAGATATTGCGGCACATGAATATACGGATCAAGGCTTAGCTTTTTTCTTAGAAAAATTGCGAATGCATTGTCCTATGCTGCTGGCTTTAAAAAAATAATATGCGCTTATCTTCACAAGATCTTCAGCAAATGATTAGGGTATTAAACACTTGTCTTGGTGCGCGCTTATCAAAAGCGGAGCTAAGATTATTTGGGAGTAGGGTAAAAGATCAAGCCAAAGGCGGAGATATTGATTTATTGCTTATTTTGCCTAACACTCAAGCATATCAACAAGTGTTGGATCAAAAGCTCATTTTATTAGTAGAATTGAAGCAATATTTAGGCGATCAAAAAATAGATTTAATTTTAGCAACGCCTTCTTTATTATCAACGGATCCTTTTTTAGAGCTGATTTATACAAAAGCCATTATCTTAAATACCTGGCCCAGTATTCCTTAGCCTACGCTTCCATCTACGCCAAGGCTTCGATGGACAAGAAAGCTTCGGTCTGGCATTGAAAAACATCCCCCCGACAGCGCAGCTGGCGGGGGGATGTTAACAGTAACTTTGCCTTCAAGTCGCTTAACAAATCATTTTTTTGTCTTTAATGGCTTCTTGATACTGTTTGCTTAAATAAAATGCCGTTATAAACCACAAGATTAATAAAGGAAAGCCAATCACGCCGCTGAGCATTAAATAATGGCTTTTTCCGGCTAACTCACCAAAAATGCTTTGTAAGGGTTTAAGGCCCATATTAAAAATGGATCCTACTTCTTTAGAGGCCCTTGCCCCAAAGGTTTCAATCCAGGCTTGGGCTTTAAAGCGCACATCTGTGGTCGTTGGAATGTATAATTGTTTTAAAGCCGGGCCATTTAAAGCATAATTAATGGCTTTTGATCCTACCATTAGGGCAAACAAAAAAGACAAGCTATCGACGGTTAAAAAGCTAAACAAAGCCAAGCCCACAATAATAGGCATGGCGGTAAGGGCAAATCGAATGCCTAAAAAACGGGTAATATTACTAATACCCAGTAATAAACATAATAAAGACACTAAGTTCACGCTGGACCCATAAAGGCTCAGATAATGCGTAAGGGCCACGCCACTGTATTTTGTGGCCGCAGCGAGTTTAAAATTAAAATCAAAAATCGTAATAATGATTTCATAAATAAAATTGACCATAAAAATGCCAATTAAATATTTATGCGCCAAGAGTAATTTTAAGCCGTCTAAAAATCCAGTATGCTCTGCTTTTTCTTTTTGGGCCATTTCAGCTGTATTTGAGCTTGAGCTTGAGCCTTGAAAAGATCGCAGCAATTCAGGCGGGGTAACGCGAATAAAATAATGAAACAAGGGAATGATTAAAAAAGTTAAGCCCCCTAATATTACCATAGAAAGCGTATCTGTAGCCAAGCCTAATCGATGGGGTAATCCAGCGATACTGTAGGGAAAAATAATGCCCCCAAGTTGTCCAATGGCCACAATCAAGGGAAAACCTCTTTTGGCAGAAAGGGGATCGGTTGCATCGGCTGAAAAAGCCCAAAATAAAGCAACGGCCAAAGACCCAAAGCTTTCTACAAATAAATACCAAACAAAAGCCAATATTTTAGTGGCAGCCAATAAGATAAACGGCCGACTGGCTATAACTTCAGGGGTGCCTTGTGCAAAAAACATACAAACGCTAAAAATTAACACAGCGATGCCATAAAAAGCCGGTAACACCACCATCATTTTTTCTCTAGATAAGCGCGCTAGTAATTGGGTATAAAAAATAACCAGGGGTAATAAAGCCAGTATAGAAATGGTTTTAGCATAAGGTAAATAGGTTTTATCTACTAGCTGTATAAAAATAGCATCTTTTAATGGCCTTAATGTCCAGTACACGCCAATAATTAAGGCAAAAATCGCGCCCATATACATAAATTTTTTAAATTCTTCTTTTTCAAAATCCCCGAAGTTAAAACGGCAAATTCGCATTAAAAAATTTAACATAGTTGGCCCTGCTTTTAATCGCTTTTAATCACTTGTGATAAATAGATTATAGATACATTACGGGATTTGGCCACTTAACTCAAGCTCTTGACTTTGGCATAAGGTCATTTATAGGGGCGTATTTTTTTATTTAATGCAAATTAAGGGAACCAAATTCGGCTTAACGCACTCTATTAAGTGAAGTCAGATTGTTTTTTTATACAAGTAGAGGAATTAAGCCATGAGTGATGAAGGCAAAAAAAAAGGTAACCTAAGGCCCATTGGCTCACCTCCTGTTGGTGCAGGTGGACCAACACTTAAACCACCAATAAAAGATGAGCAACAAGAAAAAACAAAAAAGAATTTAGCAGCTATAAAAAAAGAGCTGGACTCTACAGAAAGAACTTTTAATAAAAACATGCACCAGTTGGCAAGTTTAATCCCTGTTTTAGAGACACGCTCAAACCTTATTAAGTCTAAATCAGATAGGTCGAATTTGTTAGCATTTTGTCAATTGGCCAAAAAAATCGAGTCAAGTTCAGACAAGTTGTTGAGCGCTATGACAGGTTTGGCGGAATATCCCAATGAAAAATATTTGAAAATTTATGAAGACGCAATGAAGGCACATGCTCAAAATATTTCTGAGGCGGTTGTAAAGTTTGAAGAAATGAAATTGCAAAATTTTCCAGCTGAAAGTAAAGCCGCAATAAATAAAGAAATGAAAAAAAATGCTGAAGGGTATGATCTAAGCGCTTTGCTCATAACGATAGCACCAAGATATGATTCACTAGGCAAAGCAATGGACAAGGCGATTACTCCCGAAAATAAAGCACAATACCCGGTTGAAACAGAATTGGCAACAGCATTAAAGGATGCAATTAAGCAGCTAGATTCACCTCAAGTTAATAAGCCTATTATTGAGGGTGGAAAAGTAGATCCTCAGCCTTTGAGCGCTTTACCTGAAGGCCCAGAAGCAGTAAAAAAGGGAATAAAAATAAAAGAGTTAATGGCAGACCTATGTCAGCAGACAGAGGCAGAATTTGATCGAAAAATGCCAAGTGAAAAAGAAAGTGAAAGGCAAATTAAAGCATCTTCAGAAAAGCTACAAAATGCTTATAAAACGTATGCTAAAGAAATTTCAAAATTTAGTCAGATTCCGTTTCTTAATGACGAACAGAAGAGGCAGAAAATACAAGCAACTAAGACCATGTCAGAAGCATTGTCGACGCATATGGATTTTCTTGCACGCACAGTGAATGATCCAGCGCTGTCTGATAAAAGTAAAGAGTTATTACAAGAACGGCTAAAAGAATATGAAGTTTACAGAAAAGAGTTAGCAGAAAATGGATTTGTAATCCGTTATCCGCGGCCTGCGGGGCCTCCACCTGCTACAGCTGGCAGCTCCATCCCAAAACCGCCATCAGCTAAAAGTCCGATGGCTGTAAAACCCCCTCCACCTCCAGGGCCACCTCCTGCTAAAACAGTTAAAGCTAAGAACAAAAAAGGAAGAGCTGTTCTCCCTCCACCTCCAGGGCCACATCCTGCTAAAAAAGGTAAAGCTGTTCCACCTCCAGTCCCTACTGAGAACCCACAAGTAACAAAGCTTAAAAACGAAATTAAGTTAAAGAAAACAGAATTTGACGAAGTTAACAAAAATATGGTTGAAGATCTAAAGCAACTTGTAACGCTTCAGGATAATAGTCCAGAGTATAATTGGCTTCATGAAAAACTTTCAACACTTTATGAAAAGCTTGAAATCGCACACAAGAATTGGGAAGGTGAATTCCAAAAATTTAAGAGGGCTTTTCCAAAAGAGCCGAAAGAGTCACTACGGCCAGGATTTGTGGTGAGTTTAGACAAAATGATAGAATATCGGAGGAATGCGAAAGATAGCAAGGAAATACCTACAACACTTGAAAAAAGTAAAGTGGAAAAACGTCCTAAAGCTTTTTTGGATGCCAGGGGCTTTATCGCCAAACCTGCAGAAACCACGCCAGTCGTCAAACCTGCAGCAGCGGCGCCTGAATCTAATGAAACCAAGGCAATAAAGGCCTTAATAAAAGAGTATGATGCCTTGAAGAGCCATAAGGATGGCATTGGCGCTGTTTATACTAAAAAATTAGAGGAGCAAGGATTTTTTTCAGTGATGCTGAATGCTTTTAGGAATGCTAAAAGAAATCCAAAAAGGGAGAGCCAAATTGCATTTTTAAATAGTGCATTTGAAAATGCAAACAAGCTAATGAGTAAAGAACCTGTTAGTGCGATGGATAGCGCGCAGGCCTTAGTGAACATTAGGCGGGCAGCAGAATATGTGAGGGATGAAATAAAAAAAGAAAATAATCGGTTTGATTCAAGGTTGTTAGCTATGGCAGAAGACATAATTGCTCAGGTAGAAACGATACAGAAAGAATCTAAGTTTGATTCTGGCTTACAACGGCCAAAAGATAAACCAAAATAAACGTTAATTAAATACGTGTATCCCTTCTTTTATAAAAATAAAGGATGACTATACTTTTAAGCCAGATGCCTGCACTTATTGTTAAGATAAGCGCACATCTGGTTTTTTATTTCAGTAGGTTATCGTTATTTTTGCTAAAAATAAAAGAGGAAAAAAGGTATGCAGCATCAAGATTCAACGCAGTTCATAAAAGCATCTTTTGGTACATCCGTAAAAGAACGAAGAGAAGCGTTACAAGGGAAATTGCAGATAAATAACCCCCAAAAGCCAGCGCCAGCCCCAGCCCCAAAGCCAGCGCAAAAACCAGCCATGCCCACACAAAGACCTCCTGTTTTAAAGCTTAGGGAACAAGAACCTGCTCCCGCCTCTCTCAGGGTAACGGTGACGGTGGCGCCTTTATCTGCGCCGCCGATTGCCCCCCCTATTGCCCCCCCGCTCCCCAAAGCGCCGCCGCCCCCTTTGCCTGCCGCCGCCGCTGCTGCACGCCCTGTTGTGGCTAAAGCGCCTATGCCAGCGCCTAGGATGGTGTTGCAATTTGATGCAGAATTGAAGCGCAAATTGGCCATTGAAGAAAGTGCGATTTTAGCCAAAAAACGAGAAGCAAGAAAAAGCCAGCCGCACCTTGTGGGCGAGGAATTGAGTGTGATTCAGCGCATTAATCACTTTATGGCGCGTTATTATGATTTAAATGCAAAAGGGGAGAATTATAAAATAAGCGAGTTGCTTTTTAAGTTTAAAAACAACGATCAGCCGAACCCAATCCTAAAAGCTCAAATTCAATTATTAGATGCAGGTTTAGCCGAAGCAAATAAAATCTTATTAGAAGAAAAAAATGATTCGCTAGAGGGCATTGCCTGGCAGGCCTTACAAAAAATTCTGAATGCGGCCACAGTGGTGCATGAAACGCTCACAGGCCAAAAATCCCCAGAAAGCCTAAGCCTTTTAGATTTGAGCCAAGAAATGATAGAAAATGTAAAGCAGATCATGATGCGTCAAGATTTGGTGCGTTGCACCAAAGGGCGCATTCGTCCTGCGCCTTAGGTGGTTTTATGATGGCATTATTTTATTTTTTCTAGCATGTATTTGATGGCTAAACTGAGTTCTTCATCTGAACAAGTGGTGCAGCCTCCACGAGGGGGCATGGCGTTAAGGCCATGTACCACGCTTTTCAGTAAAGCATCGAGGCCTTTACTCACCCGGGGTGCCCAGGCGGCTTTATCGCCATATTTGGGCGCTCCGGCTAACCCAGTTGTATGACACATGGCGCAGTTGGCTGTGTAACGTTTTTGACCGGCATCGGGTCCCAGTGTGCCAGGAGCACTCGGCAGATCGGCGCCTATGGTTACTTTTGCAACAGGGGCCAATCTTTGTTCAATGCCTTTAGGGGATAAATCTGCCTGAACGTGCTGACAAGCGGCAAAGCAAGAAGCGGAAAAACCCAAAATAAATAAATGGGATAAAAAAAGTTTAGTTAAATAGTTCACTTTGTCATAATCCTTATAATCTTTTGTCAAAAGAGCTTAAAATATAAATAATCATATAATATATCTTAATTTTTATCTTAATTTTTATCTTAGCGCTTTTAGCATAGATTTTTTTTTTGTCACCCAGTATGATAACCGGCTTGGCGCCCGTAGCTCAGTTGGATAGAGTGTTGGCCTCCGAAGCCAAAGGTCAGAGGTTCGACTCCTCTCGGGCGCGCCAAATATCGATAAACAGCAAAATCGCTGTTTACAGATATGCTTTTAGGGCCTAATCTTTATCTATAAATAGCTATTTTGCTGTTTGTCGATATAAGGGGGTTCTGTGAAGTTTATTGGTCGTAAAAAAGAATTGGCTATTTTAGAAGATCAGCTCAAAAAGAAAGTAGCCAGTTTGGTGGTATTAAGAGGGCGTCGCCGTATTGGCAAAAGCCGTTTAATCGAAGAATTTGGCCAATCTTACGAGATGTATCTTTTTACAGGCCTTCCCCCTACCCAAAGTACCACGATGATTTCCCAGCAGCAGGAATTTTTAAGACAAATACGACGTCAGTTTAAAACGCCTTTGCTGTCTTTTGAGGATTGGGGCGATATTTTTTGGTATTTAGCTGAAAAACTTCAAAACAGAAGAATTATTTTAGTTTTTGATGAAATTTCTTGGATGGGGTCAAAAGATCCCGATTTTTTAGGCAAACTCAAAACAGCCTGGGATCAACATTTTAAAAAAAATCCCGCCTTAATGTTGATTTTATGTGGTTCGGTTTCTGCTTGGATTGAAAAAAACATTATTAGCAGCACAGGGTTTGTTGGAAGACTTTCTTGCACTTTGACTTTAAGTGAATTATCACTCAGTGAATCGAATCAATTTTTCATGAGTCAAAAAGAGAATATGTCGGGTTATGAAAAATTTAAATTACTTTCTGTCACAGGGGGGGTGCCTCGTTATTTAGAAGAACTCAGACCAACGCTTTCTGCAGAACAAAATTTAAAGAAAATTTGTTTTAGCCCAGAAGGTTTTTTATTTAATGAATTTAATCAAATTGTGTCTGATCTTTTTTTGTGCAGAACGGCTTTATATCATAAGGCTTTAGCGGCGCTCATCGAAAAAAATTTAGAGCCAAGCAGTTTATCTCGTGTCATTGAAACCCAGTTGAATAGCAGTGCCTCAGAATATTTCAAAGAATTGGTTTTGGCTGGTTTTTTGGCCCGAGATTATGCTTGGGATTTTAAAACAGG
>CANJMM010000032.1 GCA_947475765.1 Legionellales bacterium | reverse complement strand
CTAAAATTTATCCACAGGTTAAATTGTCAACAGACATTTTTTTAAAAATTATGTTTTTATCCACAGGGATATCAGAAACTAAATTAAAGCGGTCAAAATGTCAAGAGTGTAGAAGATTTGACGCTTACGGATAATCCGTACTAAGTTCGTAAGAACTTTGTCTCACTTTCCCTGACACATTCCGAATCGTTTAAAGCATTTTTTAATAAGGCCTGGTACCTGCCCTGTATACTTGCCTTCCATTTTCGCTAGCAGCGTGAATTTTGATTTTCTGTCTACCAGGCTCAAAATGACTCCTTGCTGTTTGGCGCCAATAATCGTGTCGCCTTCCCAATCACCGATTCGGCTTTTACTCTCTACTATTTTGGGGCGCTGTTGAATATCCACTCTATTCGGAATACAGCCCCTTCCAGCTGTTTGAGCCCCTCTACGATTATACTTCTTGCCTCGTCTCCTTAGGTTGGTGTACAGGTTCCCTCCGGCCCTCTTATTCGCCCAAATGTACCGATAAATACTTTCGTGGCTAATCAAAATATCATTGCTTTTCAAAACACCCGATATCTGTTCTGGACTCCATTTCTCAAGCAATTTTTCCTCTATCACTCTAATGAGGCTAGGGAGCATTTTCTTGGGCCTTTTGCTCGCTTGATGGCGTCTACCCACTGCCTTAATATCCGCTTGCCTATAACGGTAACCTCTTTGACCCACATTCCTCTTAAGCTCTCTACAGATGGTCGAGGGGGACACACCAAGATGTCCTGCTATATCCTTTTGCATCATACCTGTTGACACTAATGTATTGATCTGGCATCTTTCATCTTTGGTCAGTTGTTTATATCTCATGCGTGACTATCCTCTATAAGTTTTTCTAGAACCTTTAGAGAAGTTACGCTTAAGATCTTCAGCTGACCACTTTATTCTTCATAAAGTAGAGCGCTTAACTCAATTGCACTTCACTTGTGAAACGGCGCAGGTTTTTTTTGTTCTTTTTCTTCTTTTTTTTCTTCTTCTTTTTCTTTTGGTATCCAAGGTTGAATTAATGCCTCTATTTTAACTAACATTTTGTCTAATCTCGATGGAAAAGGATTATATTCCTCCTTACGCTCAGTTTTTAAAGCGTCTATTGTTTCCGATATTTCCTTAGCATAAGCGGCCTTAGCCTCTTTCTCAGGCATTCTTTTTTGTGTATTTTCATCATAAGCAATTTTAGCCCTTTTTTCTTCTTCAAGTAGATATTTAAGCTGTGCTTGTCTGTTATCTGTGTGACTTTTCCTCATCCAGTTAATACCTGGGAGCATAGAATAATTTTCCTTTTGGTATACTAAGATTAGATCAATCAGCATTTTTCTTAGGTCTGGTTCTTCTTTTTGTTTTTGTTCTTGTTCTGGTTGTATTTGTTTTTTATAGGCCTCAAATTCAGCTAAGGCTTCGGGGCTTCCATCAGTTTGATATTCACGCTTGCTCATTACTTTAGTAATATCTTCCATACACGCTATAAGAGCAGCTCTTTCTAATGGATTGTCCTTTTTCATCTTTGATATCATTTTATTACAATCTTGAGGTAATCTTAAATTTGTATTAAACATAACGCCTAGAGCATAAATGTCAGATTGAGGTGAAAATCTAGGTGAATTTTGATTAGCCTCTCTAGCTTGAGGTTGTTTTTTTCCAGCTGCCATATCAAATAGGTCGTATACTTCTTCTGCTTCTTCTGCTTCTTCTGGTACTGGAAATTTTGATTCTGGCGCTAGGTAAGCGATAGCTCCAGGCTTTTCGCTTTCTACAAAAGTTTGGCCTTTAAGCATTTTCTGTGAGAGCCCAAAATCAACAGGGGAAACCTTAAGCTCTGCCCCATCTCCTTCTAATACAAAACTATCAGGCTTAATGTCTTTATGGATAATCCCTTTTTGATGAAGCTTATCTATCTCCATCATGGCTTTTAAAGCAATAATAAGTTTTTTTCCGTTGTTATCTTCTAACTCGTCATTTTTATGAATTGCAGTATGTAGATTTCTATCTCCACGATAGGCGTAGGCAGTATAAAATTTCTTTTCGGTGAGGATGTTTTTGCCAGCTACTTTTATTTTTCCACGTTTTCCCAAATCTATTTCTTTTTGAGCTAATAGGTAGCCGGTATCTTTCAGTATTTTTTCTACTTCAGGTTCATTTGCCTCTTTTTCGGCTGTTACTTTTATAATAATACGGTGCGCGGCTTGATTGATGGCCACTTTTGATCGGCCAAAAGAACCTGCGCCAGCATCTAGTTCACCTTGGCCATGTTTTGTATTATTTAAAGCGTAGATGCTTTCTTTGCCATCAATAGTCAGTAAAATAAAAGAATGAGCGTGTTTAGTATCGACCTTTAAAAATTTTGCGACATTTTTTTTGTTGAATTTTTTAGCTTTATTTTTAGGATCCCTAAAAAATTGTTCGGCTGCAGTCCATTCTTGAGGAGAAATTTTAATCGTCATAGAGAGCCTCACTACCTTAATTTATTAAATTCACATAATTTAGAGCGCTTTTTTAACAATAAGTTCATTATTTTTGAGTGTGTGTCAGAGCAATTTTAAAATACCCGCTGTGTAAATCCCCAGTTATAATTAGTGGGTATACAAACATTTTAGGGAGGGAGTATGCAGGGGACATTTATAATGAATTGATCAGCCTGTATTTTTGCAAATGCTGATCCAAAAGCTTGATGGGTAACCAACGTAATTCATGCTATGATTATTTAAATGTGATACAAGCGCAGATCTATTATAATCTTGGTAAGTAGTTGAAAAATTTTGGGTTTGATTAAAGTAAGATTTTATAATGATTGTTCAACATTTTTATGATAAAACAACAGGGACCTTAAGCTATGTGCTAAGTGATCCCCTTACCAATTTATGTGCCATCATCGATTCTGTTATGGATTATGATCTTGAATCCGGACAATGCGCTACCCAGTCGGCAAATAAAATCATTCAATATATTCAACAAAAAAAATTAACCGTACAATGGATATTAGAAACCCATATTCATGCCGATCATCTTAGTGCGGCGCAATATTTAAAAAAACAATTAGGCGGAAAAATTGCCATTGGCGCAAATATCCAAATTATTTTAGATTATTGGGGAAAAATATTTGATATCGTAGATGATTTAAAGCCTGGAAATTTTGATATTCTTTTTAAAGAGGGGGAAATATTTAAGATTGGGGCATTAGAAGTCAAAGTATTATATACGCCTGGTCATACCCCCGTTTGTACGAGTTATCTAATAAAAAAAGAATCAGCAGTCTTTGTAGGCGACACCCTGTTTGCACCAAGCAGAGGGACGGCCAGAGCCGATTTTCCCGGCGGGAGCGCTAAAATATTATATCAATCTATACATAAGTTATATCAACTGGTGGATAATACTCGAGTGTATATTTGTCACGATTACCCAGAATCAGATCAAGAGCCGTATTTTATGGCAACAATTGCCGAGCATAAAAAAAATAATAGCATGGTCGCTGAGATAATTTCTGAAGAAGATTATATTAAAATAAGAAACAAAAGAGATAATACTTTAGCAGTGCCTAAACTGATATTTCCGGCTATTCAGTATAATATGCGGGCAGGAGATTTTGGGAAACGCCATCAAAATGGCCATCAATTTTTTCATATTCCCATTGATTTTTTCAAAAAATAATCACAGCCAGTCTTGATAACCCAGTTTTTGGCTAGGCTATCAAAAAAGGCTGCAGGACAAAAAATGAAAACAGCGTTAAGACGCTTTAAGGCTAGAAGCCGGAGAAAGATAAGAATCAGCTTGTACTGTAGCTTGGGCTGCCGGGCCAAATTTATCTTTGTTCGCTTCAACTAATTGTTTAGTCTGAAGCAATACAAAGGTTTTATTTTCAGCAGACAGTTCTACGCTTTGATCTGGAGCGCTTGCTGCTGCTTTAGCTTTAAGTTCATTTTCCAGTTGAGTTTGTATTTCTGAAACAGTGGGGACGGTATCATAAGGCCTATGTTGACCTAATAGGCTTAAGTACCCTGGGTTATTGTTTTCAGACAGCGCAGCTTCTTGGTTCTCTTCACCAGCGTTATTGAATGTTGCCGTAAATTTACGGGTGCCAAAAAAATGTGTGAGTACAGTATCGCTTAATTTAGTCGAGGCTAACAGAGCGCCTATGGCACTTAAGGCATTGGTGACAGTGGACAAATGATTCATAAACAGGGATAAAAATTTTGCACCAGCTTGAGTAGAAGCAACATAAGGCACAGCAAGAGAAGTTAAGCCATAAGATAGACCATATGCGACGCCTGCACCCATGGCGATTCTTAGTGCAGCGGAACTAAGATAATAGCTCGGATGTTTTTTGAACTCAGAAACTAAAGGCGAGAGTTTAGTTGCAAGTGCATCACGAAGAGGCGTTAAATAGTTTTTCATTATAGATTCTCTTTTTTTAAGTGAATGAAGTATTAGGGGACAAGAAGCATTATAAATCCAAATTTTTTTTACACCATGCTATTCATCGGCCAAAAGCTACCGTTCGTCGGTCTAAAAAGTCAGTTAAAAAAATAGCCCTGAATGATCATGAGGCCTAGCACAATATAAAATACTCTTTTTTTAAGCAAGCGGTGTTTTTTGGTTAAAATAGATAATATCGTGAGTAAAATTAAACTAGGGTAGGTTTTTTCGAGTATGGGGCCTAAAAAGGCAGAGATGCCTTTAAAGTCCAATAAAGACACTAAAAATGAGACGATAATAGTAATTAATAATATAAACGGATAAAAATCTTTTGGGCACTTAAATAGCGTACCTAAATATTTTGCATAGACATTGGTTAGGGCGACTGCCGTAGAAAGACAAGACAATAAAATTAACATGGCAATAATCAGCGTCGCGTTATCCCCTAATAAATAGCCTGCAATACTGGGTAAAATTAATTCAGGGGGGACATTTTTCGCGACTTCTTGATAATAAGCGCCTAAAAATACAAAAGATAAGTAAAAAACCGATAAAATACCCGCACCAATTAAACTTGGCCCTAGTGCTAATTTTAAGACTTTATGATTATTTGCCCCCGCCACTTCATTGGGCACCAGTTTCTGAATTTGTTGAAAAATAACAGCAGAAAAGAAAAAAGCAGCAAATAAATCCATCATTTGGTAGCCATTAGAAAAACCGGTCCAAAAGCTCGATAAGCTGGTTTGTGTGGGCGCGGGCAAGGCCGGAGCATAATAAATACCCGAACTAATTAACACGCTTAAGGCGATTAGTTTTAAAGGAGTAAGCCATTTGCCTAAAATAGTAATCATCCATTCATCTTTGAGACAAATCAAATAAGCTAAGCCACAGAAAATTAAACTAAAGCTAACTAAAGACATATCAGGATAGATATAACTAATGCCACCATGAGCAACGGTAATACAACGTGGGACCACGCCAAACGAACCCAATAGCGATAAAATAAATAAGGGCAGCAGCAATTGTGCACTTTTACCGGCTTCACCAAAAAAAGCCAGATAATTTCCGTGATGTAACTTAATTACAAATAAGCCTAAAAAGGGTAGGATAATGCCCGTTAAAAATAAGCCAAGAAAGCCAAGCCACCAATAGCCACCTGTGGCTACCCCAACTTGTAAAGGAAAGACTAAATTGCCAGATCCAAAAAACATGGAAAAAATAGTAAAACCAAATATAAACATTTTTTTACGCATGTAGAATCCAACAGCAGGAAAACATAAGCTCGTTAACTTTGTTAATAGTTTTAATTAAGTTATCAGATATCTTTCTTTATATCAATCTATATCTTAATCTATTGTATTGTATATGTTTATTAGCTAAGATGAGTTACCAAGATTTTTTTATTTATCATTTTATATAATTTTATGTATTTTTTAAGGTCGAGATCCCACGATGCCTTATGCATTTTCAGCTTTAAGAGATGCCCCTATTGGCCTATTTGATAGTGGGTTAGGCGGAACAACCGTTCTAAGTAAGCTAGCAAAACTTTTACCTCATGAAAACATACTGTATTTTGGGGATACGGCTAGGCTTCCTTATGGGGATAAAACACCAGCTCAAATATTAGAGTATTCTGCCGCTATTTTGAAGTGGATGGCTTCCCAAGGCGTAAAAATGGTATTGATGGGTTGTAACACCAGTTCAGCCTTAGCTTATCCTTATTTAAATAGCTTGCCCGCTTTTAATTTTCCCATTTTTGATATTATTCGGCCTTTTGCCCAAAATTTAGCTTCAGGCAAAAAAACTATTGGGGTATTTGCCACACCTGCTAGCGTTAAAAGTGACATGCACAAAAAAATGATTCAGTATTATCATCCAAATATTGAAGTATTGACCGTATCTTGTCCTGAGTGGGTTTCTATTATAGAAAACGGGGAGATAGAAAAAGCAGAAACGGCATTTCAGGTTAAAAAATATGTGGAGCCTATTATAGAGCAGGGGGCAGAAGCCTTAGTATATGGTTGTACGCATTATCCTTTATTAGGTCATATTTTTCGTCAAGCTATTCCGGATTATTTAAGTCATATTGAAATGATAGATCCAGCTGATTTTTTAATACAAAAAGCCATGCAATATTTAAGCGATCATGATTTATTGCGTCAAAATATCGAAAGTCTTGGAAAAACTCAGTTTTATGTAACAGGAGATACGCAGTTATTTTCTGATAATATGCAAAGAATATGGGGAAATAGACAGCATGTTGAACATGCGTCATTATTATTCACAGAAAAACTAAAAATAGTATAGGTAGTACAAAAATGAAGTTGAAGGCATTGGTCCAAAGAGCATATCAGCAGGAAAAAGCTTTTAAAGATGCCGACGCGCAGTTGCGTGGTATAGACGAGATTCGGGGCTTAAAAGTCACCGATGTGGGTCCAGGCATAGTGAATACGGTTTTAGCCATCAGAAAGCCGAGGCTGATATTTGGGAAAGATGCCAAGCCGCTGGATGATTTAAATAAGCTGCATCAAATTATGATTACGCGTATACGCGTTCGCGATGTGAGCCTGGTTTTAAGTACGAATCAAGGCACGCCAGATGTATTTGCAAGAAATCTTAAAACGTATTCGGCGCAATATGGCGCGATGATTAATGGGGGTTTTTTTGCCATTAATGGCTTTTATGGATTAAAAAATAATTATCCTGTAGGGTTGCATCGTCTTAACTATAATTCAAGTACAGGTTCAGTGAAAGAGGTGATAACCCAAAAACTGGATACGACGCATGATTATTTTGAGCATGAACCTAAAGAATTGAGTAGGCCATTTGAGGGTTATGAAAGACATCCAGAAATTGATTCACAATTATGCTTAAAAACACAAACACCACATTCTGTGAGCTCTGAATATGGATTCTTTCGAATTAACCGTGATGGCAGTGCAGATATAGAGCGCTTAAGTTTTTTTCAAGAACGCGATGATGCTGTTTTTAAGGCATATATTGACAGCGCAAATTATTTGTTAAGTGCAGGGCCTGTTCTTGTTTGGAATAACCAAGTGACATTTACAGAAGAAAAATTGCAAGAGCCTCGTTACCAGTTTAAAACAGTTTACGATCGATTTGGTTCGCATCCTGGTTCTGTGCCCCCAGGTACATTTTATCATGCGGATCAATGTAACCCTCGTTCTGCCATTGGATTTAATCCTAAGGGTGAGTTACTCATGGTAACCGTTAAAGGAGAAGAAGACCCTAGAAAAAGAGATGGAATGACATTGCCGCAATTTGCTTTACTCATGAAAGCATTAGGCGTAGAAAAGGCGCTCAATTTAGATGGTGGCTATTCAGCCTGCCAAGGTGTTTTTAATAACGACAAGATGTTGACGCCGCTTTTTTCTAAAAAATCGGGCAGAGAGACTATTATTCCTTGCGCAATTCTGGCCAAACAACAAACAGCTGCAGCTGAACCAGATTGTACTAAACAGCCTGAGGCTCGTCCGGTCGTTGATAGAAGAGGCATTAAAATGCGCAAGTTCCTATTAAGTTCAGGTTCAGATTCAGAGTAGAATGGCATCACAAGCGAATATTAATTTTTTTAGCTTGTCTATGCTATCGGCACAAAGGGTAATATGCCCCAATTTTCTTTGAGGTTTGGGGCTTTTGCCATATAAGTGTAAATACATGCCAGGCGAATGGGTTAGCTTAATAATTTGTTCTTTTGTCGGTAATATTGAAATAATATTTTTCATGGCGCTAAAACCAATTGCCTCTGTGGGCCCTAATGCTAAGCCACAAACGGCTCTAATATGATTTTCAAATTGACTGGTTTGTGCGCCTTCTATAGTCCAATGCCCTGAATTATGTACCCTTGGGGCCATTTCATTGGCAATTAAGCGATTATTTTTCACAAAAAATTCTATGGCTAACACGCCCACATAATTTAATTTGTTTAACATTTTCTCGGCATGCGATTGAGCTTGTTTTAACAAATCTTCTGGCTCAGCAGGGTTGGCTTTCGTAAAAGGGGCTTCAGATAAGATTAAAATACCCGATTGATGCGTATTTTTAGTAAGGGGATAATAAGCAATATGGCCTAATTGATCTCGCACTGAAATCAGTGAAACTTCATAATCAAATTCAACAAAGCTTTCTAAAATTAAAGGCGTGGGCCTGTCACCATGAGATAAGCTTAAATAAGCGGCTTTAGCGATATTTACAGTATTGTCTAGATTACCTTGCCATTTGATAATGCATTGGCCTTTGCCATCATAGCCCAGGGTACGCGTTTTGAGTACGGCATCGTTTTTAAGCGTAGCTAAAGCAAGGACTAAATCATCTAATGTAGCAATATTAAAATATTGGGGAGTAGGAATGTTAAGTTCTGTAAATAAAGTTTTTTCAAAGAGACGATCTTGAGTAAGGGCAAGTGCTTGAACAGGGGGGTAAAAACAGCTAGATTCAGCTAATATTTTAGCTATGGCAACAGGAATGTTTTCTGTCTCAAAAGTAAGCCAATCCATGGGCGGTAAATTGCTTAGCTGAGAAAAATCAACAGGAATAACACGAGCCACTTCAGCGGCACAAGGATTTTCTACTGTAACCGATTCAAAGCAAGTAACGGGGATATTAAGAGATTGAGCCGAAAGGGCTAACATTTTCGCTAATTGTCCCCCCCCTAAAATACCTAATTGTTTTATTTTCATGTTTTACCAATTATTTATTATTTATTATTTGTTATTTATTAGGGGTAGGGTTGTCTAATACTTTTTGTGTTTGTTTTGCTCTAAAATCTAACAAAGCTTTTTGAATTTCGGGGTATTTTAACGCTAAAATTTGAGCAGAGAATAGGGCAGCATTAATGGCCCCAGGTTGGCCAATGGCAAATGTGCCAACCGGCACGCCCCCCGGCATTTGTACGATAGACAATAAAGAATCGAGGCCATTTAAGCTTTGGCTTTGTATAGGTACGCCTAAAATAGGCAAATGCGTTTTTGCGGCGAGCATGCCGGGTAAGTGCGCTGCACCGCCTGCCCCTGCAATAATCACTTCTATGCCTTTTAGGTGAGCTGTTTCGGCATAAGTAAATAATTTATCTGGTGTGCGATGTGCTGAGACAATCTCACTTTCAATGGGAATATTCAGTTGCCTTAAGATTTTGGCAGCATGTTCCATCGTTTCCCAGTCAGACTGAGAGCCCATGACAATGCCGACTAAAATGTTAGGTGTGAGCTTAGGCATGCTGATTATCCTGGTGGTATAAAGGTAATTTAAAATGATAGAGTTGATGGCTTTCAATGCAACCAAGCGTTGCTTTTTGTAGGCGATCTAAAAGACTTAGCCACTCAGCAGAGTGAATGATTTTTTGATCTAGATGACAAAAAATAAAATCAAAACCGAGTGCATCTAAATGATGTAAAGTGGCATAAATTTGTTGGCTAAAATAAGCTGGATCGCTAGAAAGGGCATGATAGCTTACAAGGCTATTTTTTAGATTAGATATATTAGAGAGGCTATGATGGCTTATTAGGGCTATTTTTGAATCAGGAAAAATAGTATTCAGTTTAGAAATAAGGGCTTCTGTTGAAAGCGCATTTTCCGTGATGCGATAAAAAGGGGTTTTAGGCGCATAATGTGAGTTTAATAGCCCAGGTGCTCGAATAGGGGTAAGCGCATTATTTTGCTTAGGGGCATTTAAGATAGGTTTGTTTAAGACCAAGGCGATTTGTTCAGCAGAAATCATGCCGGGTCTTAATATAGCGATAGAGGGTGTAGGCTGATCACCACTTAAATTTAAAATAGTAGATTCAAGTCCAATGGCACAAGGGCCACCCTCTAAAATATAATCGACTTTATTGCCGAGTTCTTTTAATACGTGAGCCGCTAAAGTCGGGCTAATGCGGCCAAATCGATTGGCAGATGGCGCGACAAGGCCATAGGGCATTTGTTTGAGTAACTCGAGCGTAAGCGGATGATTCGGGATTCGAATAGCGACGGTATCTTGATCTCCGGTGATAATGCTTGGCACCCAATCGGCTTTTTTGATAACGATGGTTAAGGGCCCAGGCCAAAAATGCGCGGCTAATTGCTTAATATCTTCGATGGTTTCTTGAGAAAGGGATTTTCCCCAATCCCAAATTTGAGCCACATCAGCTAAATGGACAATAAGTGGATGATTGCTCGGCCGGCCTTTAGCCATAAAAATTTGATGTATGGCCTTAGGTTGGCTGGCATCTGCAGCTAAGCCATATACCGTTTCGGTTGGAATGGCGACGAGTTTGCCTTGTTTTAGCAAAGTTGCCGCAAATGCTATCTGTGATTGTATTTCTGGTTTAATAGGTAAAGTCAACATGCTAGCACTTTTTAAATTTAAATTGGGTTAATGCCCTGTCTATTAACATGGCAAATCCACCATTGCCTAATACATTGGCAGAGGTAATAACCGGATCGAATAATATATACAAAGCCGTAATGATTGTCGACATTTGGCCTGAAAAACCTAATTGTTGTTCTAAAATAGGCAACATGACATAAATGCCCCCACCTGGAACAGCTGCAACTGAAAATTTGGCTAAAACAAAATAAAGTGCAAAGACAACATATTGTACTAGGCTGGGTTCATCTAGGCCAAAGCTTTTTAAAATGGCAAAGGCTAAAATGGGAATAGCAAAGCAATCTCCAATTAAATGTATATTCACGGTAGCAGGAATAACCGATTTGGCCAAATCAGGATTTTGGGTATTACGCTCTGTGGCCAATATCGTGAGAGGCATACTGGCCGCAGAAGACATGGTGCTGAATCCAGAAATGGTGGCAGAAAGCATATAACGTACGCTGTTAAGCCATTTTTTTAACCTGAAATTATTTGCCAGCAAGTAAATAAACAAAATATAGCTAAATTGCGCTACCGCAATGACTATAAAAATTTTACGATAATGCTGCACAATTTCTGCCATTAAGCCATCATGGGTGAGTTTTATGGCAAATCCTAAAATAAAAATAGGGAGAATATAAATAAAACCCCTTAAAAATAAATGAACATATTTATCAAATAATTCAGCTATTTTGTGGCTCATTTTTGGCTGAGCCATGCCGCCTAGTATGCCTAAAATAATACCTGAAAACATAGCATATTGATTTAAATTTAATTTAGGTAAAACAAAATTCCAGGCTGCGTTGAGCGATTGAGTGGGGTCGGGTAAATTTAAGGCAATATCAAATTGATAAACGAGCAGGCCAACTTGATAGCTGAGCATGGTAGAAATAAAATTAGAAAGGCATACAGCAAGTAAAATAAAGACAATCAGTTTTGAGGCTTGTTTTGCAAGGGTAACGGCTGTTTTAAATAATAAACAGAAAATAATAAGCGGTAAAACAAAGATTAAGATTTCTTTGATGGTGTTGCTGACGGCAAATAAAAAAGATTGAGACTGAGCAGGGATAAAGTGCCCCAAAAAGAAAATGCCTATCAGAATGGCTAATAATAAGAACGGCATTTTTTTTAGCATCGTTATTCTCAAAGATCAGGGGTTAAAGTTATCTAATAGACTCATGCTTGAGCTCTTGAGCTCTTGAGCTAAAGGGGTGAAATTTTATATTTATATAACTAGGATACTACTACGATACTATATAATAACTTTAAGCAGAATTGAATGCATTTCTGATGATTTGCCACAAAAAAATGCAAATAGTTAGTTTATTGAATGTTTATTAGTAATGCTTAATAATAAGACATCCATTTAGAAAAAAAATCTTTTTTGTTGCTTTGTGGAAAGAGAAGGGCTTTAGGATCTAATGTTGGCCCATCGGGTTCATGGACATTTTTATGTTGGGTCTGTTGGGGTTGGGGTTTATGAGCAGCAGCAACCCATACGCTTAAATCAGCTTTTAGGATATTCATCGATATGTTAAGCCCTATGTTTTATTTTAATCTAAAATCTATATTATATTATATTATGATATGATATTTTTTTCATGGGGGCTACAATGCAACAAGCAATAATTGAACTTGATCCCAATACAGCAAAAATGTGGCTAGATAGACAAGAGGCAATATTAATTGATGTTCGAGAACCCAGTGAATATGAAGAAGTTAGGATAAGTCAGTCAATCCTAATGCCGCTGGGGGAGATCACAGCAGATAAAATGCCCCATTTAAAGGCCGAGCAAAAAATTATTGTGCATTGTGCAAGAGGGGCCAGAAGCGCCAAGGCCATTGAAAAACTTAAATTAGTTAACCCTGAGTTGCCTTTATATAATTTAGCAGGGGGCATTACCCATTGGATTCAATTGGGGTTGCCGGTTATTAAGGGCGCGTAAGTATGTCGACTAAGTCTTTATTGACAGAAAGTCCAATTCAGCTTATTATCACAGATTATTATACTATTATTTACACTATTATTATTTAAATATAAAAAATATGTTGGCATTTTTTTTAGACATTACAGTTTTTGTAAAGGCCTTATTTTTAGGTTTGGCTATTGCTGTTCCCGTCGGCCCTATTGCTTTGCTTTGTGTTCGTTATACCCTGAATCATAATCTTCGGGCAGGCATGGCGGCAGGCTTTGGCGCGGCTTGCGCCGATGCGATTTATGCGACCTTGGCAGGTTTTGGCGTGGTGCTGATTTTTGACTTGCTCAAAGATAACAGTACGCTCTTAAAATTAGTGGGGGGCGGATTTTTACTCTTTTTGGGGCTGAAAGATTTAATTCAACATCATGCACCCAAAGAACCCAAAGAACCCGAAGTGAATAAAATGCCTAACTCTATTTTTTCAATTTTTGGTTCTACTTTTTTACTGACTTTAACTAACCCTATGACGATTGTATTATTTTTATGGGTATTTTCGACTTTAGGGGCAGTAGATACCAGTGCCCATGAAACTTGGAGTATTATTCTAGGTATTTTTCTGGGATCATTATTATGGTGGTTTTTATTAACCTCAGTGGTGGGTTATACTAAGAAAAAAATACCCGATTATGTCTTAAAAATATTAAATTATGCTTCGGGGCTTATTTTAGTTGCCTTGGGGATAGGATCGATTCTCTCAATTTTGTTGTGATAAAATAATGATATTTAAAGCGAATAAACTCAGTTGGAAAAACAGACAAGGGTGGCGATGGCAAAGCCAGACAACCCTATTTTTTTATTCTGTTTTTAGCCAAATTAGGAGCGTATCGCATGTTTTATTTATCCAGTTTATTCACCACCTTTATTTTTGTTTTAATATTTAGTTTTTTTCCCGCTCAAGCTATCACTAAAATTGCCATTGCTAATTATGGCCCTCATGCGTCTTTAGAAGAAACCATTCAGGGTATTCAGCAGGGCTTAGCGTCTTTAGGCTATCGTGAAAATAAAAATATTCAGTATGAGATTTTGCATATCAATTTTGACAGAAGCCTCTTACCCCAAATGTTGGCCAAAATAAAAGCCAGTAAGCCAGATCTGGTGGTGAGTTTATCTACGCCTGTTTCTCAAGCAGCTAAGCACTATTTTAAAGATATTCCGCTTGTGTTTGTGGATGTCACCGACCCTGTTTCGGCGGGTTTAATTAACCAAGCGAATTTAACCGGGGTTTCTGAAAAACAAGATATTGCAGGGGTGGTGGATTTTGCCAAACATATTTTGCCTTCTGTTCATAAAATAGGCTTATTGTATTCCACTGGAGATGATAATGATAAGGCTTTATTAACGCTATTTAAAAAAGTTGCTTTGCTTAAAAATGTAGAATTAGTGGCATTGCCTATAGATCAGTCCAGAGATATTCCGGTGAGAATGCAGGCATTTAAAGCTAAAAAAATCGATTTTATTTATGTGGGGGCCAGTGGGCCTATTCAACCCTCGTTACCCGCGATTGTGGCAACCGCCAATCGATTGTCTGTGCCGGTATTTAATGCGCATTGTGATGCAGTGAAGCATCATCAAGCTTTTGCTTGTTATGCCGTTTCTTATTTGGCTTTGGGGCAACGCGCGGCAATCATGATAGACAAAATTATCAAAGGCCAGTCACCAAAAGCGTTAGCCATTTATTATCCTACCGTGCAGGATCATGAAGCTTACGTGAGTGCTAAAATGGCGCAAAAATTACAGATTACCCTGCCTAAAAATGGCGCTAATCTACAGATTGTGCCTTAAGCTTATGTTAAATTTAATTCATTTAAGCAAAATATATGCACAAAGTTTAGAAGCCAGACCGGCTTTAGATAATTTGAGTTTAAAGCTTGAAAAGGGCGAATTTGTCAGCATTATTGGAAGCAACGGCGCGGGTAAATCCTCGTTATTAAAAGCCATTGTAGGTGAGCTTGCACTCGATTCGGGTAAAATCATCTTAAATCAACGTGCGCTTGAGGGCATGAGCCCTTATTGCCGATCACAATTTATTGGCCGAGTGTTTCAAGATCCTAATTTAGGTACGGTCGCAGATATGACCGTGTCAGAAAATTTGGTGCTAAGCGCGTTAAGAGGACAATCCGCTAAACTTAGGCTATCGCCTAATCCATCGCTTAAAAAATTATTTAAAGAGCGATTGGCTTTATTAGAAATGGGACTTGAGAATAAATTAGAGCAGCTGGTAGGAAGCTTATCAGGTGGACAAAGGCAAGCCTTAAGCTTAGTGATGGCAATTTTAACCCCACCTGATTTATTATTACTCGATGAGCATTGTTCTGCACTCGATCCAAAATCTTCTAAAAAAATCATGCAACTCACCGATAAAATAGTGAGACAATTGGGGATAACCACATTGATGGTGACACATAATATGCACGATGCCTTACAGTTTGGTTCTAGATTAATTATGCTGCATCAGGGAAGAATAATACATGATTATAATGCCGATCAAAAAAATCGATTAAATTTAGATATTATTCATGATTTTTTTGAGATATTGTGAGAGGCAATGATGATTGAGTTAGAGATATTATGGGAGATGATTCCAGTAGGGTTTATGCAAAGCCTGATATTAGCGTATTTGGCGCTCGGGATCATGATACCTTTTAGGGCTTTAAATTTTGCTGATTTATCTGCTGAAGGCAGTTACCCCTTTGGCGCATGCTTATGCGCTGTTTTATTATCGCATGGCTTTAATCCTTGGGTGGCCATTTTAATTGCCCTAATGGGAGGGGTTTTAGTGGGTTTTGCCACAGCCTTATTACATCTTTATTTGAAAATAAACAGTTTGTTGGCAGGTATTATTTTAGCGACCATGTTATATAGCGTAAATTTACGTATCATGGGCAAGCCAAATATTCCTTTGTTTAATGATCCTACTATTTTTAATTCAATTTCTAGTTCAATAGAATCGGAGATGAGTTTAAAAATAGGCTTATTAATGTTATTGCTGCTTTTGATAGCCGGGCTTATTTATGGTTTTTTAAAAACAGAGAAAGGCTTAAGACTGAGGGCAACGGGATTAAACCCAATGATGGCGCAAGCCCAAGGCGTTCCCCTTAAATTATATATTTTATTAGGCGTAGGGTTAGCCAATGGCTTAAATGCGCTTTCAGGTGCCTTAATTGCGCAGTCACAGGGGTTTTCTGAAGTAAATATGGGTATGGGGGTTGTGATTAATGGCCTCGCTGCCGTAATGATAGGCGAAGTCATTGTAGGCTTAAATAAGCCTTATAAAATTGTGTTAGCACCGATTATGGGGGCTATTATATTCCAACAGTTACAAGGCGTTATTTTGGTTATGGGCTTGCAGCCTTCAGATTTTAAATTGGTGACAGGTATACTGATTATTTTTACCCTCGGGATACGTCAAATAAAATATCCTAAAGTTAATTTAGGCTTTTAAGATAAGATTAAGATAAGATTAAGATAAGTTAATTTATATATAAATATTTTGTAGGGATTTATGCAAAATACAGAATATACACTCTTTCAGTTTATAAAAAAAATGGTTCGACCATTTCCTTTGCAAATTTTAGGGCTTTTTATTACGGCTTGTTATTGGGCCATTGATTTATCTTTACAGCCTTATTTAATTAAATTAATTTTAGATGCCGCCAGTGAACAGCCTACAGTGAAGTCTGTTATTGTGCCGGTGAGTTTATATATTTTGGTGGCATTTATTTTTACCCTAAGCTTTAGGGTGCATGATTTTATTGGCTTAAAATTATATCCTGTTTTACGCTCAAATTTGACGGCTTATGCCACAAACAGAGTATCGAAACAATCTTATTCATTTTTTCAAACCCAATTTTCAGGCAGCTTGGCCAATAAGATTAAAGATTTAAATAGAGGCATAGAAGAAATTATTCAAATATTTTTTGACCGATTTGTGAGTAATTTTTTGGCCTTATTAGTGGCATGTTTGATGTTATTAAGTGTTCAGCCAGTGTTATCTTTTGTGCTGTTAATGTGGACATGTTTATTATTAGGGTCGAGTTTTCTTTTTACGCGTAAAGCACGAAAACTTTCGCACGAGTGTTCTCAAATCAGCAGTAACACAGTGGGTGCGGTTGTGGATATTTTTACGAATATATTGAATGTACGATTATTTGCTGCGCAAAAAAACGAAAATCAACGCTTAAGAAATCAATTAAAAATAAATACACAGGCAGATAGTAATTTAAGAAAATATTTATTTCTAGTGAATTTGGTTCAAGGTCTTAGCACGGCCATTATGATTGCCATTTGCTTGATTATCACAACCTATTCTTTAGAATCTTACGATATTACCGTAGGCGATTTTGGTTTGGTCTTAACTTTATTAGTGTCTATAGCCAATACGATTTGGAATTTAGCCGATGAATTTTCTCGATTTTCAGAAAATTATGGTTTGGTCAGCCAAGCCTTATCTATTCTGAATGCCAAGCAAGATATCAAAGATTTGCCTAATGCAGATAAATTAAGGGTCACTCGGGGTGAAATTCGATTTGATTCTATTTATTTTCATCATCGGGAAAAAGGCGCTGAGCCATTATTTAATAATAAATCGATTATTTTAAATCCAGGCGAAAAAATTGGCTTAGTGGGCTATTCTGGCAGTGGAAAAACCACTTTTGTACAGCTTATTTTAAGATTGTTTGATGTGCAATCGGGTAAAATTTATATTGACAATCAAAGTATCTCAGATGTGACGCAAGATAGCTTACATGAAGCCATTTCAATGATCCCTCAAGATCCCACGTTATTTCATCGTACCTTATCTGAAAACATTCGTTTTGGTAAACCCTCTGCAACAGATGAAGAAGTTTTACAGGCGACCTATAAAGCGCATGCACATGAATTTATCAGTAGACTACCTGAAGGTTATGATACAGTGGTAGGAGAGCGTGGCATTAAAATTTCCGGGGGGCAAAGGCAACGTATTTCTATTGCTAGGGCAATTTTAAAAAATGCCCCTATATTAATTTTAGATGAAGCCACTTCAGCACTAGATTCGATGACAGAGGCTAAAATTCAGGCCAGCTTGCATGATTTGATGCAAAATAAAACCACATTAGTCATTGCCCATCGTTTATCAACTTTATTAAATATGGACAGAATTTTAGTGTTTGAACGGGGTCGTATTATCGAAGAGGGCAAGCACGAGGCCTTGTTGGCTATTCCAAATGGCGTGTATAGCCGATTATGGGCCGCACAAGTGGGTGGCTTTTTGCCAGATAAGAAAAAGAAATAATAATAGGCCTCACGCCAAAACCATCCTGAAAGTTACCGGAAGCGAAGCAATCCAGTATTCAAGAACAAATATTTTCATAGAGATCTAACCATGCCGAATTTTGGTTTTCAATGAGCTGTAGTTTCTTTTTTCTAGACCCTCCTTTAATTTGTTTTTCTCGCATAATAGCCATTTCCATGCAATCAATAAGTTCATAATAAACCAATAATTTACAATTGTATTTTGAGCTAAAACCTGGCGTTAGACAATTTTTATGCTCATCTACTCTTTTTATAAGATCTGAGGTCACGCCAGTATATAATGTACCATTCCGCTGGTTTGCCATGATATAAACGGCAGGTTGTTTCATGTCAGCCATCCTCACTGTATTGATTTTTTATCATCGATGATACAAGATATATGACTATTTTT
>CANJMM010000031.1 GCA_947475765.1 Legionellales bacterium | reverse complement strand
TTCTGTATAAGCATCTTCACTTGTCTTTTTAATTAGTGCATTTGCATCGACCATAAATACCTCTTCTGATAATGTATGCTTTCTTTTAGACAAGCCTAGTCAGATTTGGTTCCACTATTTATAGGTGATTTATAGGTAATGTTAGATCAGGTTTAAGCGACATTAATCAATTCAAGCAGATAACTATATCTTAATAGAAAAATGGTGATATTTTTACATTAGTGAGATTTATGACCTATCCATGTCAAACAAAGGCCATAATCCCCTAATTGCAATTCAGATGGTGCTTTCTGGTCAATTTATTTAATAAGGGGGAGCTTGTTCTACATACAAAATCCCCCCGCTCTTCTAAGCCTTCGCTAACGCAAAGGCAAGAATAGCGCCCCCTTTAAAAAGGTCATAAAGCTCACTACTTCGAAGGTAGCACTGTTTTTATTTTAAGCCGTAGTTAGCTGCTTGAAGTGATTAATTTCGGGTTTAAAATTATACTGTTTATGTATCTCTTTTTTTAAATATTGTCCAATTTTGCGACGCATTTGCGACGCATTTGCGACGCATTTGCGACGCAAAAATCACGGCTTTTGTTTAAAAAAGAGTCAGCTTGGAAAAAAATCTTTATAAATCAACAAGATAGCAAAGAATTGTTTTTTAGCCATTAGGGGTGCAATGATTTGGCCAATTTATCTAATACGCCATTAATAAACTTATGACTGTCTTGGGCGCCAAAAAGCTTGGCCAATTCTACACTTTCATTAATGGCTACGCGATAAGGCACATCTGGGTATTGCGTTAATTCACATGCGCCAATCCATAAAATAGCATGTTCAATAGGCGTTAATTCTTCTAGAGGGCGAGATAAATAAGGCGCTAAAGCCTCATTAAGATTTTCATAATGCTTCGCTACGCCCGATAGTAATTTATCAAAATAAGCCCTATCGATTTTTTTTTCATCTATTTCAACTAATAAATATTGTGGCTTTTCATACAACGGATCAGAAATCTGTGTATGAATGCTCGAAAGCCACTCTTGTTTTATTTTATCCATAGAGTTGCCTGAAATAAGCCAAGCATAAATAGCCTGTAGTGCATAAGTTCTGGCTTCTGAGCGTAATGAACGCGGTTTATTCATGAATTTGTTCCAATACATCTATCATTTCAAGTAAAGCCATTGCGGCTTCCGCGCCTTTATTCCCAACGGTGCTTCCTGCTCTTTCTATGGCTTGTTCTAAGGTTTCAGTGGTCAGCACACCAAATGTGATGGGCACACCGGTTTGCTGCATTGCTGACATAATACCATTGGTGGCCCCACTTGCAACATATTCAAAATGTGCAGTTGCACCTCTTATGACTGCGCCTAAGGTCACGATACCCTGATATTTTCTTGTTTTTGCGGCTTGAAGGGCTGCAAGGGGAATTTCAAAGGCCCCAGGGACTTGAATTAAATCGATGTTTTTTAATTCTATGCCAGAACGCGCAAAAATATCCAGTGCGCCTTTAAGCATATTCTCAACAATGGCGCCATTAAAGCGCGCGGCAACAATGGCCACTTTGGTTTGTGGATAATTTCGGTTTAATCTGCCTTCAATTTTTCTAATATTATTTATATTATTCATATTTTTTATTTAGACTCCTGTTGAGATAATTGATACGAAATTAAGTCTTTAATTGTCGCTATTTTTAAATCATGAAGCTTGGCAAAATGCTCTAAGGCTTCACGACGTGCCATCGAGCCATCTGCATTTAACACTTCACAAATAACCCCTATTGCTTTAAAACCCGCCAACTGCGCTAAATCACAAGCGGCTTCTGTATGGCCAGGTCGAGCTAACACCCCTTTTGTTTCTGCTTGAATAGGAAAAACATGTCCTGGCATCACAAAATCTTTGGCCGTTGCCCCATCACGTGTGGCTGTTTTAATGGTATGGGCTCTATCAAAAACAGATACCCCCGTACTAATGCCCTCTGCGGCTTCAATCGAAATGGTAAATTTGGGCACAATAGGGCCATGATCTCCAGGGACCATCACTGCAAAACCTAATTTTTGACACAATATTTTGCTCATAGGCATACAAACCAAGCCTCTGGCATGGGTAATCATAAAATTGATGGCTTCTGGGGTGACGCATTCTGCCGCCATCACCAAATCCCCTTCGTTTTCTCTAGATTCATCATCACAGAGAATCACCATTTTGCCCATTTTAATCTCTTGAATGATTTCTGAGATACGATGCATTTTCTGTCCTATTTCTTAATTACTTAATTACTTAATTACTTAATCTTTACTTTTAGGCCTTGCCATAATCGCAATATCTTCTCCAACTTGTTCCATTTTTTGAAAAACCCATTCTTTTGCTTGGGTTAATTGCTCAATAGGCCCAAATTGGCTGAGATTCATTGCGCCTTTACCTAATAATTTAGGCGCCAAATAAATAAGCAATTCATCTATTAAATTTTGTGCTAAAAACTGGTTCAATAAACCCGGTCCAGATTCTAACAGCACCTCATTAATCTCATGCTTTTGCGCCAAAATACTTAACATACCGGGTAAATCTTGATTAAAAAATAAAGTATCTGACTTTTTAACAATATTTTTATCTGCAATATCTAGATTAAGCTTAAAATCAGATTCAGATTCAGATTCAGGATAAATTAAAACTGAAACAGGCTGCTTGAAGTTATCTAACTCTACAAACTGCTTATTTCTAACGGTTAAACTGGGGTTATCATATATCACTGTTCCCATACCCGTGATAATCGCGCCTGACAAGGCACGATAATGCTGCGCATGCGCTCTTGCTGCCGTACCGGTTATCCATTGGCTTTGATGATTATTGAGCGCCATATTTCCATCTAAACTTAAGGCCACTTTTGCTCGCACATAAGGCCTATTGTGCCGCATACGGGAAATAAACCCCTGGTTTATTTCATGTGCCTGTTTCAATAAGCCTGCTTCTGTGATTTGGGTGCTTTTAATGCCCGCTTGATGGAGCAGCATGCTTGCTTGATGAGAAGGCGAAATGGGATTGGGATCTTCCATTACATACACCACCTCGCTTACTTTGGCTTTTATTAAGGCATCGACACAAGGCGGCGTTTTACCCGTATGGCAACAAGGGGCTAAATTTAAATACGCCACTGCGCCTTCTATAGAAAAACCAGCAGATCTTGCTTGATTTAAAGCCACTATTTCAGCATGGGGGCCTCCATAATAAGCATGATAGCCTTCACCAATCACCAAAGGCTTACGATGTTTTTCATCAAACTGCACCAAAACACATCCCACCAAGGGGTTGGGTCTGGCGGTATATTGGCCTTTTAGGGCTAACTGCATCGCTTGATCAATAAACTTCTGATGATAGGCTAAAAAATCCAACAAAATACCTCAGGGAATAATTAAAGGTTGTGGGGTTTTAAGCTTTTCAATTTCTTCTTCAAAAGCATGTACATCTTGAAAACGACGATAAACAGAAGCAAATCTAACATAAGCCACATGATCAAGCGCTTTTAATTCTTCCATTATCCACTCGCCTAATATTTGGCTGGCCATTTCCCGCTCACCAGAGGCTAACAACTTACGTTTTATTCTCAATAAGGCTTCTTCCACTTTTTCCATGCTCACTGGCCTTTTTTCAAGGGCCTTAAGCAAGCCTTTTCTCAGCTTTTCTTCATTAAAGGTTTCTCGCGTATTATCGCGCTTAATAACTCTAGGTAACATGAGTTCAGCTGTTTCATAAGTCGTAAATCGCTCTTGGCAATCAATACATTCTCGACGCCTTCTGACTTGATCACCCTCCCCACTCAAACGAGAATCGATGACTTTGGTATCTTGAGTAGCACAAAATGGACAACGCATATCTGTTATCTTATTTTACAGTTTTAAAGTTTTAAAGGCGGTCCATAAACTGGAAATTGCGCACAAAGCTCAATGACTGCCTGTTTTGTATGAGCCCGAATCTTTTCATTTGTTGGACTTTCGACAATGTTTTGTATCCACGTTGCCAACTGTTCCATTTGTGGTTCTTTAAACCCCCTTGTGGTTACTGCAGGTGTGCCTAATCTTATGCCGCTGGTAACAAAAGGTGAGCGACTATCATTTGGGACAGAATTTTTATTCACGGTAATATTCGCCAAACCAAGTGCTTCGTCTGCCTCTTTGCCGGATATATTTTTATTGGTGAGATTCACTAAAAACAAATGATTATCCGTACCATTTGAAACCAATTCAAAGCCTTTTTGAATTAACGCCTCTGCAAAACAGTTGGCATTATTTAAAACTTGTTGTTGATAGATTTTAAATTCAGGCTGCAATGCTTCTAAAAAAGCCACCGCTTTTGCAGCAATCACATGCATCAATGGCCCGCCTTGTATGCCAGGAAAAACCATTGAATTTAATTTTTTCTCAATGTCAGGATTAGATTTGGCTAAAATAATGCCCCCACGAGGGCCCCTTAGTGTTTTGTGCGTAGTAGAAGTGGTCACATCTGCTATTTGTACAGGAGAAGGATATAAGCCTACGGCAATTAAGCCTGCGACATGCGCAATATCGGCCAAGAAATAAGCCCCAATTTCATCGGCTATTTCTCTAAATATTTGCCAATTGACGATACGAGAATAAGCAGAAAAACCGGCGATAATTAATTTAGGCCGATGCTTTAAGGCTAAGTCACGAACCTGGTTATAATCAATTTCGCCTGTATTAGCATCTAGGCCATAAGCATAAGCTTGATATAACTGTCCTGAAAAATTTACTTTTGAACCGTGGGTTAAGTGCCCCCCTTCATTTAGGCCCATCCCCAAAATCACGTCACCTGGCTTTAATAAAGCCATTAATACGGCTGCATTGGCCGAAGAACCTGAGTGAGGCTGTACATTCACATAATCGGCACCAAATAATTTTTTAGCACGATCTATGGCTAATATTTCAGCCCTATCCACAAATTCACAGCCGCCATAATAGCGCTTATGGGGATAGCCTTCGGCATATTTATTGGTTAATACAGAACCTTGTGCTTGTAACACGCGAGGGCTAGCATAATTTTCAGAGGCAATTAATTCAATGTGATGCTCTTGGCGAGCCTGTTCCAGTTGAATAGCTTCTGCTAATTCCTGATCAAATCCTGCTATCTGCATATCTTGACTAAACATATACTTATACCTTCCCCAGCTTGAAAAACTCGTATTTTAACTCACTAAGCAAGAATGTGATACGGTTTTGATCAAAAGCCAGGTAAAATACCCCCTGAATCATTATTATTAGGATTATCGCTATGTCGACAAAAACCATTTTTTCTATGTTAGGGGTGGCTAAAATTGTGCCGCCTAAAAAAGAAATCATCAAAGATATCTCCCTTTCTTTTTTTTATGGGGCCAAAATCGGGGTCTTAGGCTTAAATGGCGCAGGAAAATCCACGTTATTACGCATTATTGCCGGAGAAGACAAAGATTATGTTGGCGAAATAACTTCTCAGAAAAACTTAAGCTTTGGCTACCTACCTCAAGAGCCTCAGCTTGATCCCAGCAAAGATGTCAAAGGCAATGTCGAAGATGGCGTCAGAAAAATCAAAGATATGCTCACCCGTTTTGATGAACTCTCGGCCAAATTTGCTGAGCCCATGAGCGATGAGGAAATGCAAACCCTCTTAGATGAGCAAGGTAAATTACAAGATTCTATTGAAGCAGCTGGGGCATGGGATTTAGATCGTAAATTAGAGATTGCTGCCGATGCTTTAAGACTACCGGCTTGGGATGCCGATGTGAGCCAATTGTCTGGCGGAGAACGCAGGCGGGTTGCGCTCTGCAAATTATTATTGTCTCAACCAGATGTCTTATTGCTAGATGAACCAACTAACCATTTAGATGCTGAGTCGGTTGCTTGGTTAGAATGTTTCTTAAAAGATTTTCCGGGCACTGTCATTGCCGTCACCCATGATAGATATTTCTTAGATAACGTAGCCGGCTGGATTTTAGAATTAGATAAAGGCCGAGGTATTCCGTTTGAGGGCAATTATAGCAGCTGGTTAGGACAAAAAGAAAAACGCCTAGCACTGGAAGTCAAAGAAGAAGCCGCGCATCGTCGCGCCGTGCAAGCCGAATTAGAATGGGTACAAACCAATCCAAAAGGCCGTCGAAAGAAAAATAAAGCGCGTGTCAGTAATTTTGAAGAATTAAATTCCCGTGAATTTCAAAAACGAACAGAAACTGAAGAGTTGTATATTCCCCCTGGACCGCGTTTAGGTGAAAATGTCATTCATATTCAATCGGTGACTAAATCTATGGGCGGGCGCCTTTTATTAGAAAATTTTTCAGCTAAAATTCCTAGAGGCGCCATTGTGGGCATCATTGGCCCCAATGGTGCAGGTAAATCGACTTTCTTTAAAATGCTCATAGGCGAAGAAACGCCCGATTCAGGCAAAGTTGATATAGGCGAAACGGTACAATTATCTTATATTGACCAATCTCGCGAAGGCTTGAATAATAAAAAAACCGTATGGGAAGAATTGTCCGATGGCTTAGATATCATCAGCATTGGTCAATATACTATTCCTTCTCGTGCTTATGCGGGGCGATTTAATTTTAAAGGCAGCGATCAACAAAAAATCATTGGCAATTTATCCGGTGGAGAGCGCAACCGTTTACACTTAGCGAAATTATTAAAAAGTGGCGGTAATGTCTTGCTCCTCGATGAGCCCACCAATGACTTAGATATTGAAACATTACGGGCCCTCGAGAATGCCTTACTGGCTTTCCCAGGCTGCGTAATGGTTATCTCTCATGATAGATGGTTTTTAGACCGCATCGCGACGCATATTATGGCTTTTGAAGGCGACAGCCAAGTCACCTTTTTTGAAGGCAGTTACACAGAATATGAAGAAGATTTACACCATCGTGGTGGTGCAGGTGATGCCCAACCTAAGCGTATTCGTTATAAAAAACTAGAAGAGGTTTAAGCATTTAAGCAGGTTTTTTATTTTATTTTATTTTATTTTATTTTGCTCAAAAAAAAGCCCTTGTAACCTGAATTCAAGTCATAAGGGCTTTTGAGTAAAAATTAAATTAAATTAAATTAAATTAATTTAAAATGGAATGTCATCGTCCATTTGGCTTGCAAATTCTGAGCTCATGACCGCAGCTGGGCGATTGCTAGAGGCGGCAGAAGCAGCAGAAGTATTAGAAGGGGTAGCATTCGTTGACATGCTACTGCCATATTCTTCTTGTGCATAACTGTCAACTGGAGGAAAATGACCACCCGCAGCACCAGGTGCGCCAGTACCTTTGCTATCGAGCATTTGTAATTCATTGGCCACAATTTCAGTGGTATATTTATCTTGGCCATTAGCATCTTGCCATTTGCGTGTACGTAAGCTGCCTTCCAAATAAACTTTTGCGCCTTTGCGTAAATATTGCCCTGCAATTTCACCTAAGCGATTAAATAACACAATACGGTGCCATTCTGTACGTTCTTGAGTTTGGCCTGTTTGTTTGTCTTTCCAAGATTCTGAAGTGGCAACCGAAATATTTGCTACGGCACTTCCACTAGGTAAATAACGCACTTCTGGATCTGTGCCTAAATTCCCCACGATGATAACTTTGTTTACCCCTCTAGCCATAATGCGCTCCTTTTTTAAGTTTAAGCTTGTGTTTCAGTTTGTTGATAAAATAAAAAAAACGTGGTAACGAACCAAAGAGTGCCTAATATTAACACAAAAAAGACCATACTGATCTCAGTGAAATATTGCTTAATCAGCCCCCCCATGGCACCCCCACAAAAAATGCCTAAAAACTGTGTCGTAGAATACACCCCTAATGCCATGCCTTTTTGATTAGCCGGCACAAAACGAGAGAGTGCGGACGGCATAAAAGCCTCTAAAAAATTAAAGGCTGAAAAAAATAAAATCATGGCCATAAATAAGCCAAATAAAGCAGCCCCCCCTGGCCATAATAAATAAGCCAGTGAAAGACTTAATATAATAATAGCCAGCTGCATGAGTTTTTTTGTTATGGCAAGATTATGATTGCCTGTTTTTCTCGCCAAAGGAAAAACCACTAAAAACGAAACTAAAAAGGCAGGTAAATACACATACCAGGTTTGGTTAGCAGATAAGCCTGTGGTCTGCAGCACATATTGCGGAATAAATAAAAAACTTGCCGTAAATAAAGCATGTAAAGCAAAAACCCCAAAAGCAAATCCTGAGATGCTTTTTAAAAGCTTGGCAATAGAAAGTGAATCTGAAGCCGAAGCTGAAGCTGAAGCTGAAGCTGAAGCTGAAATAAGAAACAAATTATTGTTCAGTGGCTTAATACGCTGATAATGTTCACTTTCTTTAGGTTCTGCTAATTTTTTGACCCATAAAAAAGCCAATATGCCTAAAGCCGCCGTTAATAAAAATAAGCCCTGTAATCCAATATACGCATCTAAAATAGGGCCTAATATAAAGGCTAAGCCAAATGATACCCCAATCGTAATCCCTACACATGCCATGGCCTGCGTTCTGACTTCTGGACGGGTGACATCCGATAACCAGGCCAATAAAACAGCGCCTATGGCCCCCATCCCTTGAACGGCTCTGGCGAATATCAGCCCCCAAATAGAGTTAGAAAAAACAGCCATTACGCTGCCTAATATGAATAGCGCGAGACCAAGCAAAATTAAGTTTTTTCGGCCAAGCTTATCAGAAAGCCAGCCAAATAAGGTTTGGCAAACTGCCTGCGATAGTCCATAAATGCCGACGGCCCAACCAATCAAGGCTGGTGTTGCGCCAGGAATAATCTCGGTATAAAAACCAATAATCGGCAAAATCATAAATAACCCAAGCATTCTTAAGCCAAAAACCAAAGCAATGCTCAAAGCCATTTTACGTTCAATTGCGTACATATTAAAAAAAGCTGTGCGACTGATGAAATCGTTGGCTATAATTTGCCATGATAAAGCCCCCGATAACCAATAATAAAATATAAATAATCATATTCTAAACATGTCGAAAAGTAAATAAATTAACTTAATATAAAATAATACAACAAAAAAAATAAGTTAATTGGCTTATTTATGCTCGCTTTTATTTTCTACGTTTTATTCGCGTATTATTTCACGTATTATTTCACGTATATTGATAATATATATACGCAGATAAATAAAAAAATAAACAAATAAGTAGATTAACTTTATTATGGATAAAATTGATATTCGGGGTGCTCGCACACACAACCTTAAAAATATCAATCTGATATTACCGCGTAATAAACTCATTGTGATAACCGGGTTATCTGGCTCAGGAAAATCGTCTCTGGCCTTTGATACGTTATATGCCGAAGGACAACGGCGGTATGTTGAATCTCTTTCTTCTTATGCTCGCCAATTTTTATCTTTAATGGAAAAACCGGATGTGGATCACATTGAAGGTCTCTCTCCTGCTATTTCTATTGAGCAAAAAACCACTTCTCATAATCCTCGATCTACTGTGGGAACCGTGACTGAGCTTTATGATTATCTTCGTTTATTATTTGCCCGCGCGGGTGAACCCCGATGTCCAGAACATAACTTAGCATTAGAAGCCCAAACTATTTCTCAAATGATAGATCATATTTTTTCTTTAGAAGAAAATACCAAAATATTATTATTAGCACCCGTAATACGCGATCGTAAAGGCGAACAACTGCATTTATTAGAAAGCTTAAGAAGCCAAGGTTATGTTCGAGTCAGAATCGATGGGACATTATATGAACTGGATAACACCCCTAAATTAGATCCCAAACGAAAACATACGATTGAAGTGGTGGTAGATAGACTGCAAATTCGCCCTGAGATTCGTGGGCGTTTAGCCGATTCTTTAGAAACGGCCTCTCAATTGAGTGATGGCTTAGTGTTGATTATGGCTTTACCTAATAAAAGCATGCTATTTTCGGCCAAATTTTCCTGTAAAGAATGCGGGTATAACTTAAGCGAATTAGAGCCCAAAATCTTTTCTTTTAATAACCCTGCAGGAGCCTGTGCAGAGTGTGATGGTTTAGGATCGAAACAACTTTTTGCTTTAGATCGTATTGTCGATAAAACTTTAAGCCTCGCCAATGGCGCCATAAAAGGCTGGGACAGACGTAATTTTTATTATTACAGTATGTTAACTTCGCTCGCCAAGCATTATCAATTTAGCGTAGAGACTGTTTTTAATAAATTACCCAAAACCATACAACAGATTATTTTGTATGGTAGCAAAGAAATCATTACTTTTAAATATACCAATGATAAAGATCAAACCCGCATCAAAAAAGAAGTGTTTGAAGGCGTTATTAAGAATTTAGAAAGACGTTATCATGAAACCGAATCTGATTTTATACGGGCGGACTTGGCCAAATATCTTGCCAACCAGCCCTGCCCCGCATGTGAAGGGACCCGCTTAAAAAAAGAAGCGCGATTCGTCTTTGTGGGCAAAAAAACACTTCCTGAATTGTGCAGCTATGCTATTAGTGATTTGCTTGTTTTTTTTCAAACACTCAAGTTATCTGGCATAAGAGCGAAAATTGCCGATAAAATTTTAAAAGAAATTTGCCAACGTCTACAGTTTTTAGTCGATGTAGGATTAGATTACTTAAGTTTAGATAGAACGGCTGAAACCCTCTCTGGGGGAGAGGCACAGCGCATCCGATTGGCCAGCCAAATTGGTGCTGGATTAGTCGGTGTGATGTACATTTTAGATGAGCCTTCTATTGGCTTGCATCAACGAGATAACGCACGCTTATTAAAAACGCTTAAACATCTTCGGGATATTGGCAATACGGTTATTGTCGTTGAACACGATGAAGATGCCATATTGCAAGCAGATCATGTGGTGGATATTGGCCCCGGCGCCGGCATGCATGGCGGCCAAATCATAGCAGAAGGCACCCCTCAACAAATACAAGATAATGCGCTTTCTTTAACAGGACAATATTTATCTAAAAAACAAGGCATTCTCATCCCAACAGAACGTTTAGCCTTCGATCCTAAAAAAATAATTAAATTAACAGGAGCCAGTGGGAACAATTTAAAAAATCTGACCATAGATTTTCCTATTGGCTTATTCACCTGTGTCACTGGGGTATCTGGATCAGGTAAATCGACCTTAATTAATGATACGCTCTACCCTATTGCCGCCATTGAGCTCAATGGCGCTGAAATACTTCGACCCTATCCCTATAAAAATATCAAGGGCCTAGATCAATTAGATAAAGTTGTTGGCATTAACCAAAGCCCTATTGGCCGAACCCCTCGATCGAACGCCGCAACTTATACCGGCTTATTTAGCCATATACGAGATCTCTTTTCAGCCACAGTAGAAGCCCGGACGCGTGGCTATAAAGTGGGTCGTTTCAGTTTTAACGTCAAAGGCGGCAGATGTGAAGCTTGCCAAGGAGATGGCTTAATCAAAGTTGAAATGCATTTTTTAGCGGATGTGTATGTGACTTGTGATGTGTGTAAAGGCCAACGTTATAATAATGAAACTCTGCAAGTGCATTATAAAGGCAAAAATATTCACGAAGTGTTATCGATGACCGTGGAAGAAGCCCATACTTTTTTTGCTGCTATTCCGCCCATTGCTCGAAAATTAGCCACTTTACTGGACGTAGGATTAGGGTATTTACAAATTGGGCAAAGTGCGACAACCTTATCGGGTGGCGAGGCGCAACGCATTAAGCTCTCTAAAGAGCTGTCTAGACGAGATACAGGCCAAACCTTATATATATTAGATGAACCCACCACGGGTCTGCATTTTCATGACGTAAAACAATTATTGGCAATACTGCACCATTTAAAAACCCGCGGAAATACGATTATTATCATAGAGCATAATCTAGATGTCATTAAAACGGCCGATTGGGTGATTGATTTAGGACCTGAAGGGGGCCACAAAGGCGGAAAGTGTCTGGTTGCGGGCACACCTGAAACGGTTGCTGCCCATCCTGAGTCTTATACTGGGCACTTTTTAAGGCCCATTTTGTCTAAAAGTTAATGGCTAAGCATTAAGATAAAATCCTTCGCTAGGTGCAAATGCTTTATGTAACAAAGGTTTTAATTCCGAATCTATTAAATACCCAATTAAGTTAATCATACCGCCATGCCCCACCACTAAAATAGAACTCGAGTCGGTTTCAAGGCTTATCTTCATGATTTGAAGCAAGGCATTTATCGCATAATTTTTGCCTATCTCTTGAATTTTTGCTATTTTAGGATTAACGGGGAAATAAAGCGCCTCAATGCTATGTATGTTAATTTTTCTTTCTTTTAATACGCCTTTTGCCGTTTGTTGTGTTCTTAAAGCCGTTGAACAAATGGCTAAATCAAAAGGCGTTTTGGTTAAAAATTCAGAGACCTTTTCACACTGATTTTTTCCAACTTCCGTTAAGGCACGTTGTAAATCTTGAGCATTGGGCTCTGTTTCAGCATGCCGCATCACATAATATTTTTTATCTGCTTGGGTTACCCGATGAATCAAACGGATTAAATCAAACATTTCCCCTGTTGTGAGTGCATTATCAAAATAGTCATACGTTTTAGGATCTTGTTGATTCAAAAATTTTAACGCTTTTTTCACCCCCGAGTAGGGCAAGTCTCTCAGCTGAAAATAACTTTCTAATTGGCTAAAAAGCAAGCCATTTTTTTGATGCTTTCCTGCCATATCGCCAACATACGCACGCTCAAAAATTTTTAAGGCCTCTATTTTTTGGTTTTTTTTCTCTCTATCTGATAGGCCGTAGGCTTGATTATTATAAAGTGCCAAAATACGCGACATAAATAAATCGCCTAACCCCTCTTTTTGTTTTAAAATAATGCTGTTTTCTATGGCTTTGAGCATAAATTTATCTGGGTTTTGTATTTTATCTCTAGGATAAATCGCTAAATCTAGATATTCCCCATCCAAGATACGGCTAATTTTAAAAGAATCAGCGAGATCATTAAAGGCTATGAAATTATAATCATTGAGGCCTACTTGCTCATGCCCTTTACTTGAAGCATACAAAATAATCGTGTGACAAGAAAACTCTTGTTCTAATATATTCATAGCTTGAATTAAAATAGGATTGTCTATCATAAGCTTTTTCCCCATCAAAAAAAAATTATAAATACGTTAGGGCTTCTTGCAAAGAGTTTACCCCGATGACTTCTATATCTGATATCGCGCCTTTTTTAGGCATATTCGCTTTAGGAACAATGGCGGTTTTAAATCCATGCTTTTGTGCTTCTCGAATTCTTTCTTGCCCGCCTTGAACTGGGCGAATTTCTCCACCTAATCCAATTTCTCCAAATACCACCAAATCTTGGCTTAAGGGTTTATTACGTAAACTCGATACCATGGCAAATAATACGGCTAAGTCAATACCCGTTTCGGTGATTCTTACGCCCCCTACGACATTAATAAAAACATCTAGACTGTGAATAGAAATACCGGCGTGGCGATTCAATACAGCCAGCAACATTCCTAAGCGATTGTTTTCAAACCCGACAGTAACACGCCTAGGATTAGCCAAAGGCGTTTCATCTACTAAGGCTTGGACTTCTATTAATAGGGGTCTATTACCTTCCCATGAAACTAAAATATTACTCCCTGCGACCACTAAGCTATTATCTCGAGACAAAAATATGGCAGAAGGATTATTCACGGCTTTAAGGCCTTTGTCGGTCATCGCAAATAAGCCTAATTCATTGACCGCACCAAAACGATTTTTAAATGCCCTTACTACTCTAAATCGAGAATCTTTTTCTCCTTCGAAATATAATACCGCATCGACCATATGTTCTAACACACGTGGGCCAGCCAAAGAACCATCTTTGGTGACATGACCTACTATAAAAATAGAGGTGCCGGTACGCTTGGCATAACGAACTAAATAAGCAGCAGATTCTCTCACTTGACTCACCGAACCGGGTGCAGATTGAATCACTTCAGTATAAAGCGTTTGAATAGAATCAATAATTAAAACTTTGGGGCCATTTTTCTCGGCCAACATTAAAATTTTTTCTACTTGTGTTTCTGCTAATAATTTTATTTTTGCTTTATCTACCCCTAAGCGCTTAGCCCTTAAAGACACCTGTTTAAGCGATTCTTCCCCAGTAACATACAGCGTATTAAAGTCATTGGCTAAATTTGCAGCAGTTTGAAGCAATAAGGTCGATTTTCCAATACCCGGATCGCCGCCTATTAAAACCACTGAGCCTTCTACTAGGCCGCCCCCTAATACTCTGTCTAATTCTTCTAGTCCGGTGGTCCAACGTATTTCATGATTGGTTGTGACATCTTGCAAGTCAATAATACTAGGTGTATCTGCACCTGCATAGCCTCTTAACCGAGGAGAAAGCTGGGTATTTTTTGAGAGCAGGGCCATTTCCGTTAAGCTATTCCAAGCCAAACAATCCCCACACTGCCCTGCCCATTTAAGGGAAGTGCCCCCACATTGCGAGCACACATACTGAACTTTTGTATTTGACACGTGTATATATCTCTAGTTTATATCTCAAGTTGAAAAAAAAAACGCCGATACCCAAAATATGAAACATGAAGCTTATGCCGAAATACTCATTAATGCAACGTTAGTCTCACCTCATGACTTTAGCGAAATTTATGAGTTTGTCTTAAACCAGGATCTCGAAGCCATTGAGTGCGTTCGCGTTCAATCTCTTGCTGAAGGCTTAGTTTTTCCTGTAGATCATTTTCAAAAAACACTCAGCACCATTTTATTTGAGTTAAATCATGTCCGGGTTAATCCCCGAGTGGATAATCGATTTATTATTCAAAAACTCACCCATGCCTTACAAGATATTGGTGTAGGGGTAAAGCATGCTCCTCAAGCTGACTCCATGGCGGTTTGCTATCGCCCACTTGGTGAAATTACAGACAATGTTAGATTTCACTTTAACCCAGATGGGAAATTTATTTTTCTCTCTCCTGTATTTAGGCCTGTATTAATTTCCAAAAAAATTCAATTAAAAATTTAACTTGAATTTAATTTAATTTATATATTCACTATTTTGCTTAAAAATATTTTTGTCTTTTACAAGTATAAGGCTTGAATTTTTTATATCTGGCTTTTGCGATGTTAAGCCAAATACCGTTAATTCTTTTCGATTAGAATTTAAAAAAGCATCTTCATAAAAATGGGTTAATTCAGATTGAGTGATTTTTTCAATTGCTTTAGCAAGTTCATTCGATCGATTAAAACGATAGGTTCGTTCTGAAATTTCAGCCCAATATCGACCTGATTTCTCACTCAAGCTTTTAGGTTGAACTAAAATATTAGCTGCCAATGATTTTTTAACCTGTTCAAAGTTAACTGGGCTCATTGTTTTTAAGGTGCTTTGATATGCATGAAAAAATTCATCCATTTTTTTATATATTACCTCATTTTCATATTTAGGCGATTGAATCAAAAACATGATGCCAGGCAAATCTCTCATAATCAAAGTTTGAGAAAAGACGATATATCCAAATTGAGACTCTGTACGAAGTTCATCAAAAAATTTAGTTTTAATTAAATACTCCGTCAATGCTGCTTTTGCAATCGTCTCTATTTTTTTGTCTTTCATTTGAAGATACATGGCCACCAAGTTATCCGGGTGTTCATATTTAAGCATAATTAATTGACCCTTTTGGGGTAAGCTTAGTATGGGGGAAAGCTCTACTGCTTGATTTTTTTTATCTTTTAAAGATACCGGGGTTTTTAAAAGATTCATGATTTCTTTAGACAAGCGCTTTGCTTCAATTTTTTGTATATTCCCTGAAATTAACATTTCAACCCTAATGTTATCTTCAAAAAATTCTTTTTGAAATTTTTCTAAATCATGCGGTTGCAGCTTGTCTAAAATCGCCATCATTGTAAACGTCGGCATTTTTCTTTTTAGTAAAAGTACACTTATTTCTTGATGATAGCTTTCTATTGGGCTACCTTGTGCTTTAGCTTGATAAAATTTTAACAATGCTTCTTTTTGAATAAAAAATCGTTTTGGGTCAATTTTTAAATTTCTTAAAACGTCAATACTTTTTTCTACTATTTTGGCATAAGGCGTTAAATCACTATACGCTGAAATACTCACCTCTACCCCTGTTTCTAAAATCTGATAAAAAACGCCTGCTCCCGCTAATGCTAACTCACTGCTCAACTGCCCTATTTCTTCTGCTGCTAAACTCACAGCCAAACGTGCTAATAATAAGTTTTTTGGGCTTTCATAAATATAAGGCGTATGTAAAGCAAGATGGGTATCAATTCTTGGCATATTAAACTCATTATCAGGTTGGTACCAGACAAATTGATCATAAGTAGCCTGAATTAATTTAGGTTGTTTATAATTAGGGAGTGATTTTATGGCTAAATCACTCGGTAAAAATCGATTAGGTTTCGGTAAAGTTATTGCTTTACTTAAATGCTCTTCTGGATGTGTCCAAACATGGATTTGTTGAGGTGAAAAAGAGGTTATATAATACGGCACTTGATAATAAGGCTCTTTTTTATTTTGCTTATCTCCTGGAATAAAAGAAAACAATATCATATTTTCTGGTTTAAACCCATTCAGTAATGCATGAATTTCTTCTTTTGGTATCACTGCTTTAGAATCAAGATAAGCATAGCTGATTATTTTTTCAGGGGGATAATCATGCAAGTTTTTTGCTAAATAATTAGCCAAGTTACTGGCAGATGAATTTTCGACATGTTGAAAATTAATTTGATCAATTTTTTTAATTTCTTCATACATCCAATCAGGTAATTTTGATTGTTTAATGGTTTCGATATAAAAATAACAAGCTTGTATAATTTCATCTATATGTAACAAGCCTGATTCTGTTAAGCTAAAATTTAACGCATATAATTCTTCTGAATTTGAGATTTCATATTGATTTGGCGTCATGCCTAATATCCACCCCTTCTGTTTTAATTGATGAATCAATCCCTGCTCAGATTGATTAGAAAGCAATACTTCCAGATACATTAAGGGTTGTGTTGCATAATTTTTCTTTTGACTTGGAATAGGAAAGGCCATACTAATAGCATAATAAGGTTTAAGCGGATGAATGACAATGTTTTTTTGAGTTTCTACCCCCGCACGAAATGCACTGATTTTTTCTAAATTTTCAGTATGATTAGATTTTTTATTTTCTATTAACGGAATATCACTGAAATATTGCTTTGCCCACATAGCCAATTCTTTAGTAGATTGCGGCCCTACCAATACCAAAGCCATTTTATCTGCTGAATAAAATTCATTATAAAACTGCATAAATCGATTTCGAAGCGTCTGTGCACCTACTTTATCTTTAGGCCATAAGCTGTCTGCATTTCCTGCTGTAAAACGATGCATAGGGTGGCTGGGGTTAATTATGTTTTTCAAAACATAATAACCTCTGTAAAAATCATCTTTTTGATGCATCTGAAACTCAGCGTCTACCGCCTTTATTTCTTTTTCAATATAATTTTCATCAAATAATGGGTGGGAAAAATGATCGGAGAATCTAACTAAACTCTCTTCAAAATACCCTGGATTGATATCATAAAAAAAAGTCGTTCTATCTTGAGAAGTCATGGCATTTCTGCCCCCACCATGATCGCTCACATAAGCATTAAAATCACCTGGGTGGGGATATTTTTTACTCCCCATAATAATCATATGTTCTAAAAAATGCGCTAACCCAGGCTTATCCACAGGTTCATCATATGAACCTGCTAATACTGCTAATGTCGCAGCCGATTTTTCAGCAGTTTCATCAGAAACGACGACAACACGTAATTTGTTACTCAGTTCAAAATACGCATATTTTCGAGTATCGCTGGGGCTTTTCTCAATCGTTACGTTAGCTCTCCCTGAAGCTGAAAAAAAAAACATTAAAATAATACAAATATAAATAAGTCTTTTTTTATGGATCACAATGCTTGTTACCTATTGGTTTAATTTGCTTATGTAAATATTATTGTCTTGATCCAAATCTAATTGATGCTTGTACTTTTTAAGTAAAGCCCTATCTGCTTTAACATCCCTATTTACTATGATTGGAGTCTGATAGTAAAACTCAAGTAGTTTTTCGAGCTTTGGATAAATTTCTTGATAGCTTGAGAAAGCCATAACCTGTTTTTGCATGGCCTCATACCAACTTCGAATAATTATTTCTCGCATTTTATCTGAAGCTAAAATCTTATTACCCTGATGCTGTATCACCATTTCATAAGCCAACAGTCTTTTTTTAAAGTCAGGCTGCATTTTATTTCTTTCGATTACCGAAAGATTTTCCCACTTTAAGCTGTCTGCTAATAAGGCTTTATTTAAAGAAATGAGTACCGGCGAAACCATATCCCTGGTTAATGCTAACTCTAAATAATTTTTATGATGAAAAAAAACTTTCTCTGAATTATACACTCTCATCCATTTTGCCAATTTGGCTTTTTTCTCAAATTGTTCAAATTTTGTTAAATATTGAAGATAGTCATGTGTCTCATTCACTCGGGAAAAAAAAGCAATTTCTGGACTATCTAATGCTAATGCTAAAACTAAGGCTTTATGCTCTGCTTTAAGTAGTTGAAAATGTCTGGATAAATTAATAAAATAGTAAGTTAAAAAACAAATTAGTAACGCCATAAATAACATGATTGCACTTTGCAACCACCATTGGTGCGTTCTACCTCTGTATGTTGTATCTAAAAAAACAAGCATGTTGGTTAACTTTACTTATGTTATTTAAAGTGAACTACTCGCGGCTAAAGCCGACGAGCTTCCAATACTAAGTAGCCACCGAAGTAGCTGCGGTTCTTTTCTTTTTTGACGTCTCAACGCTTGATGCTGGTTTGCTTTTGGGCTTCCCAGACTTACACGATGCTCCACGCCCTGTATCAGATAAAGTTAATACCCCTTTACCTGACAACACCGTTCCAGTGTGTAATATTAATCGAATCGCCCTTTTTTTAATAACGAGGCTGGCATTTCTGTCAGCATTATCAATATGTCCACAACGCCCACAAATAAAAGTAGCCTGATCTTTGCGGTTATCGGGATGAGTGTGTCCACAAGTGGCACACTCTTGACTCGTATAGGGCGCAGGTATCTTAAAAACAGCCTTACCTGCTTGAGTTGCTTTGTATTTTGTGAAAATTTCTAATTGATGCCAGCCTTTATCTAAAATAGCTTTATTTAGACCGGCTTTTGCTTTAGCTTTATTAGGAATAAATCGACCTGCCGTATCTTTTTTAGCCTTAGGTTTTCTGGTCATATTAGCCGTTGATAAGTTTTCGAAAATAATGACTTTCACTTGACTGTCAACGATAGTTCGACTGGTTTTATGCGAAAAATCTTTTCGGATATTCGCGATTTTAGCATGATATTTTGCCAAACGATGCTTTTGTAAAAAATCAGCTGAGGCGCCTTTAAGATAATCAAGGTGTGCCTGTTCTGTTTTAAATAAGGCGTCATTTTTAGCATTTTCATAACAAAACGAGACAAAATATTGACCTCGCTCTTTTTTAATATAAAGAGAATTAGGTAACATAAACTGACGATGTGTT
>CANJMM010000030.1 GCA_947475765.1 Legionellales bacterium | reverse complement strand
CGCCCAAACCCTACGAGCCCTTTCACCTAGATAAGGTAAAATAGCTGTATATTTCTTGGCAATTGATTTTGTAACATCCGTGTCTATCATGCACGCATGATAACAGGTTTTTCAAAGTTGTAAAAGTTATTTTTGCTCACCTCCTTAGATTTTTTCAAAGTTTTCTAAATAGAAAAATTAAATAAAAAATATATCCCTTGTTTCAAGAATAACATATGGATATAATACTGCCGATCATCACTAAATGAATGGAGTCTTTATAATGTTTTTTAATTTCTTTAGCTTAAATTCAATCATTCCTGTTAAATTAAATACTATTCCATCACAGCACTTAAAACATATAGCAGGAGGCAACAACAATAATAATAATGCTGATATCGCATACGTCCCTCTACCTGGCCCACTTTATCCAACTAGTATCTCCCAACCTATTCCTATCTCAGGTTATATTGCAGCCAATGACGATGGCTCAAAAGTAGGTCTAAAATATCAGGTTAATGACTATCTAACCATTTCAACAACAGTCACGAATAATTATGATAAAATTGTTGATTACGGCTTTAAAATTCAAGCGCGCTATGACTTCTAATTTTGTCTATTCAATAAAGTGTCTATTATATATATTAATAGGCACTTTATTTTTTGCTTACCCTGCACATGCCTTAAATTATGCAAAATATTTTTTTAGTTATAGCCCTGAAAGTGCGCCTAATTGTATAGAAATTGTATTACAAACCAACGCCGATGATCAGGGGAACTCTGTTGTCAAAATCCCAGAAAAAGTAAATAGCTTCATTGTTAAAAATGTAGAAGCAAAATTATATACGATCGATAAATTAAATAAACTGGTGTTAATTCAGCAAAAACCTAATGAAGAAGTTGAGCTAAGTTATCAATCTTGTTTTAACAATCCTTCAAAAGTATTAAAAAAAGCCATTTATGAAAAAGAGTTATTTTTTATAGAACATAGTAAAATGCTTGTTTTGCCTTTAGGAAAAGAACTCGGCGATAAATGGCACTATATAATGGACTATACTAAATTACCCAAAGAGTTTAGCTTTATTGGCAGTTACCCTATTCAGGATCAGAGAATGGATAGCGTTGATTCTTTTTTTAATTTTACAAAAGGTGCCACACTGGCAGGAAACTTTGAATCAAAAAAAATTCATCTGAATCAGAAAACAGATCAAACCATTCACTATGCCACTATCGGCAAATGGGACTGGTTAAATAAAAATTCAGAAAATTATATTAGAGCTTTACTCACCCATCAAAGAAATTTTTGGCAAGATGATGACTTTCCCGATTACACCATAGCCCTAGCTGAAAGCCTTCAAACGTCTAGTTCTAATGGTATTCAGGGGCTGCATTTTAAAAACTTTATGACCTTGTCTATTACGCCAAATAAAAATAATCTTCATACTTCCATTATCAGCCTTTCACATGAAATGTTCCATGCATGGATAGGGCATAAAGCACATTTTAAAAACCCCACAGAAAGCATAGCCTGGTTTGTAGAAGGCTTCACCGATTATTATGGCTTACGTTTTGCACTTGAATCGGGGCTTCTTTGCTTAAAAGATTACACACGCTATCATAATACTAATTTAGTCAAATATTACAGCTCGCCCATTAAACACCTCTCTGAAAAACAGCGTTCTACGCATTATCAAAATGATAATGTATTTTATGCGCTTTCCTTACTCAAAGGGGCGTTCATTGCTCAAAAAATGTCCTCCCTAAAAGATGCGCAGAAAACGCAGCTTATTGATAAAATCACCAAGCAAATTTACTTAAAAATTAAAGAACATAAAAATGCAAGTGAACAAGATCAGGAACTGATTGTATTACAGGCGTTTAAAAATATATTAGGCGAAACTCAGTGGGAAAAATATCACAACCTTATCAAATCAAACCCTTTATTATCGTTAACAGGCAAAGATTTTGGCTATTCTTTAAAGATGAAGCCTAAAGTATTTAAACTGCCCAATTATCATTTTGACATGGCACATTTTATGATGCATAAAACCATAAAAGATTTAGATTCCAATAGCCCTGAATATCAAGCTGGACTTAGAGAAGGCATGAGGGTAGTCAATCATAACTTAACTTTTCATCGGGCGGCTCAATCTGTGCTCATCGTCGTCTTAGAGAATAATATTGAAAAAAATATTCTTTTTTGTCCGAGCTTAAAAAATCAAGTCATCCCACAATTAACTTAGTCGTGAACTTAAAAAATCACGTATACAAGCTTGAGTCAGCACTTGAACAAATGATTTGTCTTCTATTTTTTGTAACCATGAAAATTGAGCTGCCCATTCTGCAGATGGCAATCGGCACAAAAAATGGTTCATAAAAAGTTGCAGACCTGCTGTCTCCCACTCTGTTATGCCATTATGCAAGGCTGCTTGAAACAGCTGGGTTAGCTTATCTAATCTTTCTTGGTGCGTCATATATTTTAAGACTTTTGGTAAATGTGTTATCAATATTTCTGCTTTGTTTTTAAACTGATAAATTAAGCCAAAATTTTTGGCAAAGTACGCTTGTCTTTCTGGCCAAATCCATTGTTCCATGTATGGCGTGCTAATACTTAAGGCCACTAATAAAGGCTTAGCCTCAAACCAATCATGTTGTTGATCTGTTGAAAAAAAATAGGCTATTAACGCCTCTTGCCCTGAGGCAATATCTATCACGCGACCTGCTTCAGGTTGTAAAGCGCTCTCTCCTAACAACAAATAAGGCCCAATTTTAATGATTGAAGGGAATAAATCATCTGTTTTTTTATTCATAGAAAAAGAAGGCGTACAACTGGGTTCAGTTGCTTGTTTTAATAAAGCGATTGTAGGTGATTTTTGATATTCAAGATCTCGATATTGAATGCTGGGTTTATCTAAATTAGAATCTAGGCTATTTTCTGATGGGCTTTCTGGCAATTCATTATTGTCTGTGCTTATGATTAAGCCTGTTTTTCTGAGCACAGAAGCCAAAGCACTTGTGATAAAATCATGAATTAATCTAGGCTCATGAAAACGCACTTCATGTTTAGTGGGGTGCACATTCACATCGACTTCTTCAGGACTTATCGTCAAATATAAAACATAAGCTGGGTACATCCCTGGGCTCAATAATTGTTGCGTTTGAAAAAAGCTTTTAATGGCATGGGTAATTAATTTATCTTTAATTAAGCGGCCATTAATATAAAAATATTGCTGCCCGTTGGTTCTAGAAAAAGACTGAGGCAATCCTAAAAAACCAGTCAAAACTAAGCCTACTCTTTCAATGTTCAATTCTACAGCATGATCTATAAAATTTTTCCCTAATAATTTAGAAACTCTGCCTTGTACTTGTTTAGGGGTTAATGCCTGGGGCAAAAAATAAACGGGCTTGTCATTATGATTAAAATAAATAGCCACTTCAGGGTGTGACAAAGCCAAAGCTGTCACCAAATTTTCTATGTGGAAATATTCTGTTTTAGCCGATTTAAGGAATTTTTTTCGAACAGGGACATTATAAAATAAATCTTTTACTCGGATTTGTGTGCCCTGTTCTCCTGAAAAATACGTTTCTATAATAGGCATATCAGTATAAGCCACTAATTTATAGGCTTTAGATTCGGCCCCTGGTCTTTTAGAAGTAATTTCGACTTTACTGACCGCTTGAATGCTAGCCAAGGCTTCGCCTCTAAACCCTAAGGTCGTCAAATGAAATAGATCTTGATGTGATTGAATTTTACTGGTGGCATGGGCGGCAAGAGATAAAAGCAAATCTTGTTTTTCTATACCTAAGCCATTATCTGTAATCACCATTTGACGCAGACCACCGGCATCAATGTCAATATGAATTTCAGTTGCCCCTGCATCTAAGCTGTTTTCAAGCAATTCTTTAATACAAGAGGCTGGCCGCTCAATGACTTCTCCTGCCGCAATTTGATTGGCCAAAGCCATGGGCAGAATTTGAATGGTGCGATAATTATTTAACACTGGCTACATCCAAGCCAGCAGGGACCTCTTGAACATGAGGGTGTGCAGGCGGCAACGTACGTTTTGAAAAATAGTCTCTTAGTCCACTAAAAACGCCTTCGGCTAATTTTTGCTGATATTCAGATTGGCGTAATCTTAACTCCCCATCATGGTTAGATAAAAATTCTAACTCAACCAAAATCGAGGGGATATCTGGTGATTTTAATACCACAAAACCGGCATGCTCTACCTTTTTTTTATGTAAACTGGCAAATCGACCCAAAGAAGTTAACACACTATCCCCTAACTCTTCGCTAGATTCTTGACTAATGGTCTGAGATAAATCTAACAAAACAGAAGCCAATGTAGGATTTTTATCTTCTAATTTCGCTCCGCCAATGCCATCTGCTCTATTTTCTCTGTCGGCCAACCATCTTGCTGCCTCATTACTTGCGCCTTTATCAGACAAAACATAAACAGAAGCCCCTTTTGCATTTTCGCCATTTGGTTGACTGTCTGCGTGCAATGAAACGAAAATATCTGCCCCCATCTCTCGGGCCATATTAATTCTTCTTCTTAGCGTAATAAAATAATCCCCATCACGCGTTAAAAAAGCTTTCATATGGCTTTCTTGATTAATTAAGCTTTTTAAACGTTTGGCAACGGCCAATACCACTTCTTTTTCATAGGTTTTGTATTTTCGCCCTACTGCACCTGAATCTTGTCCGCCATGCCCGGGATCAATGGCCACAATAAAAGGCCTGGTACCAGGTTTAAGCATTTTTTTGGCTGTTTTTAACTCTGAATTAAGTGGCGTTTTTTCAATCGCTTCACTTGTTTCTACTTCAAACAAACCGACTGAATCTCCTATATCAATAACCAAGCGAAAGCCTTCTGAATCGTTAGGTTCTAAAACAAAACTATTGGCGGGTAATTTTTTATTTAAGTCAAAAACCAATCGACAATCGGTCTCTTGTCGCATACTGTGTCTAAAATCAAGAATAGGGCTATTGTTAAATATATTAGATTTTACGGTTAAATGACATTGTGTATTTTTAAGGTCCACTACATAACGCTCAGGGTTTTCTAATTCCAACGACTCTATTTTTGGCTTGGCGCTTAACTCAAATACCACTCGCGTACTCTCTTGTTTAGACCACACTCGAACGCCTTTCATTATCACTGGCGCAGCACAAGCCAATGAGCCTAAAACCAAGCTCGTTATAAAAAATAAAACACACGTTATATTCTTAATCATTTTGGTTTATTTTCTTAATGTTCATCAATCTGTGTAAATTATTTTCTTGAAAATCAATACATACTTGCCAATCTTCTTTTGGCAAAAAACCTTTGGCTTTTTCAGGCCATTCTATCAAAACAATGGCTTTAGCATGAAAATAATCCAATATGCCCATTTCTTCTGCTTCTAGCGGACTACTCAATCTATATAAATCAAAATGATATATTTTTATATCATCTTTTATATCATCTTTTATATCATCTTTTATATCATCTTTTATATCATACGACTCAACCAACGTATAAGTCGGACTTTTCACGAGACCCTGATAGCCTAGGCCGCTTAAAAACCCTTTACAAAAAGTGGTTTTTCCCGCTCCTAACTCCCCTAGCAAATAAATAACCATGGGCTTTTGGCTTAAATTGAGCCTGATTTTAGCCGCAAAGGCTTTTGCTCTTTGCATCAGCTCTTCTGGAGACTGTACCACTTGAGGCCATTCACTCATATTTTTTTATGCCTCTCATCCGCTTAAGCCGTTTAATCCCGCGGGTATAGCTCGAATAATCTCACTTGCCAGTAATCCTCTTGGACCCACCATCTGACTATGTTTTTCTGCTAAAAAAGCATGTAACCCTACCCCGCCACTCGCCGCATCATAAACAGTTAAGCCCTGCGCCCATAAGCCTGCAATGATACCCGTTAACACATCGCCTGTGCCAGCCGTAGCCAAAGCTGCATTCGCTACGGGGCAGCGTGAAAATAATTTGTCCTGATTATAAACTAGGCTCCCTGCGCCTTTTAACACCACGGTTGCATGATATTGGCTGGCTATTTTTTTAGCCGACTCAAATCTGTCTAATTGAATCGCCTCTGACGTTGTTTTTAACAATCTGGCTGCCTCGCCAGGATGAGGCGTAAATATGCTTTTAGATTCATCGCTTAAAAACATGGCCGCACCGAGTTCATCTTTAGCCATTAAATTCAAGGCATCGGCATCATAAACTATTTTTTTATTCATTGCGCTTGAAGTTAAGATATAAGTTAAGGCTTGTTTTGACCAAGCATTTTGACCTAATCCTGGGCCTATCGCAATGACATCCACTTGATCTAAAAAGCCGACTGTTTCTCGATTAAAACTGTCGATGGCGTAACACATCAGTTCAGCCGGCGCATGACTAATTCGGCCATAACTTGCAGAGGGGACAATGAGTGAAACCAGTCCTGCCCCCGTATTCAAAGCCGCCATTGCCGATAATAAGGCGGCACCCGCTAAATGTAACTCTCCACCCCCAATAATCAGCACATGACCAAAATCATGTTTATGCGCTAAATTATTGCGGATGGGTAAATGCACTTTTAACGTCTGGCTGGTGATTTCTTGACAAAGCAACTCAGGATGGATCATGCGCTTATTTTATCCTCATTTTAAATCTAAATTAAAAAATCTTTCACGATAATATTTTAACTCTTCAATAGATTCTATGATGTCATCTAAAGCAAGATGCTTAGAAGATTTTGTAAAGCCTTCATATAATTTAGGTGCCCAGCGTTTCGCCAATTCTTTTACTGTACTTACATCTAAATGGCGATAATGAAAATGGGCTTCTAGGGCTTTCATATGATTCGCCATAAAGCGTCTATCTTGGCAAATCGTATTACCACACATAGGCGATTCTTTAGCATCGGTATACAATTTTACAAAATCCAAGGTCAAGGCTTCTGCCTCCTGAAGCGAAATACGACTGTTTTGAACCCGTTCTGTTAAGCCTGATTTTTGATGTTGATTTCTAACCCAATCATTCATTTTAGCCAATACTTCTGGCGGTTGAAAAATCGCTAAGCTAGGCCCTTCTGCCAAAATAGTTAAATCACTGTCTGTTATAATTGTTGCAATCTCTAGTATGCTATCTTGCTGACAATCAAGGCCTGTCATTTCTAGATCTATCCAAATCAGATTTCTTCGCTTATCATTCATCGCTGCTTCCTCTTTATTATTCAAACCATCAATCATAGGCGTTGAACGACACAACTGCAACGAAGGCAAGTAACCGATGCTCCCATTTAACATACTTAAGCAATATTTAGCCCCCCAACACATTATTTCTAGATTTGCTGGTTTACTGGCAAACAGCAAAATACCCAGGCTTAAAAATTATTTAATTCGCTATTTTCTAGGAAAATACCCAGAAGTTAATTTATCTGAAGCCTTAGAAGCCAATCCCTATGCTTATCACAGCTTTAATCATTTTTTTACTCGAAAACTTCACCCTCAGGCCAGAAGCATTGCTTCTGAAGCAAGCTGTCTTATTTCTCCTGCTGATGGCTGTATACAAAATTTTGGGCGTATAAAAAAAAATCAATTTATTCAAGCCAAAAATCACCTGTATTCTGTTCATAGTATTTTAGCCCATGATAAGCTCGCTCAAAATTTTCAAAACAGCGCTTTTGTCACCATTTATTTGGCCCCTAAAGATTATCATCGCGTGCACCTCCCATTTGCAGGCAAGCTAACTGATATGATTTACGTGCCTGGCGATCTTTTTTCAGTCAATATTTTAACCACCGAACATGTTCCTAGCTTATTTGCTAAAAATGAACGTGTTGTTGCTTTATTTGAGACTGCTTATGGCCCTATGGCCGTTATCTTAGTTGGAGCAATGATTGTTGGTAGCATCGATACCGCTTGGGCGGGTAAAGTCGCCCCTCATCGTGGCTGTTTTAAGAAAAAGCCTGAGCACACTGCTTATGCCAGTGGCCCCAACTATAAAAAAGCCGATGAGCTCGGATTTTTTAGCTTAGGCTCAACCGTCATTGTGTTATTTCCCCCTCAAGCCAAGTTAAATCCTAATTTAAGCCTGCTTACCCCTATTAAAATGGGAGAAGCCATTGCTGATTTCTCTTGAGGCTAAACGACAACTGGCTTATCAGGCTTTAATGCAGCGCAGCCTAATAGGCAAACTGAGCTTAGCTTATCTGGCCCAATCTGGGGCAAAATTAATGCAAAAAGCCAAGCTGCACGCACATTTTTTTGGGGATGGTTCTTTATATCAAACCAGCTTACATCTGGCATTCTTTGGTCTATCTCTGCCCTATGATTATCAAGATTTAGAGAAGATTTTATTGCCTTGGCAAACCCTTAAAATTCTTTATATTTTTGAAAGGCGAATCGCTAAACGCATTCCTGTTGAGTATATTACCCATCAAGCAACATATTTAAGCCATGATTTTTATATCAATCAACACGTCTTAGTCCCTCGATCTATTATGAGCACGCGCTTTCAAGATTTTTTAACTCTGTGCACTTGGAAAAATTATCGGGTACTAGACTTATGTACGGGATCAGGCTGTATTGGCATCAGCCTGGCTTTGCTTCACCCTAATCTCATCATTGATTTAGTCGATATTTCAGCTGAAGCTTTGGCCGTTGCAAATATCAATATACAAAAACATGGGCTTACTCATCGCGTTAAGACCATTCAAAGCAATTTATTTCAAAATGTAGCGTCTAAATATGATTTGATAATCACCAACCCTCCCTATGTTTCCACAAAAGACTATCAAAATACGCCTTTAGAATTTAAAAATGAGCCCCAAATTGCTTTAGAGGCAGGCAAAGATGGCCTCAAACTTATTCATCCCATTCTGAGTCAGGCTAAACCATATTTAAATCCTGAAGGCTTATTGATTGCTGAAGTAGGTTATGCTTCTGCTAAATTAATCAAAAAACACTATAAAAACATTCCACTGACTTGGTTTAAATATCGACGACCTAATGGCAAAGAATCTTGGCTGGGGATGGATGGGACTTTTTTGTGCCACGCCAAAGATCTTTAATTAGCAAATTAACATAAATTAATATTTAAAATTAACATGGCTGTCCTATTACAAATCTTTATTTAAGCTTGACGACTCTTATGGGTCTCTATATAGTCCGCTATAACCTAGCTTGAATAAAAAGCAAGTTGGCTGATTTTTTTATATTGTAGTATTGAGGTTTATTTATTTATGATTATGAATTGTGTTAAGCTTTTAACTTTTTCTGCTCTTTTCATGATTAGTGGCTGTGCTACTGTTTTTACTGGTGCTTCTAATAATGTCCAAATCCGCGTAGTAGACTCAGAAAGCAATGAATTAATTCAAAATGTAAAATGCGCTATTACGGATAACGATGGCATGGTGTATTTGCTTTCTAGTAACCCTGGCAATATTATTGCGACCAAAGGAAAAGGGACTTTACGCGTTGACTGTAAAAAAGCTGGGTATGCACAGCAAAATATGGGCATAGCTCAAACCATTAATGGCGTGACTTTTATTAACGTTTTATTTTGGCCAGGTTTTATTGTAGATGCCGTCACGGGTAATATGCATCAATACCCTGCCAACGCGACCATTCAAATGAAAAAAATATAATATAAAAATAACCAAAAAGCCCCCATGTCTTATCTGGGGGCTTTTTGCTTGATTAATATCGGCTGCTATCAAAAGCAACCACTTCTTGTATGGTAGGTTTATTCAATGCCAGCATGATTAATCTGTCTACCCCCAATGCAACCCCACTACATACTGGCATGCCAGCCTCTTGTGCGGCCAATAAATTTTCATCTATGGGTATAACCGATAACCCTAATTGTGCTCTTTTTAGATTATCTTGATTAAATTTTTCACGTTGCGTCACTGCATCGCATAATTCAAAATAGCCATTGGCCAATTCTAAGCCGTTAACATACACTTCGAATCGCTTGGCCACCCCTTTTTCTATTTGAGCATAAGCACTTTGACTTGCAGGATATTCTGTAATCGCAATAGGACAAAGCACATCGCCTGAAATTAATTTTGTTAAATTAGGCTCGATGAGGCTCACCATCAATAAGTCTAAGCAGGCATCTTTATCTAAATTTAAAGCAACCGCGTCTTGTACACTCACGATTTTATGTTCTATTGCAATCTGAGATAATTCATCGCCAGTCGCAAGATGGGGATCAAATCCTAATAATTGCTCGAAAACAGTTTTATAACTAAAACACTGGATGGGCGCACACTTTAAAATTTCGCCTAATAAATCCGATACTTCTTGAATAAGCGCCTCAAGTGAAAAACCTGGCCGATACCACTCTAATAAGGTAAATTCTGGCTGATGTTTTTTACCCACTTCACCCCTTCTAAAAACCGGGCCCAATTGATATATGGCGCCTAAGCCTGCCGCCAATACTCTTTTTAAATAAAATTCTGGTGAAGTTTGTAGAAAATAATCGTCTGTTTTGAAAGAATCAATTTGTACATCAGTTGTGGTCGTCCTAGCTAAAACAGGTGTGTTCACTTCTAGGATGTCGCGCTCCTCAAAAAAAGCACGTATTTTTTGGATGAGTTTTGCCCGTGCCACCAAACTGCTTTGAGTGGCACTTGGCATCCAAGTTCTATTCTTTTGCACGAGACAAATATTCGCCTTTACGGGTATCAATTTTAAGCACATCGCCAATTTGAATAAACAAAGGCACTTTCACCACTGCCCCAGTATCCAAGGTAGCAGCCTTGGTGCCACCACTAGACGTATCGCCTCTTAAGCCCGGATCAGTATCGGCTACGGTGAGATTCACAAAATTAGGAGGGGTTACCGTTAAAGGCGCGCCATTCCAAAGCGTGACAATACAAACATCTTGTTCTTTTAGCCATTTAGCTGCGTCAGACAAAACAGCTGCGTCCATTTCATGTTGTTCAAAACTATCTTGAACCATAAAATGCCATCTTACCCCATCGTAATACAAAAATTGCATTTCTGTATCAATCACATCTGCTGCTTCAACGCTTTCACCTGACTTAAAAGTCTTTTCTAAGATTCGGCCATTTTTTAAGTTCCGCATTCTGACACGATTAAAAGCCTGGCCTTTACCAGGTTTGACAAATTCATTTTCTACAATGGCATAAGGATCGCCTTCTAATATAATTTTTAATCCACTTTTAAATTCATTCGTACTATAGGTAGCCATATAACCTCATCTTGTGTATGATTGAACGCATTAACTATTTTGCTTAGCAGTATATAAAAAATCCCAAACATGATACCGCAACCTATAAGCATTCAACAATTGAAAAAAGCCGATCCTTGGCAAATCGAACTGCAAAAGGCTTTTACACATCCTCTTGAGCTATTAAATCATCTAAATATAAAGCAAGCTAACCAAGGTATTTTATTTCCTGACTACGATCTCAGCCAAAATTTTAAAACCAAAGTACCCAAAAGCTTTGCTGCATTAATGCAAACGCAAACCCCCGATGATCCTTTACTTTTGCAAGTTTTGCCACTTAAAGCAGAAAACGGGATAATACCCGGTTTTGAGGTCGATCCCCTAAAAGAAAATAACCCTAAGACTAACCCCCTCCCTGGATTATTACATAAATTTTCATCACGGGTATTATTAACCCTAACAGGTGCTTGTGCGGTGCATTGTCGTTATTGCTTTAGGCGCCATTTTCCCTATCAAGAGAATACGCCTGGATTGAAAAATATCGACGCAATTATAACGTATATTCAAAAACATCCCTGTATCAACGAAATTATTTTATCGGGGGGCGACCCACTTTCAGCTCATGATGCTTATTTAAATTTGGTTTTTGATAAAATTAAAGCCCTCACACAAATTAAAACCATTCGCTTACATACTCGCTTTCCCATCGTGATTCCCCAAAGAATCACCCCTGAATTAGCCGCGTTATTTAAAAAAACATCCGAGTTTGGTTTAAAAATCGTAATGGTACTGCATTGCAATCACCCCAATGAACTTTCTCCACAACTGGCTTCCTATTTAGCTTTAATTCAGCCTTTTGTTACTTTATTAAATCAATCTGTTTTGTTAAAAAATATTAATAACAGCGCGCATACTTTAATCTCCCTTAGTGAAAAATTATTTCAATGGGGGATCTTGCCCTATTATTTACATCAGCTGGACAAAGTAACAGGATCTCATCATTTTGAAGTCGAATTAACTGAAGCAAAAAAAATCGTTCAAACCCTTCACCAAGCCTTACCAGGTTATCTTGTTCCCCGATTTGTGCAAGAAGTCCCTGGCCTAGCCTCTAAATACCCCATTCATTGCTTTACCCTATAATTCTTACTAAACTAGTATCAGTGGGTAGGCAGCTAATTTTTAGCTGATTTTTTTTTCAGGTGAATAAAATCAAATGCATGATCCTAAGCAAATTGAACTGAATTTAGAAACAGCAACACAGTTTTGCCAACAACTACCGACCTATCATATAACTGAAACGGCTAAGCAACTTTATGACTATTGCACTTTTATCAACCATCAAAAAATAGACTTAACCCTACGCCATCAAATTACCACGCTTTTGATGCAGAAAATAGATTATGTTTTCGATGGCTTGTTTAAACAATCTTTCTCTTCGCTCAACCCAGATCAAAAAACACAAAATAACATTCTTATTTTGATTGAAAGCCTCTTTACCTTATTAAAACAAAGTTATCAGCTTGTCATTGAAGCACAAACCAAAAAACTATTTTGCAACAAAGCATTGCTGGCTCTTTGCATCTCACATTGTTTAAGAATGAACCTAAAAATATTATTTATCCACTTTTTATTGTATGCCAAAACCCCTACAGGTTTATGGCTTGACTGCCACAACCTATACCATTTGGCAGAACAAGAAAAAGCACACAACAAAGCGATAACACCAGCCTTAGACAAAGAAATCAATCATTCAACTGTAGCAGATTGGTACAAGCATATCTTATTATTTTCCATCGCAAACCCTTATCGCTTATGCACCCAAGAATTATTATTACTCTATCATGCCCTAACTTTTTGGACCAAGCACATCAATATTGATTTCGCAGATAACATGCAAGATGAACTTTTTGTTTTTGATCTAGAAAGAGATCATGCACCAGTATATGCTTCGTTAGGTTTATTTTCTTTTTCTGGCAACACACGCGTCTTAGTTCTAAAAAAACTAACCCCCTATTTAAATTCGCTTCTTATAGAAAAAAATACCGGATCTTCAACTGAGAAAAACCTGCCGCCTTCTCTTATTAAACAATTGGTTGCAACGTGGAGTTATTTTTCGAACCGAGGGCAAGACAGAATAGAAATTAATCAGCCTGCTAAAATTTTTACAGGATTTCAAAGCATTATTCAAGCTTTATCCACCGAAAAAAAAAACACTACTTCATTTGTTTCAGATTGCACCATTATCAATGAAAGTCCGGGTGGTTTTTGTCTTGAACTTAACATGGAAACCCTAAAAATAAAACCCCCTCAAACAGGTGATTTATTAGGCCTTAGTACGCAAATTAATGAAAATCAGTATCAACTGACTATAGGCATTATTCGGTGGGTAAAACAATTAGATGGCCATAAAATTCAATGTGGCCTACAAGTAATAGGCCACCATCCTTTAGCGCTTAACATTCAACTTATAGGAGAGCATGAGCAAGATTTAGTAGGAGACCCTCAACACATTCTATTTATTCCTGAAATGGCCGCATTTGGGCGCGGGGAATCTATTGTGAGCCCTAGCATTTTTAAACCTGCAATGAAACTAAAATTACTCTCTTCTACTGCACCTTTGTCTCATTTACCTGTGAACACCCTCTTAGTTTTATCCGACATGGTTTTATCTACCGGTAGTTTTAAACAATTTTTCATTCAAGCCCAGTAGCTTTACCATAGCCTGCTGGTAATTTAAGCGGCGCACTCGCACGCTCACCATAATAGCTATCTAATGCCTTGCCAGAGAGTTCTAATTTTCTTTTATTGGCCAAAATTTGTAATTTTCCTTTTTTAGCCAGCAACGCAATCCCAATCACTTGCTCTGGAATAGCGCCCGGTTTAGCTGATTTTTTTAGATTGATTAATTTATTGCCTTTACCTTTATTTAACTCAGGAATATCTTTAATGTCCATAATTAACAATCGGCCTTCACTGGTGAGTAAAGCTACACCATGATGATCTGCCGTAAGCGGCCCAGTACATAGCGGCTTTTCCCCTTCTGACAATTTCATCACTAACTTGCCCGTTTTATTTTTGGTATATAAATCTTGAATCTTAGGAATAAAGCCATACCCTCCATTAGAAATCAATATTATCTTTTCCTCACTTTCAGGCAAATCAAGTGTTAACCACTCAAATGTTGCAGCCGAAGGGGGCGTTAATTCGCTGGATAACGATTCCCCAAATCCTCTGGCACTCGGGAGTTTATAAGCTGGCAACGTATAACTTCGACCTGTTGAATCTAAAAAGTAAGCAGTTTGATTGGACTTACCTTTAGCTTGCAACTTAAACTCATCACCTGGTTTAAAATTAAGCATACTGCCATCAACCTCATGCGATTTCGCAGCACGTACCCAACCATTTTTTGATAAAATAACCGTGATGGCTTCTTGGGGTAAATGTTCCTCCATTTTCATGGCTTGTGCTTCTGATCGCTCTATAATAGGCGAACGACGTTTGTCTCCAAATTTAAGGGCATCTTGCTCTAGTTCTTTTTTTACTTGATTTTTCAGTTTTTTCTCTGAGCCTAATATGGCTTCTAAACCCGCTCGTTCTTTGCTTAATTCATTTTGTTCAGACGTTATTTTGACTTCTTCTAACTTGGCCAAATGGCGTAACTTTAAATCTAAAATAGAATCTGCCTGTCTATCAGATAATTTATATTTCTTGATAAATTGCGCTTTCGGATCGTCATACGTACGAATAATATGAATAATTTCATCGATATTTAAATAGGCTATTAATAAGCCATCTAAAACATGCAATCTATCTTGCACTTTTTCTAAACGATAATTGAGTCTATTTTTAACCGTGCTTACTCGAAACTCAAGCCATTCAACTAAAAATAATTTAAGATTTTTAACTTTGGGTCTATTGTCTAGCCCAATAACATTCATATTAACGCGATAAGTCGATTCTAAATCGGTTGTGGCAAATAAATGATCTAACAAAGCACCCACGTCTACTTTATTATTTTTTAATTCAATCACCAGCCGCGTAGGATTTTCATAATCAGACTCATCTCGTAAGTCTGACACCATTGGTAATTTTTTAGCCTGCATTTGCGCCGCAATTTGTTCCAGTACTTTGGCCGGAGAAATTTGGTGCGGTAAAGCGGTAACAATAATATCCCCTTGTTTTTCTTGCACCCACTTGGCTCGCATCCGAATGCTGCCTAATCCTGTTTCATACATAGCTGCAATTTCTTTTTTAGGCGTGATGATTTCAGCCTGGGTAGGATAATCTGGCCCTTTAATAATCTTACACAAATCTTTAATGGTAAGACTAGGATCTTCCAGTAAAGCACAACAAGCTTCTACGACTTCCGTTAAGTTATGAGGTGGGATATCTGTGGCCATGCCGACTGCAATGCCCGTTGTGCCATTTAACAATAAAGTAGGCACTCGTGCTGGCAAAACTTTTGGTTCTTCCAATGTTCCATCAAAATTGGGGATCCAGTTGACTGTACCTTGTGCTAATTCGGCTAATAATAAATCTGAAAAAGCCGATAATTTCGCTTCTGTATATCGCATGGCAGCAAAAGACTTAGGATCATCGGTTGAGCCCCAGTTACCTTGACCATCTACTAAAGGATAACGAAAAGAAAAAGACTGCGCCATCAGCACCATGGCTTCATAGCATGCAGCATCTCCATGAGGGTGAAATTTACCCAAAACATCTCCAACCGTACGTGCCGATTTTTTATGTTTTGCCGTGGCATTAAGGCCCAGTTCAGACATCGCATAAATAATTCTACGTTGTACTGGCTTTAAACCATCGCCAATATGTGGCAAGGCTCTGTCCATAATAACATACATAGCGTAATTTAAATAAGCGCCTTCGCTAAATTCTGCCAAATCTCTTTTTTCAATATCATAAAGTTTAATTGTGGTATTTGTTTTATTTTTCGCCATTTTATTAACCTATCCTGAATTCAAGTAATGTCTGCTTTATCGCCTTTGCTTTCTAACCATTCACGCCGATGTGCAGATCGTTTTTTCGCCAACAATAAGTCGAGCGTTTCATGCACGGCTTTATAATTTGTTAGGGTGAGCTGTAACAAGCGACGTGTATTGGGATCCATCGTTGTTTCTCTTAACTGAATAGGATTCATTTCACCTAGCCCTTTAAATCGAGTAACTTGAATTTTTCCTCTTTTATTTTCAGCATGAATCCGGTCTAATAATCCCTGTTTTTCAGCTTCATCTAGGGCGTAATAAACGTCTTTACCTATGTCTATACGATACAATGGCGGCATCGCCACAAAAATATGTCCTGAGTCCACTGCTTTTCTAAAATGTTTTAAAAATAAGGCACATAATAACGTCGCAATGTGTAATCCATCAGAGTCTGCATCCGCTAAAATACAAATTTTTCCATATCGAATAGAGCTGACATCTTCACTACCCGGATCAAGGCCTATGGCCACAGCAATATCATGAATGGCTTGAGAGGCTAATACTTCTTTTGTGTCCGATTCCCAGGTATTTAATATTTTGCCTCTTAGTGGCATAATTGCCTGAAAACTTTTATCTCGAGCCTGTTTAGCCGACCCCCCCGCTGAATCGCCTTCTACTAAAAACAATTCTGTCCTGGTGACATCTTGAGAAGTACAATCTGCTAATTTTCCTGGAAGCGGCGGACCTTGCGTTATCTTTTTGCGCTCAATTTGCTTGCCTTTTTTTAATCTTGCATTGGCTTTTGCAATAATTAAATTCGCCAACGCTTCTGCTTCAGCTATATGTTGATACAACCAATGGCTAAAAGCATCTTTCACACAACCGGAAATAAAAGCCGAACTTTCTCTCGAAGTTAAACGCTCTTTGGTTTGGCCTGAAAACTGGGGATCATGCATCTTAAAAGACAAGACATAAGCTGCCTGCTCCCAAATGTCTTCAGGGGCAAGTTTAACCCCTCTTGGCAACAAATCTCTTTTTTCAGCAAATTCTCGCATGGCTTCTAATAAACCATTTCGAAATCCATTAACGTGCGTGCCTCCTTGCGCAGTGGGCACTAAGTTAACATAACTTTCACTCAATAATTCATTTTCTGGCGTTTCCAGTAACCAAGCAATCGCCCATGATACGGCTTCTTTTTCACTAACTAGCTCGCCTGAAAACCCACCCTCGGGCAAAATCGATTGCGCGCCAATTGTTTCGAACAAATAACTCGACAGCCCTCCTTGATAGTGCCATTCATGTGTTTCTTTCTTCTCTACATCATAAAAACTGACTTTTAAGTTAGGGCACAATACTGCTTTGGCTTTTAATAAATGGATTAGCTTTGATGTTAAGATTTTTGGACTGTCAAAATATTTTGGATTAGGCCAAAATTTAACGGTAGTTCCTGTTTCATTTTTCGGACAAGCGCCTATGGCCTTAAGGGCTTTTGTTTTTTCACCATTTTCAAATGTAATTTGATATATTTTACTGTTTCGATGAATGTTTACCTCTAACTTTTCAGATAATGCATTCACGACGGAGACGCCTACGCCATGCAAGCCCCCTGAAAAACCATAACTTTTTTGAGAAAATTTTGCGCCTGCGTGCAGTCGGGTCAAAATTAACTCCACACCCGAAACTTTTTCTTCTGGATGAATATCAATGGGCATACCTCGTCCATTGTCTTTTACTTCTAAGGCACCATCAGGATATAAAATCACCTTAATTTCATTACAATGTCCAGATAACGCCTCATCTACGCTGTTATCTATCACTTCTTGTGCTAAATGATTGGGCCTTGAGGTATCGGTATACATGCCAGGACGCTTTTTAACCGGATCCAGTCCACTCAAGACTTCAATTGATTCTGCTGTATAGGTACTTGTTTTTTTATTAGGTAACTTTGTTGACATAGAAATTCTCTCGATTCAATTTAAGCCATTGTAATGCAATAACTGTAGACGCGCTGGTTAGAAACTGATTTTCTGCTAATTGCTTAAAAATAGACTGAAAAGCCAGAGCATGAACTTTAATATTTTCATGTTCATGCTCTAGCCCAAATATACCACCTAAGTGAGTTGAGTCAACTAAAGCACAATAAACTGAGGTTCTTTCTGTAAAAGCCCCTGGGGTATTATAATATTCTCCTATTGATATCAGATTTTGCTTTTCAAGCTTTACCCCTGCTTCTTCTTCTATTTCTCTTATAGCTGTTTCCTGTGCATCCTCACCTGGAGAAACTAATCCTGCGACCAGTTCTAATAACCAGGGGCTTGAAATGCTTTGATCTTGAATACAGCCTACACGAAGCTGTTCAACTAAAACCACTTTGTCTTGAAGGGGATCATATAACAGCACTGCGACAGCATTTGCCCGACTAATTTTCTCGCGCACAACAGAACTTGTCCATTGATTATCAAATTTTTTAAATTTAATCACTAACTCGTCTAGCCTAAAGTGCCCCTGATATTGGCATAAGCTAGATTCCACGAGGATGTCTTCGTGAGAAAAGTAAGCTTGCCAGATTTTATTAGTCAATTTTCTTTCCTGTTAATTTTTCATGATAATGGGAATAGGAGTAGGCGTCCCCTCGAGGGTATGATAATATTTTTTGCATATTAAAGATCAAAATCTCAACTCAAACAACAAGAAAGTTTTATATCTATGCCAAATTTCTCACAAGCCAGACAAAATATGATATGTTGCCAACTTAAAACGTGGGGGATCCTTGATTCTGCGCTACTCAACCTCATGAGCCACACTCAGCGAGAAAAATTTGTGCCTAAGGCTTATGAACACCTTGCCTATGCCGATACAGAGCTGCCTATTTTACAAGATCAAAAAATGTTGCCGCCTAAAACTTTGGCCAGAGCAATACAAGCACTAGAGATAAAACCTACGGATCATATTTTAGAAATTGGATCGGGTTCAGGATATAGTACCTTATTATTATCTCGATTAGCGCACAAACTCACCAGCATTGAAATACGCCCTGAATTATTTGCGCTCACGAAAAAAAATCTTGAAGCCTTTGCCCCTCATAATATTGAGCTTATATTAGCAAATGGCGCATTAGGGCACCCTGATAACCCAGATAAAGTATTTGATAAAATCTTAATCACAGCAAGTTATGCTGAGTGTATTCCCGCAGCGCTTATACATCAGCTTAATTTAGGTGGGAAATTATTTGCTTTTGTCGGTCATGCTCCAGTACAACAGGCTATTTTACTCTCTAAATTACAAAATAACACGGTCATTCAAGAAAGTTTATTTGAAACCATGGTAATGCCACTTATTGACGCACCTATTGATCCTAGATTTCACTTTTAACCTTTAAAAACACCCAGGGAAGATTCAAAAAATGCCTACACAAAATAAAAAACAAATCGGTCTATTATTGGCATGGCTGTCTTGTTTTTCAGCACCTACTCAAGCAGAAGATTTGCTCACACTCTATCATCTTGCCTTAGCCAACGACCCAACATTTTTAGCCAGCGAAGCAGAAATGCGCGCCACCAATGAAGTTGTACCTCAGGCTTTTTCAAGACTTTTACCTTCAGCCCAGGTGACCCTTTCGACTACAGCACATGATTATGATCTACTCATTCCAAAAAGTCGATTTAACACACATGGTTATACGGTTAATTTAACACAACCGATTTTTCATCCTGACTATTTTTCTCAATTAAAACAAGCCTCTCATCAAAAACAAATTGGCGTCATTAGCTACGCCCTTAAAAAGCAACAACTTATTTTGCGCATTTCTCAAATTTATTTTGATTTATTGGCCAGTCTAGACGATTTACGATTTGCCAAATCACAACGCACCGTTTTCACAAAAGAGTTAGAACAAGCCCAACAACGTTTTGAAGTCGGCCTAGTGGCCATTACTGAAGTACATGAAGCTAAGGCCAAGCGAGATCTTGCTTTAGCAAGGGAAGTCTCTACTAAAAATACCGTTGCCAATAATAAAGAAAAATTAATTGAAATTGTAGGGGTTGATTTTCAAGGGTTAGCCCCACTCCAAAAAGAAATTACTTTTCACAAACCACTTCCTGAAGATAAAAACATTTGGGTTCAAGCAGCCCTTAAGCATAATCTTGAATTACAAATAGCTCAAAAAAATTCAGCTATCGCAAAATATGATATTTTTAATGCACGTTTTGGCCATCTACCTACAGTAGACTTACAAGCCTCAAAAGATAAATCTAAAGTTCCGCCCACCTCTTTTTTACCTGACAAAGAGGTTTTTACGAATAATACCGTTAGCCTAAATGTCACCGTCCCCCTTTTTCAAGGAGGGGCAATCGTATCCAAAACTCGACAAGCATCCGCCAAACTTGATCAAGCTAATAGAGAAGTGGACTTGCAAGTTAGAACTCGAAGCAGTAAAACCTCACAAGCCTATAGATCTATTCATTCCAGCATCAGTGAAGCACATGCTTTATCACAAGCGGTTATATCCAATCAAAGTGCTTTAAGTGCGGTGCGTGCAGCTTATGAAGTAGGAACCCGAACCATTTTAGAAGTATTGGCTGCTGAAACTGATGTATTAAGTGCTCAAAGAGATTTTTCAAAAGCACGTTATAAATATGTCATCGAAGGCCTAAACTTAAAGTCAGAATCTGGTAGCTTAAATGAAGAAGACATGATACAAATCAATCAATTGCTTATTCAAAATATCAGCAGCTGGCCAGAGCAGTATTTACCCGTCAATTATTTTTCAGAATAAATAGTCGAATTAGGCTATATAGCACTGTTCGGCCATTTTTCTACCTTTGGGCCGTTTCATTCGATGAGATGGCGCAAAGTTTTTAAATTTGAGATGATGGCCCAACACATAACAAAATTGTGTCTCCAGATTTTGAACAATCTTTAACCATCCCGAAGAAGTTAAGTTTAATCTCGATAAAATAGGCTCATGATGCGCTAAAATATGCCCTGGCTTATCTTCTCTCAAAATTCGCCCTGTGGTATCAACTAACTCTAAATAATCTTTAAAGCTAAAATCTAAATGCGCAAAATCAGATAACGCTGTACTTGAAAAAGGCATTAAATTTTTTGGCTGTTT
>CANJMM010000029.1 GCA_947475765.1 Legionellales bacterium | reverse complement strand
TGGAAAAAGGATTAGTAGCTCATATTGAAAAGTTTCTCCTTGAACTCGGGGATGGTTTTGCTTTTTTAGGACGTCAGTATCATTTACAAGTCGAGGATCAAGATTTTTATATCGATCTTTTATTTTATCACATTAAATTGCGATCATTTGTTGTGATCGAACTCAAATCTGGAAAATTCAAGCCAGAATATGCTGGTAAAATGAATTTCTATCTTTCAGCCGTTGATGATTTGTTAAGGCATCCCGGGGATAATCCCTCTATTGGATTAATTCTATGCAGATCAAAAGTAGGGGTTTTAGCAGAATATGCTTTGCGTGATATGACAAAGCCAATAGGTCTTGCTGAATATAGACTTGAGGATGCACTGCCAGAAAATCTCAAAACTGCATTACCAACGATTGAAGAGCTCGAAGCTGAGCTCGCAAAAGATTTAGGGGATGAAAAGAAATGAATAAGATGAATCAAACCCATCTAAAGCACTTAATCCAGCATTTTAACCTTGGCCAGCAAGTGCAACCCCCAGAAAGAGTACACGGCGGTTTGCTTCACATCATGTGGCGCCTTGATACAGATAAAGGCTCTTATGCGATCAAGCAGCTATCAAAAGACATTGATCTCAAAAATGAGCAAGTCATTAAAAATTATGAATTGAGTGAGAAAATTGCCTCACGCTTTTCTGCCCTTGGTATACCAGCTGTCTCTGCCATCGAAAATACTGGTCAATATCTTTTTATCATAGAGGGAACGGGTTTTTTGCTATACCCATGGGTTAAGGCAAAAGCCTTAGATCAACATGCTGTTTCAGAAGCTCACGCCTTAAAAATAGCGAAAGTTCTAGCAAAAATGCACGTTCTTAATTTAAATGTGCCTGAAATCACGGAAGCACAATTTTATACACATACAAACCAAAATATTCTTGAACTGCTTGATAAGGCTGAAAACTTTAATTGCTCTTTTGCCGAAAATTTACGAAAAAATCAAAAAAATATATTGCTTGCCAATGAAGCTTATCAAAATGCAATATCAATACTAAAAACACATATTGTTGTTAGTCATGGTGATTTGGATCAGAAGAATGTGTTGTGGGACAGTAGCAATAATCCAATCCTGATCGACTGGGAGGCTGCCTGCAAGATAGATCCAACCTATGACATTATAGGCACTGCTTTTAACTGGAGCGGCATTACCAGCAATTTTGATAAGGATCTATTTTTTAAAATGATTGAGATATACCAAAAAGCAGGTGGCGTTATCAATAAAAAGCATGTTGTCGCTGCTTGTGATGGCACCTTTAGTTGGATTGGCTGGTTGGTGTATAACATCGAACGCTCGTGTGTATCTGATGATTCTGAGCATAAAAATGTAGGTATCGAGCAAGTTAATCAAACTTTAGCCACGATTCTGCGATTACAAAGGCTCATGCCTGAAGTCATAAAAATTATAGAAGGTAAATGCGGAAGAAGTGATATTGATGTCACGCTAAAATAATAATACTAATGACGGAGCTGTTGCGTATGAATGCAGAAAATAAAACCCGCTTCTCTTTAATAATCTGGATCGTGGCGTTGATCGCAATTGGTGGGGTAATTGGCTCTTTAACCAAGCCAGAGATTAGCACTTGGTATAGCGCATTAAACCGTTCAACCCTGACACCGCCAAATTATGTATTTCCAATAGCCTGGACTATTTTATACGGGATTATTGGCATTTGTGGCTGGCTCATTTGGCGCCCTCAAGCATTTCCCCAGCTAAGTGTTATCAAAATCTTATACGTAACTCAGCTCATCTTAAACTGGAGTTGGACACCATTGTTTTTTCATTACCACTTAACCGGATTTTCCCTAGTAATTCTGTGCGCCATGGATATTGTGGTCTGTGTCCTCATTTGGCTAGCTTGCCGAAGAATGAAAGTAGTTTCGCTGCTTATGATGCCTTATCTGTTATGGATTCTATTCGCCAGCTACTTAAATTTTTACATATGGTGGTATAACTGATACGTCTATGAGTGTTCAATAGAACAGAAATCATCTTCTGCAAAACCTGATCTAGCCGATGACCAATCAATAATTCCACGTAAAGTATTTTGATGGATAATTATATTACCTGGTCTAAAACTTTATAAACCGTCGCAACCATTCCCTCATCATGATCTATTTTTATAAATAAAGCATCTTCATTCAAACTCAAAAGCTCTTGATATTTTTGCGTGTTAATTACCGGCATGATCAGCCTCATCAAAAATCTTTGCTACTTGCTGGGAATAGCTTGTATCGGGAGACAGGTCCTCTATTGCCCACACCCAAGCAAGCACTGCTTGCACAAAACACCAATCAAGAATTCGCCCAGATGGCAATTCAAGGAGCTCAGAAAATTTCGTGATACGATTATGAATAATATTTGGTGAATTATCGTGAGTCAGTAATTCTGGCATAGGGTTTCTGATAAAAGCTGCCACTTCATAGGCTGGCTCACCAATAACGCCTTTTGGATCGATCACTAAGCAGTCATCACCATTTTGCAAAATATTATCATGATGTAAATCGCCATGAAGCAAGATATCTGGATCAGCCGTTTTTAAAAGCTGATCACGAAGTTCTCTGGATTTTTGAAGAATTTGGGCTGGGATTTTTAGGTCGCTATCTAATACTGCAAGCCAATCTTTGACGTGAGGAAATGCATGGGCACTTGGTATGGATGCTTTGTGCAATCGTTTGATAACATTTGCAGTGATATGAATTGCCTCGTCATCGTTTTTAGGAAAATGGGATTTTAAAGAAACCCCTGGTACTGCGCATTCAAGCAAAAGCAACCCGTTATTTGCTGAAAGCACTTCGACAACACCAAAGCCTGAAAAAGCCATCAGCGCTGCGGCTTCACGTTTGAATCCATCAATATCCAGACCTAATTTTAGAATAATAGGCTGGGAACCTTGAAAACCAGATAGCACATAATTGTAGCTTAAGTTTTTTACCGGCTTTAAATTTGATAATCCGTATGCTGCTTCAATATTTGCAACTAGCCTTGGCAAATCATCTAGCCACTGTTTGCCTTTTTTGCCGTAGATGCTTAGAATGTTATTCTCTAGAGCCTGCATTTAATCCAGTCCTCATAAGTTAACGCCCACCGTTCATGATCGCACCACACCCCATTGATATTTAAATATCGAGGAGAGAAGCCTTCTTTAGAGAAACCATTAGCTTTAACTAAATTTATGGATTGAACATTTTCAGGTTGTATGTTGGCTTCTATGCGATGCAGCTTAAGTTCTTCAAATATATTTTTTAAAACCAATTTTAAGCCATGACTCATGTACCCTTGTCCTGCGTAATTCGCCACAGAATAAAATCCTAAGTAGGCGCTCTGAAAAACACCTTGAACAATTTCGCTGATATTAAATACCCCAGTAATTTCGCCAAAAGCGTTACAGGCTAAAAAACATTTTTGGTTTAGCTGCTGTGATCGCTGGATATATCTTTCAAATTCTTCTTCAGTTTTTGGCGCGATTATCCAAGGTGAATGTAAAGCTTGACTATGCTGCATGGCCAGAATAAAGGCCGCTTTATCTTCCATAGTAGGTTCGCGGATTAGCATATTTGTCTCTATGTTAGATTGTTGGCCTAAGGTCTTTAAAACATAAGTTTTAGTTTGATGAGTTTTTGTTTGATCATTTTTGGAGTATGATAATCACTTAAAAATCTATATGGAAATCACAATGGTACTAAAGATCTTGAAACAAGTAAATAATAAATTAAATCAAACTAACTCAACTCTTGCCATTCTTTGTGTCTTGACTTGCTCTACTCAACTAGCCAATGCAGCCGTATCTCAAAAACAAAGTTATTCGAATCCACAAATTTCAGTGATAATTGATGGTGGTTATATCGCTTCGAGTAAGCCCAGCGATGAATATTTTGTTCCAGGTTTTCAATTGGGGGAAGAAGCAGAATTGCCCTCATCTGGCTTTCAAATTAATGAAGCAGAATTGAATTTGCAGAGCAATATCGACCCCTATTGGTTTGGGAATCTGACTATAGGCATGCATCAGCATGGTTCACACACTGAATTTGATTTAGAAGAAGCCTTTATCCGAACCTTAGCATTACCCGCAGGGTTAAGTTTAACCGGAGGGCGATTTTATTCAGGTTTGGGTTATTTAAATCATCATCATCGTCATCAGTGGGATTTTGTGGATGCGCCTTTGGTGTATCGTGCTTTATTTAATAATCAATACAAAGATGATGGGGTGCAATTGCGCTGGGTTGTGCCGAGCACGGTTTTTTGGGAATGGGGCGTAGAAGCTTTCCCTGGTCGGTTTTTTCCGGCCAGTGGTTCAGGGAATCGTCTTGGTAGTTTAAGTTTATTTACCCATATTGGCGATGATATTGGCATAAATAATAGCTGGCAGTTAGGCGCTTCTTATTTGCATACTAAGCCTCATCAACGTGTGGCCATATTAAAGGGCTTAAGTTCAGAAGGACATGGACATGATCATGATCATGAACATGAGCATCGTCATCATAATGATTATGATTTTACCGGACAGGGTCATACCTATGGGGTAGATGCCATTTGGAAGTGGGCCCCCACTGGCAATGAAAAAAGCCAATATCTTACCCTACAAGGCGAAATGTATACGCGTCATGAAAATGGTCAGTTACACCTTGGTGAAGAAACAGGAAAAGTACAAATACGCCAAAATGGGGCCTATCTTCAAGCCGTTTATTTATTTAGACCCCAATGGCGAGTGGGTTTACGTTATGATCGTTTAGGCAGTAATAATAGAGCAGATAATCATGAAATATTGCATGATGCTAATTTGGCCGCGCATCATTATCATCCTCATCAAACAACGGCGATGATAGATTATAGCCTGAGTGAGTTTAGTCGTCTTCGCTTACAATATAACCGCGATTATTCTAGCGAGCGCTTAAATCGCATGGTGATGCTGCAATTTGTGGTGAGTTTAGGAGCGCATGGTGCTCATGCTTATTAATCCAATAAATCAGCTAAAAAAAATAGGCTTAATTTTAGTTATATATATTAGTGTCATCACTGCAGCACAAGCCAAATTGGTTATTTTAGCTTGTGAGCCTGAGTGGGCTGTGCTTGCGCATGAAATAGGCAAAAACTTGGTTTCTGTGACAAGTGCAACCCATGCAAAGCAAAATCCACATTATATTGAGGCGCGTCCCAGTTTAATTTCGGCCGCTAGAAAAGCCAATTTGGTGATTGGCACAGGGGCAGAATTGGAAGATGGCTGGTTACCCGTGGTTTTGCAAAAAGCCAATCAGCCAAAAATACATAAAGGCCAGATGGGCTATTTAATGTTTTCTGATTTTATTGAGCTTCAAAATAGCGCAGCTAGCTTGGAATCTAGAGTGGAATCTAGCATAGACAGAGCCATGGGCGATATTCATGCAGCAGGCAATCCCCATATTCAGCTAGATCCCCGTATTTATTTAGTGGCATCTAAAATATTGGCCGAACGTTTAGGCCAACTGGATGTGAATAATGCTGTTTTTTATCAAAAAAATTATCTTGCTTTTAAACAAAAGTGGGAAAATAAATTACGGCTTTGGGCCATTCAAGCACAGCCCCTTAAAGGCATGAAAATAGTGGTTTATCATGATAATTGGGTTTATTTAAATCATTGGTTGGGGTTAGATCAAGTCACGACATTAGAACCTAAACCAGGTGTACCGCCTAGTGCTGCTTATTTAAAAACCGTATTATTAAAAACGCAAAAAGAAAAGGCTCAAGTTATTTTACGGACCACATACGATCCCATAGAAGCAACTAAATGGTTGCATCAAAAAACAGGAGTCCCTGTTTTAGAGTTGGCCTTTACCGTAGGGGGGAATGATCAATCAAAAGACTTATTTGAATTATTTGATGATATTGTCAAACAACTTTTATTACGGTTAAATAAATAAAAATGGATTTTTTATTATGGCTTCCCGCTTTATTGGCAGGATTATTGGTTATTTTAACCCATATTCCCCTTGGGCAAATCGTCTTAAAAAAAGAAGTGATTTTTTTGGATTTAGCGATTGCTCAAGCGGCAGCGCTGGGTGTCACTTTGGCACATGTCTTAAATATTATGCCAAACTCTATTCAATGGCACAGTATTGCGGCCATCAGTGCCATTATGATGGCGGCCTTGTTTCAATATTTAGACAGAAAAAAAACGCCTTATCTTGAAGCGTGGATTGGGTGTAGTTTTGTATTAACGGCCAGTTTAGGCGTGGTATTGATTTCGAGTAGCCCTCATGCAGCAGAGCATTTAAAAGAAATTTTAATGGGACAAATTTTATGGGTCACCCCTCAAAATTTATGGGTAACCGTAGCCTATTATTTTGTGGCAGCTGCTATCTGGGGCGTGTGGCGTCGGTCATTTTATTTTATTTTTGCTTTATGCATTACCGCGAGTGTGCAATTAGTTGGGGTCTATTTAGTTTTTGCGACGTTGATTATGCCTGCATTAGCCACCGTATTTATTGATGCTAAATATAAAGATAAATATAAATATATCAGGATAATATTAGGCTATATATTGGCTATTGCTGCTTATATATTAGGCATAGGGCTGTCTCATTGGGGAGATTGGCCAGCGAGTGCATTGATTATCTTTTCTTTGGCTATATTAAGTTTGTTGCTAATAGCAGTTGTTTTTATAGTTAAAGATAAGCGAGCAGAAAAAGCATGAGTCAATTTAAATCAGCCAGTCTACCTGAAGCCATACTTTGTATTATCCAGGATAAAAAAACAGAAAAGCCTTTTACGGGCGAATATAATGAATTTAACGGTAAAGGAACCTATTTGTGTCGCTTATGTGGCTTGGCTTTGTTTCGTTCTAACACCAAATTTGCTTCAGGGTGTGGTTGGCCCAGCTTTGATTCTAATATAGAAGGGGCAGTATTAAGGTGCCCAGATAGTGATGGAACAAGAACAGAAATCCTGTGCACACGATGTCATGGCCATTTAGGGCATGTTTTTTCGGGAGAGCATTTTACCTTTAATAATATAAGACATTGTGTGAATTCACTTAGTTTAGATTTTGTCCCAAATCTTGAAGTGCTCGATACCGAAGAAGCCATACTTGCGGCAGGGTGTTTTTGGGGGGTAGAATATTTTTTTAAAAAATTACCAGGCATTTTAAAAGTAGAAGTAGGCTATACAGGCGGTGAAAAAAAAGAGCCAACCTATAAAGAAATTTGTATGCGAAAAACAGGCCATGTAGAAGCGGTTCGGGTTGTTTTTGACAAAGCACAGCTAAACTATGAACAAGTACTGAAATTCTTTTTTGAAATACACGATCCTGTTCAAAAAAATGGACAAGGGCCAGATCTGGGGCCTCAATATTTAAGTAAATTATTTTATTATGATGATAGGCAAAAGCAAATAGGCCTTGAGTTATTAAAAATATTGACTCAGTCTGGGTATCTTGTCGCCACAATGCTTGAGCCAGTAGCTGTTTTTTGGCCCGCAGAAGACTATCATCAAGATTATTATGCTAAAACACAAAAAATGCCTTATTGTCATCACTATGTAAAAAGATTTGAGTAAGAGGAAATAAAATAACATGAATTGGGAAATATTGAGTTGGGTTTTGGTGGTATTGTCTTTAAGTGGCAACGTATTTGTGATTAAAAAAAATGTAATGGGCCAATGGCTATGGGCAATTAGCAACATTGGCTGGATTATTTTTAATTTATCTAACGGCTCTTATGCGCAAGCATTTTTATTTACGGTTTATTTTGGCATGTGTGTTTGGGGTATTTTAGCCTGGAGCAAAGAATCGAAAGCACAAGAATTAAAAACACAAGAAATGACAACAAGGTAAGTCTTAACGATATGGCAAAGTTATATTTTTATTATTCAGCAATGAATGCCGGAAAAACCACCAATTTGTTACAGTCTAATTATAATTATCAAGAACGGGGTATGGGCACTATTTTGTTTACCCCAAAAATTGATAACAGGGTCCGTGAAGGGGTAATTGCTTCTAGAATTGGGTTACAAGCAGAGGCCTATGCCTTTAGCGAAACCTGCGATTTATTTGATTACACAAAAAAAGCAGTGGCCAAATCTCACCATAAAATAGCCTGTATTTTAGTCGATGAAGCGCATTTTATGAATAGAGCACACGTATTACAATTAACCGATATCGTCGATAAAATTAAAATACCGGTGTTAGCTTATGGCTTACGTTCAGATTATAGAGGCGAAGTATTTGAAGGCAGCCAATATTTATTTGTTTATGCAGATGAATTGTGTGAAATTAAAACAGTGTGTCATTGTGGTAAAAAAGCAACCATGAACTTAAGATTTGATCAAAATGGTTATGCAATAAAAGAGGGTGAGCAAGTCGTTATTAGTGGAAATGATCAATATATTTCAACTTGTAGGCAGCATTTTAAAGATCCTATTTTGCGAAGTGATATTCCCTCGCTACTCAACCCAAAAACGCCTGGTTTTGTTATCAGGTGATATTTATGGCCCACTGAAAATATAAGGAATAGTTTATTTTTGCCTATTTTGATATCATAAATTATTAATTCATTCATTTACTCGTCTGGCTAATATGGATTGGTGTTTATGATAAAAAATGATGTTAAGGCAAAATATAACCTGATCTTTATTTTTTTTGGATGGGTGCTATTGCCCTCTATTTTTTATAATGCCCTCTCTATTTTGATGTCTAAATATATGCTTGAATGGTCTGGTTCTGCTTATTTTGAAACAGGCTATTTATTATTTTTTTTAGTGCCCTTTATTTATATTCCCATAGCGATGATCTTTGTTTGGAAAAAGGCAAATAATCATCAAGTGACGCAGGGTCAAAAATCATGGGTCTTGATGCTAAAAGTGTTCATGCTTCTATGGGTCGGATCTTTGATTTATTATGCGGGAAGTTATTTTTTATTTCGTACAGCAGATAAATTTAGTCCGGAAGATTTGGTAGAATTGTCGACCAGCTTAAATGCCAGTTTGCCTCAAGAGAGCGCCCCGTATGTGCTCATGACAAAAGCAACATTTAAAAACAGTCGACTTATTTTTCAATATCAGATAACCAATAAATTAAAATCAGAGTTACATCTTAAAACCTTCGTGATTGGATTCAAAGATGCTTTAAAAAATGAAGTTTGTCATAGTAAGTTTACTCAAAAAGTATTGAACAGTGCTTTTGGCGTAGATTATGAATATATAGATAAAAATAAATCAGAAATTTACATTTTTAATTTTAACAAAGAAGATTGCCCCTAGGGTTTAGAGGGGCTTTTAGCGGGGGAAGAGGAATTATTATAAATTTTACGCAAGCCAGAAAAATAGGGCGTTAAAGGCATAGAGATGGGGGATGAAGATACAGATGGCAAATAAGTAGTATCTGTTAAGCTTAAATCATCCTCGCTATCATCGCTATTCTCGCCATCTGAAGAGTCACTACAGGTGTCCATTTTTGGCAGACAAATTAATTGGGCTTGCTTTTTTGATTTTTTGTTTCGAACTAATCCCAAATGAGGCGGGGTCAATTTATAGATATCTTTATAAGATAATGCCGTTTTTTCAAAAACATATTCGCGCAATTCATCGCTAATACTTAAGGCATGAGGCTTTGCAGTATTTGTTTCTGTATGAACATAGCCAGGATATCGATTAGAGCCAAATTTCCGTTTGGAGATAAGTTTATAGCCTGCATTTGCACTCGCTAAAAATATACCATAGATATAACCTTCTCGAAATTCACGCTTATGTTTGATATGCTCACAAGGTAAGGCCATATGAATTTTGTCGCCGTTATGCTGCATTAATTTAGCACTTTGAAAAAAGTTTTTCAGCATAAGAGGTAAATCAGATGATTTCATTGTATTGCTCCCATCATGCGGGCAATTAAAATGAATGCGTTGGAATCGTTTGTCTTTTAAGTTAGGATGTTCATGTAGTTTTCTTGCATCAACATTATATAATATATTTTTTTGACAGGGTTGGTTCTTTTTTTTGGCAAGAATAGGCATCGAAGCATGAAGTACTTTGGCATGTTTATCCCAGAGTTCTTTTCTAGATTCAAAAACAGTAGGGGTAATAAATTGCGCCAAGCCTTCTTTGGCTTCATGTTTCTTTAAAAAGGCAGCCGTAAAACTAAAGTTGCCTTCTCCCAAAAAAAGGCGCGTTTTATATTTTTTAGGTGATTGACTCGGATTCATTTTAATTGCCCTATACTGCTTGGCATGATGGTGAGTTAAAAAATTAATGCTTATGTTTGTCGGTTTATCATAAAATCTGTTAGCGCATATAAGCTGGCTTTGTACTCAGATTCAGGAAGGCACCATAAATAAGATTTGGCCAAATCAGCCTGTTCAATGGCTTTTTGCCTAGCATAGGCAAAGGCCCCAGATAAATTTAAACAATCGTGTAACTTAGCTAAATTTGGCTGAGTTTTATCTTGGGTAATTTGCTGAATACTCGTTTTAATATAATTTTGCGTATCTTTAGGGCCATTTTTTAGGGCATAAATTAAAGGCAAAGTAAGTTTGCCTTGTTGTAAATCATCGCCTAAATTTTTACCAAATACATCTACTTCACCTGAATAATCTAATACATCATCGATAATTTGATAACATCGGCCAAAATGTTGGCCAAATAGTGCCAATTTTTCTCTATAGTGTTGCCTTAATTCTTCGTTTAGTATCACTGTACTTAATTCAGCCGCAGCTTGAAATAACGTGGCGGTTTTATATTGAATAATGTCGAAATAATCTTGTTCAGAGATAGCTAAGTTACCTTGTAGCTGTAGCTGTAATACTTCGCCTTCTGCTATAAGATTGGTGGCATCAGACAAAATACATTGTATGGCCATATTGTCGAGTTTCACCATCATTTGAAAGGCGCGAGAATATAAAAAATCGCCAACCAGCACACTTGGCGCATTACCCCATAGGGTATTTGCCGTAGATAAGCCTCGCCGTTTAGTGGATTCATCGACGACGTCGTCATGTAATAAAGTCGCTGTGTGAATAAACTCAATAATAGCGGCCAGCGAAATATGGCTTGTTTCTGTGCTGTTAAAGCCATACCCGCAGGCTTTAGCACACAAAATATGCATAAGGGGCCTTAGGCGCTTGCCACCCGCTTGTATAATATGATGACCAATGTCATTGACAAGGGAGACACGGGAAGAAAGCGATTGTAAAATCGTACTGTCTAGTGCCTGGCGTTCAGATTGAATTAAATCAAGAATAAATTTTAGTTGCATAGCTTGCTTGATGGTTTATTTTTGTAATATATAAAATTTTATAAGTAAGAGTAGGACTAGATATGAGACTATACGATTAAACAAGCAGTGATTGCAACTCTTGAGAAGATTCAGTACAATTCAACGCCTTACTTATGATAAAAGGCTTGGTATTATTAAGCTAGCAATCATTTAGGTAACTCATTAAATTATAATAGCAGTTTAGCGGAGAAGGCAACGTGAGCCAAGATAACCGTTATGCCATCATCAAGACGGGTGGCAAACAATACCGAGTCCAAGTTGGCTCGAAGCTAAAAATAGAATTGCTTTCTATTGAGGCTGGTCAGGAATGTGTATTTGATCAAGTTTTATTGCGCTCAGATGGCACTGAAACTGAAGTGGGTGCACCATTGCTTAATAATGCTTCTGTGACAGCAACGGTATTAAGCCATGGCCGAGGGGATAAGATACGCATTTTTAAAATGCGCAGACGTAAGAACTCGAGGCGTTCAAGAGGCCATCGCCAATATTATACTGAAGTGCAAGTCACGGCAGTTTAAATTTTAGATAATAAATTTTAGATAATATAAATCGATTAGGATTTAACTATGGCTCATAAGAAAGCGGGTGGGAGTACCAGAAATGGTCGTGACTCCAACCCTAAATATCTCGGCGTTAAAATGTATGGCGGCCAAAAAGTCGTTTCGGGTAATATTATTATTCGTCAACGTGGCACGCAATACCATCCAGGGCCTTTTGTCGGCATGGGTAAAGATTATACTTTATTTGCAAAAATAGAGGGCACTATCAAGTTTCTTGTGAGAGGAAAAGACGCTAAGCGCGTGGTGACAATTATTCCAGCAGTTGCCTCTTAAGAGTAGCAATTTTTTTTAATAAAAAAAACCTCGTTTTTCGGGGTTTTTTTGTTTTTTTTAGGGCGTAATATGAAGTTTGTAGATGAAGCCTCTTTAACCGTTCAAGGTGGAAAAGGGGGCGATGGCTCAAGAAGTTTTAGACGAGAAAAATTCATTCCTTTTGGTGGTCCTAATGGCGGAGATGGGGGAACAGGAGGCAGCGTGTATCTAAAAGGCGACTCAGGCCTCAATACGCTCGTCGATTTTAGATATATTCGCCGTGTTATGGCAGAACATGCAGATTGTGGCCACGGCAATCAAATGACCGGATGTGATGGAAAAGATAAAGTCGTCAGAGTCCCAATAGGCACGGTTGTGTGGGATGAGGCAACAGAAGAATGGATAGGGGAAGTTACCGAGCACGAACAGCTTTTGTTGGTTGCCAAAGGGGGTGCCAGAGGCTTGGGCAATATGCACTTTAAAAGCTCTGTCAATCGGGCGCCAACTAAATGTACTTTGGGTAAGCCTGGGGATACACGTGTGCTCAGGTTAGAATTAAAAGTATTGGCCGATGTGGGTTTACTCGGATTGCCTAATGCAGGCAAGTCTACTTTTTTAAGCGTGATCTCAGCTGCTAAGCCTAAAATAGCCGATTATCCTTTTACGACGCTGCATCCTAATTTAGGGGTAGTAAGAGTAGGGGAAAATTCTTCTTTTGTGGTGGCAGACATTCCAGGGGTAATTGAAGGCGCCTCAGAAGGCCTTGGGCTTGGTCATGCTTTTTTAAAGCATATTAGCCGTAATCGGGTTATTTTGCATTTAGTCGACATTCTTCCAGAAACGGAAACAGATCCATTGGAAAACATTGCCGTGGTTGAAAATGAGCTGTCTAGCTATAGCCTAGAGCTTTATGAAAAGCCAAGATGGTTGATTTTCACCAAAATGGATAAGCTTATAGGCACAAGTGAAGAAGCCAAGCAGGAGTTAGTCGAAAGGCTGACAAGTGCAGTAAACTCAAAGCATCGTTTTGAAAGGATATTTTTTATTTCTGCACTAACTCAAGAATCTGTTCAAACACTCTGCCAGCAAATTATGCAGCAGCTTGTTTTTCAAACAGAGATTTAATCATGACATTGAGGCGGGACTTATGTCTCGCCGCTTTGTTACGAGGAATAAGGCCTTTCATGGCATGTTTATCTAATATAGAAGCCGCTTCACGATATTCTTCGCGTGCTTTTTCTAGATTAGCGCTGCTAACCGCTTCTATAACCCGTTTAATAAACGTGTTCATTTTAGATTTCTGCCAGCGATTGCTAACACGTCTTTTTTCAGCTTGTCTAGCTCTTTTTGCGGCTTGTTTAGTATTTGCCAAGTGACACCTCTAATTCATGGTGGTAAATGCTGTATAATTCGAATCGCTAATAATCGCGATTTTCTTTGCTATTGTCAATCTAGATCATCATAATATCTAAATTTAGTGGAAATAAAGTGATTTATGAGCGAAAAACTAATTAAGTCAACTGGTACCGTTGGAGGAATGACTCTAGTCTCACGACTGTTTGGTTATGCCCGAGATGTCGTAGTCGCGAGCTTATTTGGCGCAACCGCAGGGGTTGATATGTTTTTATTGGCCTTTAGAATTCCCAATTTTTTGAGGCGCTTATTTGCAGAGGGGGCTTTCTCCCAAGCCTTTGTACCTGTACTAAGTGAGTATAAAACGCATCGTTCACCAGAAGAAGTTAAAAATTTAGTTGACCATGTTGCTGGAAATTTAGCGGCAATGGTTTTTCTTATCACTATCTTAGGCATCATACTGGCTCCTTTTTTGATTTTAGTGGTGGCGCCAGGTTATGCAGCAGATCTGGCCAAATATGAAATGACCACCTACATGTTGCGTATTACCTTTCCGTATATCTTTTTTATTTCTATTACGGCTTTAATGGGGGGCATATTAAATACCTATCAGAAATTTGCCCTTCCGGCCATTACCCCTGTTTTACTTAATTTAAGTATTATGGGTGCGGCTATTTTGCTCTCACCTTATACTCAAAATCCCCATTACAGCTTGGCTTGGGGGGTGTTAATTGGGGGCGTTGCACAATTATTCTTTCAAATGCCTTTTTTATACAAAATAGGGATGTTACCCCGATTTTGGCTGCATTGGTTCGACTGGAGCAACCCTGGGGTTAAAAAAATATTATGTCTGATGGGACCAGCTTTGCTAGGGGCTTCTGCGATGCAAATTAATTTGTTGGCCGGTACCATGTTTGCGTCGTTTTTGCCTTCGGGTTCAATTTCTTGGCTTTATTACTCAGATAGATTGCTAGAATTTCCCATTGGGGTTTTTGGGGTGGCATTGGCTACTGTGGTTTTACCTCATTTGTCTGAAAAATATACCGCTCAATCAGCAGAAGGCTTTTCTAATAGCATTGATTGGGCTTTAAAATGGGTGTTATTTCTCGCTGTACCCGCGTCAATAGGCTTATTGTTATTAGCGGGGCCTATTTTATCGACTTTATTTCAGCGGCAGGCTTTTACCGCGCAAGATGTCTTTATGTCTGAACAAAGCTTGATGGCTTTGTCTGTTGGCTTGGTGGCTTTTATTAGCGTTAAAGTATTAGTGTCAGCTTTTTATGCTAGACAAGATACTAAATTTCCAGTTAGAATTGCTTTTGTCACTATTTTTTCAAACATTGCCTTGAGTTTATTATTCATGGGCCCGTTTAAACATGCTGGCTTGGCACTGGCCTCAAGTTTGGCCAGTTTTATCAATGTGGGTATTTTATTGTTCACGTTAATTCGACGAGGTCATTATCAACCTAACTTGGGTTGGTTAAAATACAGCTTACAATTAGGTTTGGCTAATAGCTTAATGGGTTTATTTATTTATATTCTTTCGCCTGGTACAGCAGAATGGGTAGAGTGGGAACAACCCATGCGTTTTATGTATTTATTCATGTTATTAATCGGTAGTGGCATCATTTATTTGGCAAGTCTTTGGATCAGTGGCTTAAGAGTGCAACATTTGGTCACTAAAAATGCTTAAAAAATGCCTAAAATATTTATTAAAATAATAAAATAATAAAATAATAAAATAATTAAAGTGATAAATTAAAAAATGAGAGTGGTTCGACACTGGGGAGATTTTCCTGAGCATAGCCGCTTGAAGGGAACGGTAATATTAATAGGATCGTTTGATGGGCTGCATATTGGGCATCAAGCTTTAATTCAAATGGCTAAATTAAATGCCTTAACATTAAATTTGCCCCTTATTTTAATTACCTTTGAGCCTTCGCCTAAAAATTATTTTGCAAAACAAGCACAAAGGCCCATAAATAAGCTATTGGCTTTTTATGATACTTATCAAGTCTTAAATAAAATGGGAATAGATGCTTGGGTTATTTTAAAATTTAATGCAGCTATGCTGAATTTGACCCCAGAAGATTTTCTCGATAAGTTAAGCTGCCATTTAAATCCAAAAGTGTACTGTTTAGGGCAAGATTTTCAATTTGGCAAAAATCGTTCTGGTGATATCAAAACCATTCAAGAATATGCAGCGCGGCATAATCAATCGGTTCAATTATTATCTATTATTAAAGATATATATAAAGATAAAGATAAACTAGATTCAGAGCCCCTGAAAGTATCTAGTACTTTACTGAGAAGCAGTTTGGCAGCGGGCGATTTATTAACGGCACGTCGTTTATTGAATCATGCTTATCGATTATCTGGTAAAGTCAGTTTTGGAAAAAAACTAGGTCGAAGCATTGGGTTTAGAACAGCCAATATTAATTTAAAAAATTGCCCTATTCCCTTGAGAGGGGTTTATGTGGTTCGGGTGTGTCAGATTGAACAAACTGCCGTAAATTATCGCGCTGTGGCCAATATAGGCGTTCGGCCCACTTTGCATCAAGATAATATTTTAATGTTAGAAGTGCATTTTCTGGATCAAAATCAAGAGCAAAATTTAGATTTATATGGCAAAAGAATAGAAATAGAATTTATTCAAAAAATTCGAGATGAGAAAAAATTCAATCATGTGGATTCATTAAAAAAACAAATTGAAGAAGATGTTCAAGCAGCTAAATTGATAATTTAAATAAATCATATTGAGTATAAAAATGAGCGATAAATCAGATAATTCTAAAGATCTTTATAAAAATACCTTAAATTTACCAAGCACTGATTTTCCGATGAAAGCCAATTTGGCTCAAAGAGAGCCAGAATGGTTAACAAAATGGCACAAAATGGATTTGTATCAAAAAATCCGAGATGCACGACACTCTGCACCAAAATTTATTTTACATGATGGCCCTCCGTATGCAAATGGTGAAATTCATATTGGCCATGCTTTGAATAAAATTTTAAAAGACATGATTTTAAAGTCTAAAACGTTAAGCGGCTATGATGCGCCGTATGTGCCTGGCTGGGATTGTCATGGTTTGCCTATTGAACTGAATGTAGAAAAAAAAGTGGGGAAACCAGGGGATAAAATCACCCCCTTGGCTTTTAGGCAAAAATGTCGAGAGTATGTTGAAACACAAATAGCCGGACAAAAGCAGGCTTTTATTCGATTGGGTGTGATAGGAGATTGGGCTAATCCCTATCAAACCATGGCTTACCAATACGAGGCAGATACGGTAAGAGCATTAGGAAAAATTTATCGTAATGGCCATGTAAAATCAGGTTTTAAACCAGTACATTGGTGTATAGATTGTGGGTCGGCATTAGCAGAAGCTGAAGTAGAATATCAAGATAAAACATCGTCATCTATTGACGTAGGCTTTAAAGTCGTAGAACAAGATAAAATTAAATTAGCCAAAATATTTAATTTACCTAAGACTTTTGAATTCGCGCCTGATTCAGCTGTTTCTGTAGTCATATGGACCACAACGCCTTGGACCTTACCGGCCAATGAAGCCGTGAGCATTCATCCTGAGCATAGTTATAGCTTGATTAAATTAGAAAATTTTCCAGAAAAATTTTCTAGTGAATATATTGTTCTCGCAAAAGAATTAACAGCCAGTTTTTTTGAAAAAACCAAATTAGCCGGCAATATCATAGCAGAATGTGTAGGTCAACAATTAGAATATATTGCCTTGCAACATCCTATTTTATATGCAGTTTCAGGAAAAACCGTCCCCGTGATATTGGGCGAGCATGTGACTTTAGAGGCTGGAACAGGTTGTGTCCACACAGCACCTGCACATGGTATAGAAGATTATGTTATTGGTAAAAAATATGATTTACCTTTAGTTAACCCTGTTAAAAGCAACGGGTGTTATCAAGATACTAGCGCTGTTTTAGCGAATATATCTGTGTTAAAAGCCAATCCTTTTATTATTGACTTATTACGTGAACAGAAAAATTTATTGCACTTTGAAAATATCCAACATGCTTACCCACATTGTTGGCGCCACAAAACACCTTTAATTTTTATGGCGACCCCACAATGGTTTATCAGTATGGAAGAAAAAAATCTTCGCATGCAAACGCTCGAAGCCATTGAGACGGTGAATTGGGTGCCAGAATGGGGCAAAGAGCGTATTCAAGGTATGATAATAGGTAGGCCTGATTGGTGTATTTCACGTCAAAGAACCTGGGGTGTGCCGCTTCCTTTTTTTGTTCATGAGCAAACAGGCGAGCTACATCCCAAAACAAATGAAATCATTGAAAAAGTTGCCTTGAGCATAGAAAAGCAAGGCATCGATGCCTGGGATAATTCAGCGTCTTTAGATTGGCTAACTGAAAGCGAAGTGAGCAGCTATAAAAAAATCAATAATACGTTAGATGTCTGGTTTGATAGTGGCATCAGCCATTATGCTGTGTTAAAGGGCCCTGCAGATTTATATCTAGAAGGCTCTGATCAACATCGTGGTTGGTTTAATTCAAGTTTAACCACTTCGGTGGCAATGTATGGCAAAGCGCCCTATAAAACCGTATTAACCCATGGATTTACCGTCGACGCTGAGGGCAAAAAAATGTCTAAGTCCCTCGGAAATGTGGTCTATCCCGATAAAGTGATAAAAACCTTAGGGGCCGATATTTTAAGATTATGGGTGTCCGCCACCGATTATCGAGGTGAAATTCGGGTTTCAGAGGAGATTTTAAAACGCACTTCAGATGCGTATAGACGCATTAGAAATACAGCCCGATTTTTATTAGCGAATTTACATGACTTTAATCCTGATTTACATATGATTCAGCCAGAAAATTTATTGGCTTTAGATGGATGGATAGTTCGGGAGGCGATTGCATTACAAAAAAGCATTATTCAATCATATGAAGCATATCAGTTTCACCAAATTTATCATGAGTTACATAATTTTTGTGTGCGTGAGTTAGGGGGCTTTTATTTAGATATCATTAAAGATAGACAATATACCTTACCTAAAAATAGCTTGGCGAGGCGTTCAGCGCAAACAGCCATGTATTATTTATCACAAGCGCTGGTTAGATGGATAGCGCCTATTTTAAGTTTTACCGCAGAAGAAATTTGGCAGCATTTACCTTTTGCATCTGTACCTGCGTCTGCTTCGGCACAAGCGCCTTCCGTATTTTTGAGTGAGTGGATGATTTTTCCTTCAGAATTAACGATACCAAATGCATTTATCCCAGATGAGTTATGGCCTGAATTAATGCTAATACGAGAAATGGTGAATAAAGCCATAGAGCAAAAACGTTCAGTAGGGGAATTAGGCAGTAATTTAGAGGCAGAGGTCACCATTTTTGCTGACACTAAAACCTTGATTAAGCTTAAGCTACTGAAAGCAGAATTAAGATTTGTGTTTATAAGCGCAGTCGTTAATTTGGTAGAGCATTCAGACACAGAAATGCGCATTGAAGTGAAAAAGGCGGCGCAAGATAAATGTATGCGTTGTTGGCATTATCTAGAAACAGTGAATCAACAACCGGATTACCCTGGTATTTGTCATCGTTGCGTCACAAATATTACGAGTGAAACCGGGGAGCATCGTGAGTATGCTTAAAAAAATGGTCTGGCTCGCTTTAATTTTTATATTGGCTTTAGCCGATCAAATAAGTAAAACTTGGGTCGTGTCCAAATTTTCTTATGGCTTAATTTATCCTATTATGCCCACTTTCAATATACAGCTGGTATATAATTATGGGATTTCTTTTAGCTTGTTTAGTATGGCAATCTATTATTATCTTATTTTAGGTTTTGGCTTAATGATTACCATGGGCTTAATCATGTGGCTGGTCAAAACACCAAGCGATCATAAACTTAAGCTTTCTGCCTTAAGTTTGATTTTGAGTGGTGCTATAGGAAATTTAGTCGATAGGGCTTTCCGAGGCTATGTAGTCGATTTTATTGATTTTACCATAGGAAATTGGCACTGGTATAATTTTAATTTAGCCGATATTTGTATATCTCTAGGGGCATTTTTAATGATGCTAGACTTATTTATTCATAAAGAAGAAGGGCGTCTCAAATGAATATCATCTTAGCAAATCCTCGGGGTTTTTGTGCAGGCGTAGATAGGGCTATTGATATTGTTCAAGCGGCTTTAGAAAAGTTTGGCGCGCCTATTTATGTTCGTCATGAAGTGGTGCATAATCGCTTTGTGGTGCAAGATTTAAAATCTAAAGGCGCGATATTTGTAGAAGAGCTTCATCAAATTCCAGATAATTCCACCGTTATTTTTAGCGCACATGGTATTTCTCAAAAAGTTCGAGAAGAGGCCAATCAACGAAAGTTAACATTGGTATTAGATGCAACTTGTCCGTTGGTGACTAAAGTGCATTTAGAAGTGATGCGATCTAGCAAAAATACCCAAGAATGCATTTTAATTGGTCATGCAGGGCATGCAGAAGTTGAAGGGACATTAGGGCAATACAATAATCCACAAGCAGCGATTTATTTAGTTGAAACCCTAGAAGATGTCAATCACTTAGTCATTAAAAACCCTGAAAATTTATCTTATGTTACCCAAACAACGTTATCTGTAGATGACACAAAATTAATTATACAGGCCTTAACTTTACGTTTCCCTAATATTGTGGCGCCTCGTAAAGAAGATATTTGTTATGCCACGCAAAATCGCCAAGATGCAGTGAGAAAGTTAGCAGTACAATGCGATGTTATGTTAGTGGTAGGCTCGAAAAATAGCTCTAATAGCAATAGATTAAAAGAATTGTCAGAACAAATGGGTACGCCTGCTTATTTACTAGATGGCGCAAAGTGCTTAGAGGCGAGTTGGCTCAAAGGGGTAAAAAATTTAGGGATTACAGCGGGGGCTTCGGCGCCCGAAGTGTTGGTTCAAGATTTAATTCAATATATTCAAAGCAATTTCTCTGTTTCTAGCACCAAAGAAATGAAGGGTATAGAAGAAAATGTTGTATTTTCTATGCCTAAAGAATTAAGAGATGTTTTTAGAGAAAATTTAAAAACCTGAATGCTTATTTTAATGTATTATATTAAATATTTTTCTTGCCATTTTAAATATAAGTTTTGAACATGTGTACAAAAAGCCTCTTTGCTTTGAAAGCCTTCGGGATAAATAGGATCAAAGATAATATAATGCGCTGTGCGATTTCTCGAACAGACTATCATCCATAGTTTTTGTAATAAGTGTTGATTGTGCCATTCAAAATCTTCTTGGGCTTCATAGTAAATAAACACAGGTAAAATAGGCACGCCTGTTTTTAAACTAATTTCAAATGCCCCATACCGAAATGGAGTGAAAATTCTTCTGCCTTTGCAGCCACCTTCTGGATAAATACCAACAGGATGGCCACTTTTTAAGGTGTTGATTAACATATCGGAGGCTTCTTGGCGAGAAGATTTCTCTTCTCTTTTTACATATAAAGTACCCGCGGCTTTTCCAATTCTACCGACTATCCACCAGTCTTTTACTTCAATTTTAGCTAAAAATTTAGCCTTAAATAAAGCCGGCATACAGACATCTTCTGCCGCAGAAGGGTGATTGCCTATTAAAATATAGGTTTTGGGCAGTGTCCCTAAATAGTGTTGGTGTAGTTTTAAGTCAATGCCTAATCCACGCACAAATATTTTGCACCAATATTGAAACAAGTGAGAATACCAAATTTTAGTTTTTTTATTAGGTAAAAAACTAAGTGCATAAAGCAACGTAGTCAAGAAAATTAAATCAAGCCATGCAAGGGCAAGCCAAGAAATTTTAAAAATAGATAAGATCATATATAAAAAGTTACCTATTGCCATATACTTTGATTAGAGTATAGCGGTCTATCTGGAAAAGATATTTTTAGTGATATGATCAAATACAGTTTTTTGAACAAATGGCTCGCGCAATCCCGCTTCTTTAGAGGCGGGTCAAGCGAGCCCTCTTTTTGATATGGCTTTAGATTGCTTTACTTGTTTTTTAGTATAAGGGATGCTACCCTTTTTTATTAGATTAATTTCAATAATAATACAAGGGGCCTTATGCTGCAAGGCATTCGATTAAAAGCAAATCCAACTGAAAATCAGAAAGTAATATTAAGTCAGTGGATGGGATGTGCTCGTGTTATTTGGAATGCAAAATGTGATGAGATCGCTTATTATTCAACTTATGCCCCTCTTGATCAAACGACCACTCAATTTAAAGATAAAGTTTTAAGCCCCTGGTTGTATGAGTGCCCTAGCCAAATTTTACGTAATAGCGCGGTCAATTGGTATCAGACTTACCAAAAATTTATTAAGGGTCAATGCGGCAAGCCTAAGCGTAAACCTAAGTCTGATAAGGGGAGTATTCATCTTACCCGTGAATTATTTCGTTTTGAGCAATGTGCAGATGGTGTCACCCGATTATG
>CANJMM010000028.1 GCA_947475765.1 Legionellales bacterium | reverse complement strand
TCGTGTTGATGAAGTATATTTGAATAAAAAACGTACAAATAGTGCAGCTGCATAAAATAATAATTGCTTTATTTTTTGATGCCCATTATTATGCAATACGTAGGACACATTTGTTCTGCTTCACGCGACAACTATCCTGAAAGTTACCGAAACACCAGTCACAATCGTATTTCACGGGTATTTTATTTTAAAAATTATTATCAGACCATTGCTTTTGTAAATCTGGTTGCTTGGCTTTCGCATCAAGAAAACCATCATCCTGATTTAAGCGTGCATTATCAAAAATGTATTGTTGACTATTCAACGCATGCTATAGGGGGCTTGTCAGAAAATGATTTTATTTGCGCTGCAAAAATAAATGAATGGGTTTTGATTTAAGTTGTAAAACTTCTTACTTGATCTGACCGTTTCACATCACGTATAAGAGCATGTACTTTGGCTTTATTAATTAGAAAGTTTACCAAATTCTTTATAAGGGATGTTCATCATTTTTAAGCTACGTAGAATATACATAAGCAGATTTTACGTAGCCTTTAAGAATAATAAAAAACTACGTAGAATATACATATACAAATTACTAGTAGGGCTATATTAATGACAATGGCACCTTTTATTGGTCGGAAAGTTGAACTCGCTGAACTGAAACAACAGACGAAAAAAAGAACGTCGAGTCTAATCGTGGTCAAAGGACGACGTCGAATTGGTAAAAGCCGGCTAATTGAAGAATTTGGAAAAAACCATAAGTTTTATGCTTTTTCAGGCTTGCCACCAACAGAAAAAACAACTAAACAATCACAGCTAGATGAATTTGCTAGTCAACTAGGGTTGGCTATAGGGATCCCTGGCTTAAAGGGTGATGACTGGAATGCACTTTTCTTACTCCTAGCTAAGCAAACGCAACAAGGCCGGATCATCATTTTATTAGATGAAATCTCTTGGATAGGCTCGAAAGATTCAGATTTCCTAGGAAAATTAAAAAATGCATGGGATTTATATTTGAAAAAAAATCCGAAGTTAATTTTGGTTATTTGTGGATCAGCTACTGCCTGGATAGAAAAAAATATTTTAAACAGCACAGGATTTATGGGAAGAGTTTCTTATACATTGAGTTTAGAGGAGCTACCTATAAGTGATAGCAATCATTTTTGGAAAGGTAGTGGAAGTCAATTTTCTGCTTATGACAAATTTAAAATTCTTGCGATTACTGGAGGAATTCCTCGCTACCTTGAAGAGATACAGACTCAACTTCCATCAGAAGAGAATATAAAAAATCTGTGTTTTAAAAGGGGAGGCGTACTTGTAAATGAATTTAATCATATCTTTTCAGACTTGTTTGCTAAAAGAAGTGAAAAATACAAAAAAATAGTAAAATGTTTGGTGCAAGGAAGTTTAGAGTATGGTGAAATCTGTGAAAAGTTGTCGATTGGGAAATCAGGGTTAATTAGTGAGTACTTAAATGATTTGGTGGCATCAGGATTTATCAGCCGAGATAATACCTGGGATCCAAAAGCTGGGATCATGGCACCTTTATTATTCAAATATCGTTTAAGAGATAATTACTTACGGTTCTACCTAAAATATATTGAAAATAGATTGCCAGAAATTGAAAAAAATATTTATCAATTAAAGTCGCTATCATCTTTGCCAGGATGGACAACGATCATGGGGCTTCAATTTCAAAATCTTGTTTTAAATAACCGTTATTTCATTCATGAAAAATTGCGGATATCAGCCGATGACATTGTGACTGAAAACCCTTTTTTTCAAAATCAAACAACAAGAAGGAAAGGTTGTCAAATAGACTACATGATTCAAACAAGAAATAACGTGCTTTATGTTTGCGAAATTAAATTTTTAAGAGATGAAATTAAAAAAGGTATTATAAGCGAAATGAAAGAAAAAATAACACGCCTTTCAACACCAAGAGGCATGTCGTTTTGTCCCGTGTTAATTCATGTAAATGGTGTTAATGATAGCATTATCGAGAGTAATTATTTTACAGAGATTATCAATTTTAGTGATGCGTTTGAAAGTTAATTACTTTAACTTAAGATTGGCCTTCTTACGAAAGTAAAAAAGTAAAAGAGGGTCAAGAAAAGATGACCCTCTTTTTTTATTAGAACAGTATTTTATTCATAATGTCTGCTAACCAGCCTTGGACCTGCTGATGCGGATGATGGCTGCGCAGAAGCTTGAGCTTCTATACGACTGCTAACCCGCTGACCTGAAGCTGGTCTGCTTCCTGGTGGCCGCGCACTGGGTAAAAAAGGCGGCCGCGCAGGTGCTCGTTCTAAGTGAGTCGCTACATGTCGTCCTGGACGACGAGCTGCAACTCGTACATGCGGTCCGTAGCCTAGAACGTGGCCATATGCTGGAGGACGATAGACCCTAGGGCCAGCAGGGACATCTGGAAAAATATCGCCCATCACTTTTGATACGGCTGGGATAAGAAAGCCCAATGCGGCACTGATGGCACCATATTTAAGCAGTAAACCAACGGAGAGTGCCGGAGCAGTGGCTAAAAATATACCACTAAATACGGCGGTTAAGCCCCATGAAGCGGCTTTTTGAATAGGCGTCATAATAATATACCTTTTATATTTTATATTTTATATTTTATATTTTTATTTTTATTTTTATTTTTATTTTTATTTTTATTTTTTTAACGACATGTCCATCTGTGATCTTCATAAGTATCTACAATATTATAAGCAAAATTACCATAGGCATCATAAACAGGGGTTTTGATTTCATAAGTATAAGGTTCCCAATAACATTTAGGCCCCATGCTTGCTAAAATACTTGAAATGGCTGCAGTCGTGAGCACTATGCCTGTAAATACAGCGCAGGCATTAGCACCTGCAGTAAACTGTACTTCAGTGTTAGTTAATGTCCTCATTATTTTTTCTCCAAGCGGTGATTAAAAATTCAGAACCGCAGTTTATGAAAAATTAATTTTAAAAGCCAGAAAATAACCGCCCCAGCCGATAGACGGTAGCTTTGGGCCGACAAACGGTACTAATATAATTGACAAACTTAATAATTTTTGCTTTTTATATTAAAATTTCAGGTACATATGCTGGAATAATTAAAGTGCCTTCGGTTAATTTTTGAATGCTTTCTATTGAAACACCAGGGGCGCGTTCTAATAAATAAAATTGATGATCTCGAATCTCTAAGACAGCTAAGTCAGTGACAATTTTTTTAACACAGCTGACGCCCGTCAAAGGCAAGGTGCATTTTTTTAATATTTTAGATTCTCCTGTTTTGGGATGGGCATGATTCATGGCCACGATAATATTTTTGGCTCCTGCCACCAAATCCATGGCGCCGCCCATGCCTTTTACTAATTTACCAGGCACCATCCAAGAAGCGATATTGCCATATTGATCTACTTCAAATGCCCCTAAAACCGTTAAGTCAATATGCGCGCCTCGAATCATGGCAAAACTATCGACAGAAGAAAAATAACAAGCACCTAATGCCTCCGTCACAGTTTCTTTGCCCGCATTAATTAAATCGGGATCCACTTCAGAATAGTCAGCTGTTTCAATAGGGTAGGGGCCCATGCCTAATAAGCCATTTTCAGACTGAAACAAAACGGGCATAGAAGCAGGAATATAATTTGCCACCAAAGTAGGAATGCCAATGCCTAAGTTGACATAATCACCGGCTTGAATTTCTTTGGCGATGCGTGCTGCAATTTGTTCTCGAGTCAGTGCCATGTCAGTTAGCCTTTATTTTTTTAATTTTTTTAATTTTTTAATTTTTTCTTGTTATTTTTCGTTCAATTCTTTTTTCAAATTGACCTAATATTACCCTGTCCACATAAATACCAGGGGTGTGAATAAAATTAGGGTCTAATTGGCCAGGTGCCACAATTTCTTCTACTTCAGCTACGGTAATTTTTCCGGCAGTGGCCATCATGGGGTTAAAATTTTGGGCTGTTTTACGATAAATCAAATTGCCATAAGTATCGGCTTTCCAGGCTTTAATTAACGAAAAATCGGCCGTCAGGGCTTCTTCTAGTATATATTCTTTATTTTTAAATAATTTGATTTCTTTGCCCTCGGCAACCGGGGTGCCAAAACCGGTTCGGGTATAAAATCCTGGAATGCCTGCGCCGCCTGCGCGTATTTTTTCGGCTAAGGTACCTTGAGGGGTTAAAATAACCTGCATTTCGCCTGAAAGTAAGAGTTTTTCAAATAAGCTGTTTTCGCCTACATAAGAGGCTATCATGGTTTGTATTTGTCTTTTTTCCAGTAAAAGGCCTAGTCCAAAGCCATCTACGCCTGCATTATTGGAAATACACCTAAGATTACTGACGCCTGAATGATAAACATGTTGAATTAATCCCTCTGGGATGCCACATAATCCAAAGCCTCCTACCATGATAACCATATTATTGTCTAAGCCACTTAAAGCCGCTTCATAAGTTTGAACGACTTTATTTAATTTATTTAATTTATTTAATTTATTTAATTTATTTAATTTATTTAATTTATTCATGTTTTGCCTTTTTTATCTTGCCTTGTTTTGCTAGGGCAACTTTTGAATGAGATAAAATGCCTAAATAATCCGTGATAAATAATCCGGCGTCTATTAATTTATCTAAATCTACGCCCGTAGCATAGCCTAAGCCATTTAATAAATAGATAACGTCTTCGGTAGACACATTACCTGAGGCACCTTGAGCATAAGGGCATCCGCCTAAACCAGCCGTAGAACTGTCAATGGTTCTCACCCCTAATTCTAGTACCGCATAAATATTGGCCAGCGCTTGGCCATAGGTATCATGAAAATGTAGGGCTAATTTTTCAACAGGCACTTCTTTTTTTAATAAAGAAAATAAATCATAAGCTTGTTTAGGGGTGCCGACACCAATCGTATCTCCAATCGACACTTCTTTGCAGCCTAAAGAAAATAATTTTTGGGTTGTCTCTAAAACAGCTTTAGGGTTTATTTTGCCTTCATAAGGACAGCCTAGCGCGCAAGAAACATAGCCCCTAAGCTGAATTTGTTTTTCTTGAATTAAGGGCAGCATTTCAGTAAAACGCTCAAAACTTTCTTTTATGCTACAGTGAATGTTTTTTTGATTAAATGTTTCAGAGGCAGCTGTAAAAATAGCAATATGTTTTGTTGAATGCTGAATGGCCCGCGTCAGGCCTTGAAGGTTAGGCACTAAAGCAGAAAACTGAATAGGTTCATAAGTAGGATTTGCCAATAAGGCAGACATAATTAAATCATTGTCAGCAAGTTGTGGCACCCATTTAGGGGAAACAAAACTAGTGGCCTCGATGTTTTTTAATCCGGCATCAATCAATTTATCAATGAATAATAACTTAACGTCAGTGGGGACAATTTTTTTTTCATTTTGCAGGCCATCTCGTGGTCCTACTTCGACTATTTTAATTTTATCTTTCATTTATTTTGTATTTTTTTTTGTAGTTTTATGATTTTATGGTTTTATTGTGTAATAACTAAGAGATCTGCACCTTGAGCGACTTGATCTCCTACTGAAAAATAAATTTGTTCTATGGTTCCTGCATAAGGCGCCGTAATAATATGTTCCATTTTCATCGCTTCAATGGCAAGGAGTTTATCTCCTTTTTGAATAACCTGATTTGGCATTGCCCAAATTTGACTAATCATTCCTGGCATAGGGGCCTGTAAACCATTTGCATGATCGCTTGAATGGCTAGCATACTGCCTGCTGTGATGATGATAATAGCTTTCAGTGAGTAAATGCATTTCATATAGCTTACCCTTCCAAAGCAAACAAAGAACATGCTTGTCAAATAAAAAATAGACGCTTGTTTCTATTTTTTCTAATTTAAAGATGAGCTGGTTTTTTTTGATGAGTCCAGAGATATGCCAGGTTTTTTCTTCTATGCTTGTGGCAGAACGAATGCTGATTTCTAAAGTATTTTCATCCAGATCAAAGATTTTTATGATAGAGCAATCTTGTGTTTTTTTGCTGGCGTTAACATAAGCAATAGGAATGAGCTCAAAAATAGGCAGGGGTCGATTTAAGCGAAAGCCAGAACAAGCCTCGCTAGGACTGTTTTTTTTGTATTGATGATAAAATAGGCCAGCCAGTACGAATAGTTCATCTGGCATCACAGGCGGGTGAATAGTTAATAAACTGGGTAAATTTTCGGTAAGCCAATTCGTCGACAAGCAATTATCGCGCTTTATTATTTCAGCATGTTGTGTTAAATCTTGTAAAAATTCAATATTATTGGTTAAGCCTATAAAGGCAGTTTGGGTAAGCGCATGATTGAGTTTATGATAGGCCAGCTGTCGGTCTTTAGCATGAACAATTATTTTGGCCAATAAGGGATCGTAATAAATTTGTACGGCATCTCCTGTGTCATAGCCCGTATCAACGCGAATATTTTTATCTGAGCTGCTGGGCCAGATAATTTGTTTGATTTTACCGGTGGTGGGTAAAAATTGTTGTTTGGGATCTTCGGCATAAATTCTGGCTTCAATCGCGACCCCTTGGCAGGTGATTTGCGCTTGAGTGAGGGGTAAGGCTTTACCTTCTGCCACACGTATTTGCCATTCTACTAAATCAAGACCTGTTATCATTTCTGTTACAGGATGTTCTACTTGAAGGCGGGTATTCATTTCCATAAAATAAAAATGATGATCAGGGGTCATTAAAAATTCAATGGTTCCTGCACCGACATATTTTACAGAACGTGCCGCATTAATCGCTGCTTGGTATAATTCTTCTTTAGTTTCCTTTGGAATATTTTGAGCAGGGGCTTCTTCTATTATTTTTTGATGACGTCTTTGTAAAGAGCAATCTCTGTCATATAAGTGAACAAAATTGCCTTGCGTATCCCCAAAAATTTGAACTTCTATGTGGCGAGATTCAGGGAGATATTTTTCAATCAATAAATCATCATGACCAAAGCTTTTCAGGCTTTCAGTTTTAGCCGATCGTATGCTTTCTTTTATATCCGATTCTTGATAAACAATACGCATGCCTTTCCCCCCTCCGCCATAAGATGCTTTAAGCAAAACAGGGAGGCCAATTAACATCGCTTCTTTTTTTAGAGTAATATCGTCTTGTTTTTCGCCTAAATAACCAGGTATAGTAGGAACACCATAAGTTTGAACTATTTTTTTAGCTTCGTGCTTGATGCCCATTTTTCTAATGGCATCTGAAGAAGGCCCTATAAAAATAATTTTATGGCTTTTGCATAAATCAGCAAAATCAGGGTTTTCAGATAAAAAACCATAACCAGGATGAATGGCATCTGCTTTGGCAAGCTTCGCAATTTCTATAATACGCCTTGTGTTTAAGTAGCTTTCTTTTGAAGGTGCAGGGCCTACTAAATAAGCTTCTTGTGCCAACTTTACAAAAAGGGCATTTTTATCTGCTTCTGAATAAATAGCAATGGGGATAATATTTAATTTTTTTGCCGTTTGAATAATACGGCAAGCAATTTCACCCCGGTTGGCAATGAGTATTTTTTTGATGGCTTTCATCTATTTTTTCACCGTCCAATTGGGTTGTCTTTTTTCAAGAAAGGCTGAAATGCCTTCTTTTCCTTCTTGGCTCGATCGAATTTGAGCTATCATATTAGCAGTCATAGGCATTAAACTCGAATCAGTTAATTTTTTATCACTGATAACGTGCACTAATTTTTTGGCATGAGACATGGCCAAAGGGCCATTTTTCATTAACTGTTGTATCGTGGACAATCTATCGATATCTAAAATTTGATCTAAACTAACCATTTCATGGCATAATCCAATCTGTAGCGCAGTGGCTGCACTAAATAAAGCCGCCGTTAAAAAATAATATTTGGCCCATTTAGGGCCAATGGCATGAATCACATAAGGACTAATGGTTGCAGGAATAAGACCCATTTTGGTTTCAGTAAATCCAAATTGCGCAAACTCAGTGGTTATAACAATATCACAAGCCGCCACGATACCAGCCCCTCCCCCAAAAGCAGATCCTTGCACCAGGGCGATGGTGGGCTTTTCAAAGTGGTGAATTAAATGAAGCATTTTGGCTAAGTCTAAGGCATCTGCTAAATTATCTTCTATTTTTTTTTCGGCCATTTCAGCCATCCAGGTTAAATCAGCTCCTGCACTAAAATGTTTGCCATTGGCATTAATAATTAGGGCGATAATATCATGTTGTTGGAAAAAAATTAATTTTTGAATGATCTCTGAAATCATTTTTTGGTTGAAAGCATTATGTTTATCAGGGCGGTTCAGGGTTAATATACCAAAATGATTTTTGGTGATAGTGGCTAATACCAATTCTTTTGTCATGATGAGATCCTACAGGCTACATTCTAAAAGTACCAAATTGAGTGGCTTCAACGGGTGCGCCAGACACAATAGATAAGGCTATTCCTAACACTTCGCGTGTTTGGGCGGGATCAATAATCCCATCATCCCAGAGTCGCGCTGAAGCGTAGTAGGGGTGTGCTTGTTTTTGATATTTCTGAATCATTTCTTGGGTAAATTCTGCTTCTAACTGTTCATTCCAGGGTTCATTTTTTTTTATTTTTTTTGCTTTAATAACTTGTACTAAGACGCTGGCAGCTTGCTCCCCGCCCATAACTGAAATTCTGGCATTAGGCCACATCCATAAAAATCTAGGATCATAAGCTCGGCCACACATGCCATAATTACCTGCACCAAAGCTTCCCCCGATAATAACCGTGAGCTTAGGAACTTTGGCACAAGCAACGGCCATGACCATTTTAGCCCCATCTTTTGCAATGCCTTCTGCTTCGGCTTTTTTCCCTACCATGAAGCCCATGATATTTTGTAAGAAAATAATAGGCGTGTTACGTTGGCAGCATAACTCAATGAAATGAGTTCCTTTTTTGGCAGAGTCGGAAAATAAAATGCCATTATTGGCGATAATGCCAACAGGATGTCCATGAATGTACGCAAAGCCACAGACTAATGTTTTGCCATATAAACTTTTGAACTCATGAAATTGAGAACCATCAGTTATTCTTGCGATAATTTCATAAGGATTAATCGTTTGCTTTAGATCAATGGGAATTAAGCTATAAAGTTCTTTTGGATCATAAATAGGCGGGGTAATGTCCACTTTATTAAAAAAATGGTTATTTTTATTTTTATTTTGTAAAGATAAGGCGGCAATAGACTGTCTGGCAAGATATAAACCATGAAGATCATTTTCTGCAAAATAATCGGCCACACCTGAAGTTTGACAATGAGTTAAGGCTCCGCCCAGTATTTCTGCAGAGACTTCTTCTCCTGTGGCAGCTTTAACCAAAGGGGGGCCTGCTAAAAATAAGGTTGCTTGTTCTTTAACCATAATGCATTCATCTGCCATAGCGGGCACATAGGCACCCCCTGCCGTACAAGAACCCATGACGACGGCCAATTGAAATATTTTTTTAGCAGACATATTGGCTTGGTTAAAAAATATTCTCCCAAAATGTTCTTTGTCAGGAAAAACTTCATCTTGATGTGGCAAGTTTGCCCCACCAGAATCTACTAGATAAATACAAGGCAAATGATTTTGCTCAGCAATCACTTGGGCTCTCAAGTGTTTTTTAACGGTAATAGGATAGTATGTTCCGCCTTTGACGGTGGCATCATTGGCAATTATCATACAATAACAACCTTGTACTTTTCCAATGCCACAAATAATGCCACCTGCTGGTACATGCTCAGCATATAACTGATATCCAGCAAAGGGAGAGAGCTCTAGAAAATCAGATCCCGTATCTAATAAATAGTGAATGCGATCTCTGGGTAATAATTTATTTTTTCGTACATGATTTTTTTGGGCACCTAATTCCCCGCCCAATTCTATTTCTCGTATGAGCGTTTGTAGTTCATGCACTTTTTCCATAGAATAGTGTAAATTTTTTTTAGATTCTGGGGCCTCTAATTGTAAATGCGTTTCTAGTCTTGAATAGGTCATAATACTTCAAAAGCCATTGCAACGGCTTCGCCACCACCAATACATAAGCTTGCAATGCCGGTTTTGAGTTCATAGCTTTTGAGTGCATGCAATAAAGTCGTGACAATGCGAGAGCCAGATGCACCAATAGGATGCCCCATGGAACATGCTCCTCCATGAATGTTTACTTTTTTATTATCTAAGTTTAATTTTTGTATGGCAGCTAGCGTCACAACTGCAAAGGCTTCATTGATTTCATATAAATCTATTTGATTGGTCTTTAGCTTTAATTTTTCTAATAAGAGCTCGATGGCCCCAATGGGTGCAATGGTGAAATCTGCGGGAGCCGTAGAATAAGTGCTGTGGCCTAAAATTTGAGCAAGGGGCTTAAGGCCAAGTTTTTTAGCTTGAGAGGCCGGCATCATAAGCTGTATACTCGCCCCATCTGAAATACCACTTGAATTGGCTGCTGTGACCGTACCATTTGGCGAAAAAGCAGGTTTTAATAAAGGAATTTTATCAGGCTTAGCATTCAGAGGCAGTTCGTCACTATCAATATTATGAATAGGCGTGATTTCTGATTTGAATAAATTATGTTTAGTCGCTTTTTGTGATCTAAACAAAGATTCGAGGGCAAAAGCATCTTGTTGTTCACGTGAAAATCCAAAATGGTGAGCACAACGATCTGCAAATACCCCCATAAGGGTATTTTTTTCATAAGCGTCTTCTAGCCCATCTAAAAACATATGATCCAGTAAGGTAGTATGCCCCATTCTTAATCCAGAACGTGCTTTTTTAAGCAAATAGGGTGCATGGGTCATAGACTCCATGCCGCCTGCTATCATGATATGATTCGTCCCTGCTTGCAATAAATCGTGTGCAAGCATAATGGCTTTTAGACCAGACCCACACATTTTATTAATCGTCGTACAGCCTGTTTGAGGTGATAATTCCGCAAATAACGCTGCTTGTCTTGCTGGCGCTTGGCCAATACCCGCACTTAACACACAACCTAGAATAATTTCATCAATTTGATCAGAGGAGAGTTTCGTTTGTAATAAAATAGCCTTAATGAGCTCGGCAGCTAATTGAGGTGCAGTATAGTTGCTAAATTGGCCCTGAAACTGACCTATGGCAGTACGTTGGCTTGAGACAATGACAATGGGATCCCTTTCCGGATGGGGGATTGGGCAGTTAAAAGATGGCATATCTTTATTCCAATATTATATTATATTTTATTTTTTATATTATTTATTCAGACTCTTCAAATAGGGCACGGCCGATAATTAAACGTCTGATTTCAGAAGTACCGGCACCAATTTCATATAATTTTGCATCGCGTAATAATCGACCAACAGGATAGTCATTGATATAGCCATTGCCGCCTAAACATTGAATGGCTTGTAAAGCCGCTTGGGTGGCTTGTTCTGAACAAAATAAAATCACAGAAGCCGCGTCTTTATTACTGATGGTGCTGGTATCACAAGCTTGGGCCGTTGCATAGAGTAAGGCACGTGCGGCATTTAATTGGGTATACATATCGGCTATTTTTGCTTGAATGAGCTGAAAATGTCCTATAGCTTGGCCAAATTGTTTTCTTTCATGAACATAAGGTAAAACGGCATTGAGACAAGCTTGCATGATTCCGACTGGACCAGCAGCTAAAATCACCCGTTCATAATTTAATCCACTCATTAATACTTTGCTGCCTTGCCCAAGCTGGCCAACTATGTTTTTTTCTGGGACCCAACAATTTTCAAAAACCAATTCGCAGGTGTCAGAACCACGCATGCCTAATTTGTCTAATTTTTGTGCGGTTTTAAAGCCATCAAATTTTTTTTCTACAATAAAAGCCGTGATGCCTTTAGAAGGAGATAGGCCGCTTTTATCGGTGCGTGCATAGACGATTAAGACATCGGCTTCTGGTCCATTGGTTATCCACATTTTGGTGCCATTGAGCAAATAGCCATCTTGATGTTTTTTAGCCTCTAAAGACATCGACATCACATCTGATCCTGCACCCATTTCGCTCATGGCAAGGGCCCCAATATGCTCACCAGAGAGTAATGCGGGCAGGTATTTTTTCTTTTGATCGGTAGAGCCGTTCAGAAAAATTTGGTTCACACATAAATTAGAATGTGCGCCAAAACTTAAGCCTACTGAGGCGGAAGCGCAGGAGAGTTCTTCCATGGCAATGGCGTGGGCAAAATAACCTAATTCAGCCCCACCATATTCTGTGGTTACGGTCATACCTAATAAACCCAAGGCACCCATTTTAGGAAATAAGTGACGGGGAAATTGATTACTTTCATCAATTTGATGCGCGATAGGGGCAATTTCTTTTTGAGCAAAGCTTCTCACTGTTTCACGAACCATTAAGATTGTGTCAGAAAGATTATAATTTAAGCTTAGGTAGTGAGAGGCTCTAGCCATATTCTTATTCCTTGTCTACTAACTTCCGACTATGCTCATAGTCCAACTTTACTCTGGTTTGCTAAAAATCTCAAGCGTCATATAATAAAGCATGAATTGAGAATTAGGATAATTTGAATGGCATTCATACATCATCCTTTAGTGGTGATTTCAGGTGGGGCATCTGGGATAGGTAGACAGTGTGCTATCACACTAGCCAATGAAGGCTATCAAGTGGCCGTTATTGATATTGCATCAGGTGAAAAAAGTAATTTATCTAATCTTAAAAACTATGAGTGTGATGTTACTTTAGATTCCCCTTTATCTCAGACTATTGATAAGATAACACAAGATTTTGGTCAAGCAATACAAGTCGGTATTGCTTGTGCAGGCATTGCACCGGCTAAAAAAATTATCAGTAAAAATGGCCCTCATGAGTTAGCATTATTTAATAAAGTAATTCAGGTTAATTTAATAGGGACTTTTAATTTGATGCGCCTGTGTGTTAACAGCATGATGCAAATTGCTCCCGATCAAGATGGCGAAAGGGGCGTTTTTATTCAAACCGCTTCAGTTGCGGCATTCGAAGGCCAAATTGGTCAAGTAGCTTATAGCGCTTCAAAAGCGGGGGTAGTGGGTATGACTTTACCTGCAGCCAGAGAATTGGCCCCATTTGGCATTCGGGTCGTGACCATTGCACCAGGTCTAGTCGATACGGCCATGATCTCAAGTATGCCAGAACAGGTTCAGGCGAGTTTAGTTTCACAAATCCCTTTTCCTAAAAGATTGGCCAATCCTAAAGAATATAGCAGCTTGGTGCTCGAAATTATTCGTAATCGCTATTTAAATGGCTGTACCATTCGATTAGATGGGGCGCTTAGAATGCCATGATGAATTTTATCACGCATTCATTATTAATAGATCGGCAGATTATAAGCCAGAAATCTAGCAGCTATGATCACACGGCTATTTGGATAGAAATACTCCATCCTACTGAATTAGAGCGTGCTTTTATTCAGACTCAAGAAAATATTGTTTTGCCCGATCGTCATGAATTGCACGAAATAGAATTTTCTCATCAATTTTATCAAGAAAAAGACTGTATTTTTTTAACGCTCCATTTGGTTACGGTAGCTTATCCTCAACCTGAAAGTCATGCGATGAATATTATTTTAACTAAAAATAAAATGATCACGGTGAGATACAGCGAGGCGCATCCTGTTAAATTATTTTTAGAGCAACTAACGCTAAAATCATTCCAGTTGAAAACACATTATGATTTAGTAAAAATATTACTACAGTTTTTTATTGGCCATAATGCAGACATATTAGAAACGGTTGGGGAACGTACCAATAATTTGGCTATAGCCTTATCAGGTGGATTTAGAAACAGCACTTTAAAAATACGTGAAAATCGATTAAATGAAACACTACTGGAAATTAATACATTAGAAAGTTTAATTTCGATGACTTACCAAAGTTTATCTAGTTTAGATATGTTAATTAATTATCTTGAACAAAGTATCTTGCCGAATCTAGTAGATTTTAAAGCACTTAAACGCGATATTTTTTCTTTGTTAAAACAAGCAGATTATTTAAATCAAAAAGTCGTTTTTCAATTAGACTCGACTTTGGGCTTAATTAATATTGAACAAATGGGCATTGTTAAAATTTTTACCGTATTAGCCATGGTGTTTATGCCGCCAACCTTGATTGCGAGTATTTATGGCATGAATTTTAAGTATATGCCAGAGTTAAGTTTTTATTTTGGCTACCCCATTCTTTTGGGCGTGATGACTTTATCTGCGTATTTCCCTTGGGTGATTTTTAGACGAAAAGGTTGGATTTAAGATTAAGATTTAAATAATTCTCGGGCAATGATCATTTTTTGAATTTCGCTGGTGCCTTCATAAAGTGTGGTGGCTCGAATGTCGCGATAAATTTGCTCTATGGGAAAATCTTTTAAATAGCCATATCCCCCAAAAAGTTGTAAGGCCTCAGAAACAATTTTTTCAGCTTGTTCTGTGGCAAATAGTTTTGCTTGGGCGGCGGCTTTTAAGGCAGGGAGCTTTAATTGTTTTAATTTAGCCGCGTAAAATAATAATTGCCTGGCGGCCTCTAGTTTTGTGCTCATTTCGGCTAATTTAAAAGCAATGGCTTGGTGTTCATATAAATACTTTCCAAAGCTTTGACGTTGTTGGGTGTATAAAATACTGTGTTCTAAAGCGGCTTCTGCCATGCCTATAGCTTGGGCCGCAATGCCTATTCTGCCCGATTCTAATTGACTGAGCGCAATTTTATAGCCTTCGCCTTCTAAACCCAGTCTATTGCTATCTAAAACTTCACAGTGCTCGAATATAATTTGGCTAATGGGCGCAGTAGACTGGCCCATTTTATGTTCTAGTCGACCTAGTTTAAATCCGGGGTTATCGGTTTGGATAATAAAGGCGGTAAGATTTTTGTTTGGGGGTAAATCTGGAAAAGGTTGTGAGTTTGCAATCACAATAGCAAGTTGGGCTTGATGTCCAACGGTTATAAATTGTTTTACGCCATTTAAGACATAGCCTCTTTTTGTTTTAACTGCAGAGGTTTGAATTTGGCTGGCATCTGAGCCTGCTTGGGGTTCTGTTAAGCAAAAACACGCGAGTTTTTTTCCGCTTGCCAAATCCGGTAAAAAAGTGCTTTTTTGTTCAGGGGTACCAAATTCTAATATGGGCAGACTACCAACTGAATTATGGACGCTGAGTACGGTAGAACATCCTCCGTCACCTTTGGCAATTTCTATTAGGGCCAAGACATAGGCCATATAACTGATATTTGAGCCTTGATATTGCTCTGGAATTAACATGCCCATCAGACCCGATTGGGCAAAAGCATTTAAAGCCGCTTCAGGAAAATGATTTTCTTTTGCCCAGTCAGCTTGATTAGGTTTAAGCACCTGAGAGGCTATTTTTTGGGCTAAGTCTTTGACTAAATTATCTTCTTCTGAAAATAAGGGATTCATATTTATCCTGTTAAGAGATTAGCGTATCACCTTTGAGCCTGATAAACTCCAGTATATTATATTTTTAATTTTAATTTTATTTTTATGAAATGAAAGGAAAAAAGATGAATGCTACTTGGAATAGTCAAGCAACTTTTGAGGTTTTATATACGCGTTTTTTAAATGAACAGGGCCAAGTGGAACAACCTTTACCTGAGTTTGCTATCAAAGACATTCCACATCTGATTGCCTTGTATACCATGATGGTAAGAGTGAGACATTTTGATAAAAAAGCAATTGCCTTACAACGTACCGGTTTACTGAGCACTTTTCCTGCTGCGACGGGTCAAGAGGCCATCTCTGTTGGTATGGGGGCAGCCATGCGACCAGAGGACGTTCTTTGTCCATATTATAGAGAACATGGGGCACAATTTTGGCGTGGCGTGACCATGAAAGAAGTTTTATTGTACTGGGGTGGGGATGAGCAAGGGAGTAATTTTCAACATATAACGGCCAAACAAGATTTTCCCATTTGTGTGCCCATTGCTTCTCAGACGTTATATGCAACGGGTGTGGCCACTGCCTTTAAATTGCGCAAACAACCTAGAGTTTGTGTCACGACAATAGGCGAGGGTGGAACCTCAAGAGGCGATTTTTATGAAGCCATGAATATAGCGGGTGCTTGGAATTTGCCCATTGTTTTTGTGATTAATAATAATCAGTGGGCCATTTCTGTTCCCAGTAAAGATCAAACGCATTGTCAAACCTATGCACAAAAAGCCATTGCAGCCGGTATTCAGGGCGTTCAAATTGACGGGAATGATGTGATTGCTGTCAGAGAAATGGTGTCTCAAGCAGTAGAAAAAGCCAGAAAATTAAAGGGCCCAAGTGTCATAGAGGCCATTACTTATAGAATGTGCGATCATACCACAGCAGATGATGCCTCTCGTTATCAGCCTCAAGAAGAAGTGGCGGCGCAAAAAGACAAAGATCCTATTTTAAGGCTGCGAGCTTATCTGCATAATTCAGGGTATTGGAATGAAGAAAAAGAAAAAAATTTATATAAAAGCATGCAAGAAGAAGTCCATTTAGCTGCTGAACAGTATTTAAAAGTATTACCTAGAGAACCTGAAACCATGTTTGATCATTTGTATGATAACTTGCCTGCTATTTATCAAGATCAAATTAACGAAATTAAAGCAAATAAAAATCAACCATGTGAAGGAGCTTAATCATGGCCATATTAAGCTTAATAGAAGCAGTGACTCAAGCCCTGGATTATGAATTAGCCCATGATAAAGACGTCATTGTTTTTGGTGAAGATGTGGGTAAAAATGGCGGAGTTTTTAGAGCAACTCAAGGCTTGCAAACAAAATATGGAAACGAAAGAGTGCTGGATACGCCGCTGGCAGAAAACATGATAGCCGGATTATGTGTAGGCATGTCAGCACAAGGCTTAAAACCCGTCGCAGAAATTCAGTTTATGGGTTTTATTTATGCGGCTATGGATCAACTGTTAAGTCACGCCACACGCTTACGTAATCGTACTCAGGGTCGAATTACATGCCCTATGGTGATTCGTACGCCTTCTGGTGGCGGCATTCGTGCCCCAGAACATCATTCTGAAAGTATGGAAAGCTTATTTGCTCATATTCCTGGACTTAGAGTGGTTATTCCTTCGACGCCTGCAAAAGCTTATGGCTTATTATTAGCAGCGATTCGAGACCCAGATCCGGTTATTTTTTTAGAACCCGAAAGAATGTATCGGAAAATTAAAGAAGACGTTCCTGATACCGGTATTGCTTTGCCTTTAGATACCTGTTTTAAAGTACGGCAAGGGGAGCAGGTGACTTTAGTGAGCTGGGGCGCCATGTTGTATGAAACCTTGGCTGCGGCAAATACTTTATCTCAAGAAGGCATAGAGTGTGAGGTAATAGATGTGGCGACGATTAAACCATTAGATATCAATACAATTATTGAGTCGGTAGAAAAAACAGGCAGGCTGGTGATTATTCATGAGGCATGCCGAACAGGGGGTGTTGGGGCTGAAATTGCCGCGCAAGTTGCAGAGTATGCCTTAACTTCTTTGTTAGCACCTATTAAACGCGTGACAGGATATGATACGATTATGCCTTTATATCGATTAGAACATGAGTTTATTCCCACTGAAAATAGAATTATTAAAACCATTAGAGAAATAATGGAGTATGCATGAAAACTTTTTTATTGCCTGATTTAGCAGAAGGCTTAGCAGAAGCCGAAATTAATGAATGGCATGTACAAGTAGGCGATGTCGTAAAAATAGATCAGTTATTAGTATCGGTAGAAACTGCCAAAGCCGTCGTAGAAGTTCCTTCGCCTTATAGGGGAAAGATACTCCGTCTTTATGGTAAAAAAGGCGATATGATTGCAACAGGAAAGCCTTTGGTGGATTTTGAATTATTGGGGGATAATCTTGTTGCTGACACTGGAACAGTAGTCGGAACGGTTGAAATAGGCAATGAGATCATTCAGCCTCATTCAAGCCATGTACATTCAGCTTTGGAAACAAGGGTAAATTATAAAGCCACACCCGCTATAAGAGCATTGGCTAAAAAATTAGGGGTAGACTTAAGTCGAGTGACTGCAACAGGCCCGAATCAGACGATCACGATTCAAGATATTGAACGGTCGACAGAATTAACCCAACCTGATTTTGAGCCTTTAAGAGGCGTTCGTCGTCAAATGGTGTTAAGCATGCAAAAATCGCATGCTGAAGTGGTGCCCGTTACCATTTTTGATGACGTAGATATCACCGATTGGGTCAAAAAAGATTATACAGCCAGATTATTATTAGCCTTGTGTTATGCTTGTCAACAAGAGCCGGCTTTAAATGCTTGGTATAGCGATAAGCAAGTGGCCCGTCGGGTATTCACAGAAGTGCATATTGGGGTAGCCATGGATACACAAGAGGGCTTATTTGTACCGGTTATTAAACAGGCACATGAAAAAAATTCAGAGCAGTTTAGACAAGATCTAGAAAGCTTTAAAGTGAAAGTTCAAGCACGAACCATTACACCACAAGAAATGAGTGGTGCAACGATTATGTTATCTAATTTTGGTAAATTCGCGGGTCGTTATGCTAGTCCCATTGTGGTGCCGCCTATTGTGGCAATATTGGCCGTGGGTAAAATTCGCGAAACATTAAAGTTAAATATAAATAGCCAACCTAAAGTACATCAAGTCATGCCTTTATCTTTAACTTTTGATCATCGTGCGGTTACCGGAGGAGAAGCGACACGATTTTTAGGTCAACTGATGTGGGCTTTAGAAAAGCCCCAATAATTTTATAAATATTAATATTAATATTTATAAAGAGAAAATAGTCTGTTAAATAAGTGGTCAATAGAGATCTTGCTATGGCCACTTACTAATATCACTAAAATCATAAAACCCCAGCTCAGGTGATCTTTTAGCGCGCAAAGATTTTCTGGTTTGAATAAAAAATCGCCATAAGACATAACCGCAATCAGATTTAACATAAATAAGCCTAAAGCGGGTAATCTTGCGCCTAATCCTAGTAATAAAAAAACAGCTAAAAGTATTTCAGCCCCTGTTCCTAATAAGGCTGCTGTAAGCGGTTTTAAATAGGGTACTTTATATTCCGTTTCAAATAATACTTTTGTGCTTTCCCAGGCAGTGTATTTTTGCCAGCCAGAGCTAAAAAATATTTTAAATAACCAGGCTCTAATGCAAAAAAAAGCGATAGGTTCAAACCAGCTAAAAATACCGGTAAATAAATTAGAAAATTTTGCTAAAAATCTTAACATGATGATCCCGCTTAATTTGTGTTTAAATACTCTGACAAAGTCATTCGCATTAGTATTATTTATAGCATATAATTAAATGTGTCTACTACAGGTTATTTTTTTGATCATATTTTATTTTAGGAGCGGATTATGAAATCATTATCATTGGTGGCTATTTTTATTTCAGGTAGTTTATTGTTCAGTGTGCCAGCTTTTGCTGAAGAGGAACATGCCACAGCTGCACCAGATGCTAAGCATGAAGTCAAAAAAGAACATAAAAAAGCCATGCATAAAAAAGCCATGCATAAAAAAGAGCATCATAAAAAAGCGCATCATGACAAAGATCATCATGAGTCTGACAATAAGCAGGAAGCTCATGAAGCTCATGAAGCTAAGTAGACATTTAAGTAGTTTAGTTATTTAGCATAAAATGCCTTTTTAGACAAAATAGTCTGTTTTTTCTCAGTTTTTCTGAGTTTATTGCAGATTATTTTGTCTTTTTTATTTCTTAATTCTTATTTCTTATTTCTTAATTCTTAATTCTTAATTCTTAATTCTTGATTCTTCAAGTGACTCAATAAATGAATCATAATGGCATAAGCAATTGGGATCACTAAAGCATTTATAATGGCAATTAACGTCAAATTACTGAAAAACAATTGAGCAGGATTAAGCTGAAAGCCAATAAATAATAAATAGCCTAAACTGAGCCCTAATAAATTGCTTAATAAAACAAATAACCCAATCACCCATAAAATAAGCGATATGGAAAAAAAATGTGGCTTGCTCCATTTAAAGCTAGTAGTGAGCGCCAAAATAGGATCGTAATTATCCGTATAAGGCAAGATTAATCCAAAGACACAGGTGATGCTTAAAAATAGACCGGGTAACACAAAAGCAATGGTCCCAATAAAAATCATTAAGCTATATATAAAAACAGTTATTATAAAGATAGGCAGTTTTTTGATACCAATACTTAAGGCTTTTTTTACAGAACAAGAGAGATGCTTATGATGAGCATAGAGAAAAAAAAGTAATCCCCCAAAAAAAATTTGAGCGCATAAAATAGCAATAAGTGAGAGCCCAAAATTAACAGTTGAGGGAAAATAAAATTCAGTTTTAAGTACCAAAGGCAAAGCTAGGCAAGCTATACCAGAAAAACTGAAGAAAAGACACAAAAGCCATTTCTCACGAAAAAGTAAGAAACCACTTTCTAGAATGGAGCTTAGGTGTTTAAATTTATCTGATGGTGATAACATAATAATATTAATATAGCTTAAAATATGTTGTTAACTAAATATGACTATCCACGCATTAGAAATCACGAATCTTAAAAAAGTATACCCAAAAGGCATAGAAGCTTTAAAAGGCATTAACCTATCGGTTAAGCAGGGCGATTTTTTTGGCTTATTAGGGCCAAATGGTGCCGGTAAATCCACCGCCATCGGTATTGTATGTTCTTTGCTCATAAAAACCAGTGGCCAAGTGTTAATATTAGGCGAAGATCTGGATAAAAACCCTGAAAAAGCCAAACGCAATTTGGGGCTGGTGCCACAAGAATTTAATTTCAATGGCTTTGAAAAAGTGATTAATATTTTAATTAATCAAGCTGGCTTTTATGGCGTACCTTATAAGCAAGCTAAACAAAATGCCATATTCTTTCTTAAAAAATTAGAGTTATGGCATAAAGCAGATTCTCCCGCACGTTTTTTGTCTGGTGGTATGAAGCGCCGCTTGATGATAGCCAGAGGCTTAGTGCATTATCCTAAATTATTGATTTTAGACGAACCCACCGCAGGAGTAGACATAGAAGCGCGTCGCTTTACATGGGATTTTTTAAAAGAAATCAATCAACAAGGCACGACTATTATTTTAACCACCCATTATTTAGAAGAAGCTGAAAATTTGTGTCAGCAAGTAGCCATTATTAATTCAGGGCAAATTATTAAAAATACTTCGGTAAAAGAACTGATTGCGACCCTTCCTAATCAAACTTATATTTTGGATTTAAAAACACCCGTGCCTTTTGATTTTGTCATTCCTCATTTTGAGACAAAAGTCATAGATAGCCATATGCTTGAAGTAAACTGTTTGGCCAATCAAGCGCTGGGAGAGGTGTTTATTAGGTTGAAATCACTGGGTGTAGAAGTGAGCAGTTTAAGAAACAAAAGCAATAGACTAGAAGAATTATTTTTAAAATTAGTGAAAAACCCATAGGAAAACAGAGTAATAGGGTATGACAAAAGAAAATTGGATTGCCTACAAAACGATTACGCATAGAGAAATTATGCGCTTTACGCGTATCTGGTCTCAAACTTTGCTGCCTTCTCCTATTTCTATGACGCTTTATTTTTTGATATTTGGGGCCATTATTGGGCCAAAAATAGGACAATTTGAAGGGGTAAGTTTTGTCAAGTTTATTACCCCAGGGTTGATTATGATGGCCATTATTACCAATAGCTATGGCAATGTGGTGGCAAGTTTTTTTCAGGCAAAATTTTTAAGAAGCATTGAGGAAATGTTAGTGTCCCCTATGTCACATTGGGTGTTACTTTGGGGATATATTACAGGAGGGGTATTAAGAGGGGTGTTGGTTGCCTTAATAGTATTATTGGTGAGTTTTATTTTTACTGATTTTCATGTTTATCATCCTATTTATGCTGTGTGTATGGTTTTTTTAACGGCAATCTTATTTGCTTTAGCCGGTTTGATTAATGCTATTTTTGCTCAAAAATTTGATGATATTAATTTTATTCCTACTTTTGTGTTAACGCCTTTATCTTATTTAGGCGGAGTTTTTTATTCTATTAAGGCTTTGCCTCCTTTTTGGCAAGGGCTGTCTTTTTTTAATCCTATTTTTTATATGGTCAATGGCTTCCGATATGCGATGTTAAATACCGCAGATGTTTCTGCTTTTCACGCCATATTAGTTTTACTGGGGCTTAATACAGCCGCATTAGTATGGGCATCTCAATTATTAAAAAGAGGCATAGGCTTAAAGCAATAATAATTTAGCCAACTAATTTTAATTATATTTTACTCTTTTGGTGAATATTTGATATAATCTTTGCCCTTACGGAGAGGTGTCAGAGCGGCTTAATGAGCACGCCTGGAAAGTGTGTGTACGTGTTGAGCGTACCGAGGGTTCGAATCCCTCCCTCTCCGCCACCCTACGTTCTTCGAACTTCGGGCGGCACGCCAGAAGTGAGGTAGAACTAGGAGTGTCTCACGAAGCTTTAGCGTAGTGAGACTGTATCAGTTATGCATTATGTTTATTTTCTAGAATTATCAAATGGCAATATTTATGTTGGCATTACTGAAGATCTTAAAAAGCGCTTATGCTAACACCCAACGCATGCGTGCTTAGCCTGCACAAAATCACTAATTTTACCAGCAATTCCCGGCCTAAAAAAGCCACCAAAGACTAAGTAGCTAACTCTTTGCGGCGGTAGCTGCAACCTTCAATAGCCCCATGTGCAGTCGGCTGAGCGCTCTACGCGAAGCTGACGAAACGTGGGG
>CANJMM010000027.1 GCA_947475765.1 Legionellales bacterium | reverse complement strand
GAGCAGAGGCAAAAGAGCAGGTGTTTGATTATATTGAAGTGTATTATAATCGTTATCGTCTTCATTCAACGATTGGGTATTTAAGCCCAGAGGATTTTGAAGCGCAAAAAGTTGCTTAGTGGCGTGTCCGTTTTATTGGGGTAAGATCATCCCATTCAAAATATGATCATAAGGGGGCATCAAACTACAAAAATTTCCGCCATTAAAATGGTAAAAGAACTCGATGCAGGACCAATATACTTTAAATCAGAATGCTCATTAATAGGTAGAGCGCAAGAGATTTTTCAGAGATCATATAAAATTATTTCAGAAATGATTTTGCAAATCATTACAGAAAATCTTATGCCAAAAGAACAGGTAGGCGATATTGTTGTTTTTCAAAGAAGAAAAGATAATGAATTGCCAAAATCAGGGTCAACTGAATATATATATAACCATATTCGCATGTTAGACGCAGATAATTACCCGAAAATATTTGTTAAACACGGTGATTTTATATTGACATTTTCAAATGCAAGAATTCAGGATCAAGATGTTTATGCTAATGTAAAAATAACAAGAGACACTCAAAAATGAAAAAAATAGCTGTCATAGCCGCTCATCCTGATGATGAGGCATTTGGTTGTAGTGGAACACTACTTCAAAGTAAGAGAAAAGGGGATAGCATTAGTTACTTATTTATGACTGACGGCGTATCTTCTCGAACAACTACAACTGAAAATGAATTAAAAAAAAGAAAAAAAGTTTAGAAAACGCCATTAATTTTTTAGAAATAAAAGATTGTAATGTATTGGATTTTCCAGATAATCAATTAGACACTATTAGCATGCTTGAAATTACAAGAAAAATTGAATGCTTTCTGGCGCGGGTAAAGCCTGATATTGTATTGACTCATTTTTATAATGACTTAAATATTGATCATTGTATGAATCATCGAGCTGTAATGACTGCTTCTAGGCCAGGTAGTAACACATTTGTAAAGACTATCTTGTGTTTTGAAGTTCCCTCAAGTACTGAATGGGCTATAATTGGAGCAGGAAATTTTAATCCTAATTATTTTGTTGATATTACGAATGATATAGATGAAAAAATGAAATATATTGAGTGTTACGCTTCTGAGTTAAAGGAGTTTCCTTATCCTCGATCTTATGGAAATTTAAGAGGATTGAATCAACAAAGAGGTTCTATTATAAATGTGGCTTATGCAGAAGCTTTTATGTTAATTAGGAGTCTCAATAATGAATTGTAAACCTTATGTAATTGCAGAGCTATCAGGAAATCATAATGGTGACATCAATAGAGCATTTCAATTAATTGAAGCTGCTAAAAATGCGGGAGCAAGCTCAGTTAAGCTCCAAACATATACAGCTGATACTATGACTATAGATTCGAAAGAGGATGATTTTCTAATTAAGAAAGGTCCATGGATGGGCTATAATTTATATGAATTATATAAAGAAGCGCATACACCTTGGGAGTGGCACTCTGAGTTATTTAAAAAAGCCAAAGAATTAGAGATAGAAATATTTTCAACTCCTTTTGATGAGTCAGCCGTTGATTTTCTTGAAAATCTTGGAGTGCATAAATATAAAATAGCTTCATTTGAAATAGTTGATTTACCACTTATCAAATACGTGGCTCAAGCTAAAAAACCAATGATAATATCTACGGGGATGGCTAATCTTGAAGAGATTACGGATGCAGTAGAAACGGCAAGAAACAATGGATGTGATAATTTAACTTTATTACACTGTGTCAGTAGTTATCCTGCTGTAACACAGGATTGTAACTTATTCACAATGGTAGATATAAAAAAACGTTTTCCAGATGTGTCCATTGGGTTATCTGATCATACTCTTGGTACAGTAGTTTCAGTGGCAGCAGTTGCATTAGGTGCAGAAGTAATCGAAAAACATATAACATTATCACGTTCAGAGGGTGGAGTAGACTCCGCCTTTTCACTTGAGCCCCATGAATTTAAAGAGTTATGTGATGCCACTTATGATGCATGGTTAAGTCTTGGTAAAGTGAATTATTCAAGAGCTAAATCTGAAATAGAAAGTAAGGTCTTTCGAAGAAGTATATATGCAGTCGAAGATATATATCCTGGTGAAATTTTAACGAAGAAGAATATTCGTGTTATTAGACCTGGATTTGGCTTGGCTCCTAAATATTTTGATAAAATTTTAGGTAGTAAAACACATAAAGTTTATAGGAAAGGAGAGAGAGTAGAATTCGACTCGGAATGACATAAGTAATATATAATATAGTTTTTAAACGGTATGATTTTATATTGAAGAGATTGATTTTTTAGTTACACTTGAGAAGTATTCAAGAGTATTTGAATTATTGGGAAAATGAAATTTTTCTGGAAATTGGCCAGATGAAAGACTTCGTGCTAATCCTTTTTCAACTAAGTCGATAAGTATGTCGAATGATTTGGAATGGATTTCATAGGATAAAATGTAAGTGCTTTTTTTAAAATATAATCCTTCCCATAGTAAAGTTGAAAATGTACTTATATGAACATAGCAATTTTTTAATAAGTTATAGCTATCTTTACTTGAAAGACTGACTAAGTCAGATAGTATGCCTTGGTAGTCATCTGGATTTTCCTGTGGATGGGGAGCTATGATTATTGTCATATTTCGATTTTTCACTTGAGATAAAATAGAATTAATATGAATTAATATCTCCTGTTTGTTTTGAGAGCATGAGGTAGTATAAAGTATGTAGGGGCGTGCGTTATTGTATTTTTTTGAATCTTGAGGCAGGTTAAGATAATAACCAAGTATTTGTAAGTTTTTTTCTTCCCAGCCTGCATTAATTAGTTGTTTTTTCCAATATTCTCCGTAGACCCAACATTGATCGGGAATTATTTTCTTTAATAAAGCTTTATCCTCAAAATTATTTAAATTATAAAATTTATGTTCTTTGTATAAGATACCATGTTGTAAATCAATAACTTTTATAGATAAAATTTTTGCAGCTTCAATAATCCATGGTTTTCCATACCAGACAACCATTAATATTTTTTTGGGTTGAAGGATTTTAAATATGAGTATCCATAATTTTACATTGTAACTATAAAAAATGTCTTTTGAATCAATGTTAGATTTTTTAATTTTGTTTAGCATTCGAAATGGAATTATTGCCAAGGAAACAAACTCATTTATTTTTGCAGAGTTTAAAATGGAACTTGGTCCAATGTAGGTGTTTATTTTTTCTTGATTATCATCAATATAATAGAAATGCTGGGGATCAAAAACTTGTTCATTTAAGTACAGTGGAATTTTAGACAAGTCAGTTTTTTTGATAAATCGAGCGCTGTGATTAAAAAATAAAAATTTATTTTTTTTTAAAAAAAGACAACGTATTAATGAATAAATAACGAAAATGGTAGTTATTTTTTTTTTATAAACAATTCTTGGAAGATAAAATATATCTTTTTTTAAATTTGACACGATTGGGATATTATCGTAAGGAGTAGATTCGAATAGTTTTTTATAAAAAAATAATGAATTTTTGTTTTTCATGAGAGCTCTGTAGTTAGCATATCATAAGGTTGTAGCAGTTTAGTGTCATTTTAATCCGATGTTATTTTTTATTAAAAAATGAAATAATTAATTTTTCAATGTATACTATCTATGGCTTATATGCAAGGGCTGTTCTTTGTGAATTAGGTCAACCTACTGAAATAAGTTATAATTTTTGTTTGAAAAAATAGCCAATTCAATATCAAAAATTTAGTCACACTGGGGACTGTTTTAAAAAATTGTAACCATTCAGCATATTCTGGAAAATAATTCACAAATAATGAAAAAAAAGCTTGACAAGGTTTTTACACGAAAAAATAATTTCTTACTTACTTTTTAAGTAACATAAAAATGCAGCCGTAAATCCACTTCGAAAGCATATGGAGATCTGTTATCGGCACATGATGCCACCTTGTGGCACTTGCAAAAAAACATTGCTTGCAAGGCGTTAGATGAGCCTAAAATTACACAAAAAACTTGTGGTATACTTGTTTGGTTAGTTTATGGATAACGCAAGTATTATGAAGATAGACAATGTAAGTGTTGCAGAGGCAATTGATGAAGCAAAGGCAGCTCTAGCTAAAGATAAGCACATTTCTTCCGCTACTAGAGTTGCTATGACCCTACTAATTACTTTGATTAGTATCTTAATTGGCAGGTTGCATCTTAATAGCAAGAACAGCAGCAAACCACCATCACAAGATCAAAATAGGGAAAAGAAAAAGCGTAAAAAATCTGGCAGATCTAAAGGTGGCCAGAAGGGTCATGTTGGATTAACATTAACACCAGTAGCAGATCCAGACGAAGTCATCAATTTAGCAATTGATAGAAGAACTTTACCAGCTAATGGAAACTATCAAGCTGATGGGTATACAGCACGGCAAGTTGTTGATATTAAAATCTCGAGGCAGATTACTGAGTACCGTGCAGAAAATGTAGTCTCTAAAAATGGCATTCAATATACTGCCAAATTTCCTGAAAATATCACTAGACCAATACAGTATGGAGCCTCAGTTAAAGCGCATAGTGTTTATTTATCTATACACCAATTGATCCCATATGAAAGATTACAAGAACAATTTAATAACGAATATTCGATTCCTATTAGCACTGGAAGTATCTGCAACTTTAATGCTGAGGCTGCAGCTATTGTCGAAGAATTATTTGAACCTACTGTAAAGCAGGCACTGGCAAATGCGATAGTTTCACATGCGGATGAAACTGGCGCCAATTTAGATGGTAAAAGAATTTGGTTACACAATTGTTCTAATGAAACTTGGACATGGATAGCACCACATACTAAACGTGGTCAAGAAGCTATGGATGATATCGGGATTCTACCAGTATTTAATGGCACACTATGCCATGATCACTGGAAAACATATTTCAATTATGGCTGTGACCATCAATTATGCAACGCCCACCACTTAAGAGAATTAACATTTGCATATGAAGAGAATGGCCAGAAGTGGGCGAAGAAGATGCATAATTTTTTACTTAATCTCAACGAAGAAGTAAATGCAACTAGAAAAAATAAGCTATCGAAGAAGAAAAAAGAGTTACGCAGAGCAAAATACCAGAGTATTTTAAAAAAAGGTAACAAGGAATGTCCAGCAGCAATTTCGAAAGATACTGGAAAGATAACAGTAAAGCAAAGCAAATCTCGAAACTTGTTGGAAAGATTGCAAGAGCATGAAGATAATGTCTTGCGTTTTATGGTTGAATCGCTAGTTCCATTTACAAATAATCAAGGCGAACGTGATATTCGTATGTTTAAGGTACAACAAAAAATATCTGGTTGTTTTCGTACCATGGATGGAGCTGTCAATTTTTGTAAAGTTAGGTCTTACCTTTCAACTTGTGCTAAAAATGGTGTGTCTGCTACAGAGGCTTTGGAGTTGCTATTTAATCGACAAATGCCAGATTTTGTACGAGAACAGTCAGCTGCAAGCTGAATGGTTACAAAAAATTTTACCTGATTTTAGATCATATTAATGATAGTTTATTTAGAATGAAATTGGATTTTTTTATATGACTTTAAGTTTTAAAAATAAGCCGAGTAGATCAATATATTTTTTTCGTATATTATTTTTATCTCTCTTATTTATATTGGGAATATTTTGCATTGATCGTTTTATTTATTATTGGGGCAATAATTTAGCAATATCACCTTATTGGCATTCAGAAGTATGTAACCTTGTCACTCACGCTGAAAAAATAGAACTTTTAATAGTAGGTGGATGTCGTGCTGCCCTTAATTTTAGCCCAGAAGTCATTGAAAAAAAAGTTAAGTTGAAAACATTTAATGCGGGAAAGGCCGCGCCTGGAATTGGGTATATGACTGAGCTCACTTTGATTTCAGCCTTGAGCCATCAAAAACCAAAGTATGTTATTATTGTTGTGGATTCACACAATTTAGAAGAATCTTTAGAAAGATCCAGGAATGAATTAGTTAAAAAAACACCTTGGCTTTCAAGTTTGGATGAATATGAAAAGAAGATATTTATCGAAAAATATGACTTAAGCCATTTTATCTATAATTCTGGCCTATACGCTTTTTTAGGAAAGGGGGATGAGCTTCTTCGATCGAGCATAAGAAAAATCATAAAACGAAAAATGTCAATACAGGATGGGTATGATCCTCGTGATCCAGATCGAAATTTAGATAAAGCGTTAAATGATAAAAGTGAATATCAGAAATTAGTGAACCGTACTGTAAGAAAATTTGCACCAACTGAGTTTTCTTTAGAAACGTATACTCGTATGATAAAATTAGTTAAATCAAGTGGTGCAGAGCCTATTCTGGTTGTGGCACCTATGCATTATCTTTATTCATCAAATGAAGTGAATGCTAAAGTAAGAAAGATCATTTTTAATCTAAGTAAAAAAGAATCGATACAGTCATTTATTTATTTAGATAATAATTCTATTATAGCAAAAAAAGATAAATTTTGGATTGATACTGGGCATTTAAATCGTTTTGGGGCAGAGACATTTTCTTCTTTTTTTTCAAGAGATTTGTATGAGTATATCAATCATACATCGTTCATTTAATGCTTGAAGTGGTATAAAAATATACGAATGGACTTACTTTTTTACTGTTGAATGGAAGTTAGTATAATTTTATTATTTTTTAAATAAAATAACATTATCAATGTAGATGCGTTCAAATTTGTAAAATTTCATTAATAGCTTCATGAGTAGTAAAATAAATTTATGACATGTTTTATCTATTAATTTTAATTTAATTTTTTCAAATTTCCCTTTATATTTTCTTATATTATCTTTAAAGTAGTCTAGCTCACTAAATATTAGAGTTTGTATAGCCGAAACTCCTGTGCAACATTTAGAATAACCTACGATTTTTAGTTGATGTTCGGATATAAGTTTTTGTATGCCAAATGAGGTAAAGCGTCTAAAGTCAAAAGGTGTTTCATGTTCACCCCAAATAAAGGGGACTGTTATTAGGCCTGTAGCGCCAGGTTTCATGACCCTATATATTTCTTGAATTAAATTTGTAGAATGAGAGGCATGTTCTAATACTTGGGTGCATAATATGGCATCAATGCTATTGTCTTCTAAAGGAATGTGTATCCCATCAAAGAATAAATCAGATGTTTTATTTGTATCAGGCCTTCCGGAAATAAATGCCTCTATTCCTATGTATTGGATAGTGATATCAAATAAAGAATAATATGGTTTTGTTCCGCAACCAATGTCAAGTAATCTTGAGTTCTGAGGTAGTGAAGTTGCAAAATTCTTGACATGATGTTTCAAATTAGTCAATTTTTATATCCGATAGTAATAAATTTATTTGTATAAAATGTGCACCTGATCATTTGAGTTTATATCGTTATATACATGAACTTCTTTTATGGATAATCGTGACAATATAAGTTGGTAGTAACTCTTAGACATTTTTCTTCTTAAATAAGGAAAATTTTCTTCTCCAAAGTTCAATGTGCGAATCTCAATTTCATCAAACTCAAAAACAGGGGGTTCGCAAAATCTAATTATAATTAATTTGGCTATCTCTGCTCCTCTAGTCAGGGCCCTGTCTGGAGAAGATAAACATTCAATAACGTGAGAATATACAGCAATATCATATGTAGTAGAAATATTTGTTAGCATACTCACATCATCGATAATAAAGTTATCATTTGGATGTAATTGTTTTGCTGCAGTTATTAATGGTTCAGAAAAATCTACACCCGTGTAATTTACATTTAGATCGTTTAATTTTAAATATTTAAGTAGATTTCCATTTCCACACCCAATGTCAATTAAATTTAAGTTCTTATCAAGGTTAATTTTTTTAATTATATCAATTAGCAAATTTCGAGAACTGATAGAAGGATGGCCAAATCCGTCAAGATATTCTTTTGATATCAATTTCGGTATACTGTTCCAACTTTTTTGTGCAATGTTCATTTTGAGTAACCTATCCATTTTTTTAGAAGTATTTTTGTTTTTAAAATTAGCTCAAAGTATCTATATTTTAATAATTTTTTCTGTTTGAAGTTGTTAAATAAATTTATTTTATGTATTGTTATAATCGTTTCAGGCATGGTTTTTAATTGTAGCCCATTTGCTTGGGGCGATGATATGTCCGGATCTTTCATTCTTATATCCTTTAAACAGAGTGTTAATTTTAAGTTCTAAAACTTCAAAAGTCAATGCTGCGGGAATGGATTCTATTAGTATTGTGGGGGGGCCTATTGAAACATCAATAACATAGCTGCCAGCTTTTAAAAACATTGGAGGCAATTGACATGTGGAAGTATATTCACCTGGTTCAGTTAAGGGAAGTGATGTTAAGTTATCAGTGTGGTATGTATTTATCAACGCGAAGCCATTTCTTGCCAGAGAGATACAAAGTATAAGATTTTCGTAACGTTTTTTTACGGTGTATTTTATAGTTATAAGGATAGGGTCAGATATATCAAAACTACCATTAAATTCATTCAAGTTATTGGATACTGAGATATTAGTAATATTGCATGGTGATTGAGGATCGACTTCCAGAAATCGAGATGAGTTTTTGCTGTTTTCAGAATTAAGTTGTAAATATTTTTTTATTATATTTGAGGTCTCGTCGTCAGAAATTAATTTACCTTTATCTAATAAGATTGCTCGGTTGCATAATTCAGAAATAGCGCCCATATTATGGCTTACAAATAAGATGGTTTTACCTTTGTTTGTGACCTCTGAAATTTTATTGACACATCTTTTTTGAAATTTTAAATCGCCAACAGCTAATACTTCATCAATGATTAAAATGTCTGAGTTTAAATGGGCGGCAACTGAAAAGGCAAGCCTAACCTGCATGCCACTTGAAAAGCGCTTAACAGGTGTATTAAGAAAGTTAGAAACCTCAGAAAACTCAACAATTTCATCAAATCTTTTATTAATTTCAGTTCTACTCATGCCAAGTATGGCGCCATTTAAATAAATGTTTTCTTTTCCGGTAAGTTCAGGGTGGAAGCCTGTTCCAACTTCTAATAAACTTGTTACACGCCCTCTAATGATAGCTGTTCCTTTTGAGGGCTCAGTGATGCGAGACAGGATTTTAAGCAAAGTGGATTTACCTGCGCCATTCAAACCTATAAATCCAACACTTTCGCCTTGATTTATAGTGAAAGAAATATCATCTAATGCTTTAAAAGATTGAGAGAGGGGTGAGGTTGGTTCTGATTTTTTATGACCAGATATATACTGACATAAGTTATTTGCTTTTTGAGATATGATATCTCTCAGAGTTTGATAGCCTTGATTTTCATTTTTTCGTATCTTATAAATTTTTGAAAGATTACAAACTTCAACCTGATGCATTTAGACTTCCTAAATAATGTCAGCAAAGTTTTTTTCAACTTTTCTGAAATAGAGTAAAGAAAAAGAAAAGAATAGTGTAATTATAGCTATAGAGCAAAGTACTCCTGGCAAATAAAGTGATATTTCTCCAAGTATGGCCCATCTAAAGCCATCAATAATACCGGCCATTGGGTTCAAATAATAGAGTATTTTCCACTTGTCTGGTATGGCTAAGGTGCTATATCCCACAGGAGAGACATATAACCCTAATTGCGTAATAAAAGGAATAATATAGCGGAAATCCCTAAACTTAACATTTAATGAACCTATAAGTAAACCAGCGCTAGCTGTAAAAATAAATAACATGAACAAAAATAAGGGAAAAAAGAGTATATTGAGATTTGGGGTTATATGATAAAAAAGCATTAAGCCAAATAAAATAGAAGTTGCAATCAAAAAATCTACAAAAAATACAAAAATAGAACTGAGAGGAATAATAATTCTTGGGAAATAGACTTTAGTAATTAAATTTGCATTTGTTATCAAACTATTTGAAGATTCAGAAAATCCATTTGCAAAAAATTGCCAGGGTAGTAATCCACAAAGAACAATAATGCAATAAGGCGTATCTCCAGATGGTAGGTTCGCTATTTTGCTGAATACAAATGTAAAAATAGTAACCGTAAAAAGGGGTTGCAAAAGAGCCCAGATCACGCCGATAGAGGTTTGTTTATAACGAACAAGAATATCGCGCCAAGCTAAAAAGAAAAAAAGATCGCGATATAAATAGATATCTTTCCAGTATTGTTTTTTTGTGTATCCGGGCTCAATTGTTATGCAATTAAACTGACTCGATTTATCCATTATATTGTCTTATTTTTTTCACAATAGGGTTATTTTACTACAAAATATTTTATTTTATCGATAATACTTGGCTTAGAGTTGAGATACGGGGATCTAAATTTCGATACAGGTATTTTTATTTTATCTTGATCAAGAAAGTACCTTTCAGGATAGGGTAAGTTTTCTAGTTTATTAAAGTCATTTTCATGTAAAGCCAGAACACCATCTATAAAGCTTGAAATGGATTGTGGTACGCCATTGATATTCCCACTAATGTTTTGGTGATGCCATCCAAGTCTTACGTCAAGATTCTTAACTAATAGCTCGCCAGAAAAGGGAAGATTTAACTCGTTATATAAAGAGGCAAGCTTTGTTTTAAGCGTAGCACAAGTATATATTTCAGAAAGTACTTTTTGGTACTCAAGAGGTCGAAATTGTGACTGAGTTTTAAGAGCCTCCATGATTAATTTGGGGTAATCTTTATCATTTTGTACTTGATAATAAGCGGGAGGAATTTGTAGAGATAAGGGCAAAATTGATCCAACTGAGGCTTTAGCAATTACTGGTAGGCCCGCACACCAAGCATAGGCAGCAATTCTGCATCTTTTTTCATTTTCAGCACAATGTAAAAATACTTTTGAGTTTTTAAAAAATACAGCTAAAGTTTCTCTGTTAAAGGGGAAGGGGGTATTAAAGTTTGTTGTTAGTAAAGTGAAATCTTCTTGTTCTTCTTTGTTAAATAAATAATTATAGTAATCTCTAATGTCATAAAAGATAGATTTTATATTTGTACGATTGTATTCATGCTCGGGGCAAATGTATAAGACTTTTAATTTTTTGGAAGTAGTATTGTATAGCTCTCGAATCGTATTTAGCACAACTTCAGGCCGTTTAAAGAAAACGGGATTGCCTACAATCAGTACGTCCCAAAATTTTTCGACATTAGCTTCTTGATAACATGAGGGAGTGAAGTTACAAGCATCCATATCTAAAGTATTGTATAGGGTTCCATTTTTATCTATTAAATCACTTTTTCCAGCCAAATGAAAGTCATATAGATTATCTGGCTTGAAGTTATAATTATGCCAGTTAAAATGCAATCCGATAAGATATTTGTTTTTGATATTTTTTATTTTAGCATAAAGATTTTGATCTTGTAAAATTATCTTTTCTTCTTGTGTTGTGAAGCTAATAATTCCGTGTGAATTTTTATTATGCAATTTTAGCAAACAAGCCATTTTAATATTCCAATTATGCAGTATAGATTAAGTTTTTATTGACGGGGGTGGAAAAATAATCACTAATTTCTAGGTTGTTTTCAGATTTAAATAACTCAGGGAATTGCCCTTTAGTGATGGGTCGCGCTAAATTGTTTTTAATTAGTTCCTCTAAATAAGGATAGTTGTTTTTGTATGTGTCAAAATTTAATATATAAGTCGGTTTGTTAAAATATAATCCTTCCCATAGTAAAGTTGAAAATGCACTAATGTGAACTTGACAATTTTTTAATAATTCATAACTATCTTTTTCGGATAATTTGATGACATTAGACAATATATCTTTGTAATCATTCGGATTTTCATGAGGATGAGGTGAAATAATGATCTGTAAATTTCGATGGGTTACTTCATTAATTATGGAATTAATATGATCGAGCGTTTCTTTTTTGTTGGCGCTAATAGAGGTTGTATAAAGAATATAAGGGGAATAAATCTCAGTATTAGTTGAAGTGACGTTTAAGTAATATCCAAAATTTTTAATTTTATCCTCATGCCACCCTGCATTAATTAATTTTTCTTTCCAATAGTTACCGTATACCCAACATGAATCCGGCAGAGTGCAGTTGTTTAATAGAGTAGAGTCTAACTGTTTTATGTAATAAAAGTCATGGCCATCATGAATTGCACCATGTTGTAAATCGATAGTGGGAATGCCGATTTTTTTGGCTGCAGCGATGATTGGTTGGTATGCGTACCAGACAACAAAAATGATTTTTTTAGGCTTTAGTATTCTAAGAAGAATAGCCCACAATTTTGTTTTGAATGAAAAATAAAGCTCATTTTGAGTTAAAGATTTTTTTTTGAACTTGTTTAGAATTCTTGAAGGAATACCCAGAATAGAGAATAATTCATCGATATGTGAGCTATTTAAAATTGCTTTTGGCTTATGGTAAAAGGGTATTTTTTTTGTATGATTATCAATAAAGTGAAAAAGGTTTTGGTTAAAAACCTCCTCGTTTAAATATAGGGGGCTTCTAGACAGATCTTTGTTTTTTCGAGTTCGTTGACTATGATTAAAGAATAGTATTTTATTTTTTTCTAAAAATGGACATCGTAATATAGAAAAAAATGCTTTTGATAGTCGAAATAATTTTGCAGAAAAATATTTAAAAATGTTCAGTTTTTGATTTTCACGAGCAGGTCCACTTTGATTATGCGTTGGAGTTGGTTTAAATAACAAGTTATAAAAATGCAAATTGAACGTAGTTTTCATTTTTGAGCAAGAGGTAAAAATTGATTTAATAAGCTGGCATTGATTTTATTTATTGGATAATAATAATTAAATAGTGCATATCTATTATTTTCTTCGATAGGTTTTCCCCTATGTATACAGCTTGTATCGACTAAAATTAAAGTGCCTGCAGGTGCGAAAAAAGTAATTAGTCTATTGGGGTTTTTAGATAGTATTTTTTCAACTTGAATATTTGTATATCTGTACCCCATGTAGGGTTGATTTGCTTGTTTATTATCTAATAGCTTATATTTTAAGTTATTAGAGTGAGAGATTAGTTGAAATGGGCCATTTTTTTCAGTTACATCGGATAAGTAAAGAATGGCTTTAAACTGTTTTATGCATGAATCTCTATGCCATCCCCCGCCTGATCCCATATTGCCTAATGAATAGGGTAATTTTGCCGCCAGTGTAAAAGCAGTTCGAGTTTCAGTTTGATTGTAATCAGAAGCGATTTTTTGTAAAAAAGAATTAGACGAAAAAAGCTTTATGTTAGCAGATATGTTTTCAGCGCCATAAACTCTTTGGTCGTCATTGTTTTTATGTATATATTCTGGATATTTTTTAAGGATAATATCTAGTTCATGACGATATTCTTGGCATAATTCTATATTAATAAAATCATGAATAATGCTATAGCCTTGTTTTCGAATTTGGTTTATATGAAAAGTAGATTCAGTTTTTTTTTGAGCAAAGGCATTAATATATTTATTTGAACGAAGGTGATCAATAGTTGTCAATATTGTATTTAAATAGTAGGAGTGAGCTGAGGTAGAAGCTTTTTTGCGAAAAGAATCCAGTGTTATTATGGGCATGATTTTTATTAAATCAACCTTTTTGAAAATGGCTAAAACATTTCTAATATTTAATCATGTCTTCTTTAAACTAGCAATACTATAGGCGAAATCAAGTTATAAATATATACTATTTTTTAGTATAATTTATTTTTATAACGATGAACTTAGAATGATAACAAATATATCTCCAATAGCGTTATTTTGCTTTAAAAGACTTCATCATTTGAAGCGGGTAATTAATGCACTAAAAGCCAACTCGCTTTCTAAGGCCTCTAATTTATATATTTTTTCGGATGCGAGTAGAAATTCTGAAGATAGGCTTGATGTTGAAAAAGTGAGAGAATATTTAAGAACCATAACTGGTTTTTTAAAAGTTAATATTATTGAGAGAAAGCATAATTTTGGATTGTCCCAATCTATTATTTCAGGCGTATCAGAAGTCTTAGAAATTTATGATCATGTTATTGTGATTGAAGATGATTTAGAACTTTCGCCTTATTTTCTAACTTACATGAATGAAGCCCTTAATTTATATCAAGATATCCCCCAAGTTGCCTCTATACATGGTTATACTCTGCCTGTAAAAGCTAAGTTACCCAGTACTTTTTTTTTAAAAGGGGCAGATTGTTGGGGATGGGGTACTTGGAAACGTGCTTGGCTTACCTTTGAAAAAGAGGGTATAGTTTTACTCCAAAAACTAGAGAAGCAAGGGCTCATATCGGCATTTGATTTTGGAGGGGTAATCGGTAATACTCAGATGTTAAAAGACCAAATTGCAGCTAAAAACGATTCTTGGGCTATCCGGTGGCACGCGAGTTGTTTTTTAAATAAAATGTTAACGTTACATCCTGGAAAAAGCCTGGTTAGAAATATTGGTTTCGATGGTACAGGTGAGCATTGTAATACAGATCAAACTTATAATACAAAATTAAGTGATACAGCACTCGATATTAAGCTACAACCTTGTATTGAATCAGAATTGAGTTTTAACATTTATAAACAATTTTATAAAAATAGTAAGCCAATTTTTATTAAACGGGTATTAAGAAAAATCAAATCATGTTTTAACTTTAAATAAGGTTTTGATAGATAATGATAGAATACATTAAAAATGATCAAAAATGTTTGGCTTTAATCATTAAAAGACACTATCAGAAAGAGGGGGTTCATTTTTTTACACCAGAAAATTATTCTCAACAGTTAGCGTATATGCAACATCCAAAAGGTCATGAAATAAAGCCGCATTTGCATAATATTGTGGTTAGGCAAGTTGAGTATACACAAGAAGTACTCGTTATTAAGTCAGGAAAATTAAGAGTTGATTTTTACGATGACAATCAAGCTTATTTGGAAAGCAGAGTGCTAGATGCAGGAGATGTGATTTTGTTGGCTTCTGGGGGGCATGGCTTTGAAGTATTGGAAAATCTTGAAATGTATGAAATAAAACAAGGCCCTTATTTGGCTGAAGAAGATAAAGTTCGATTTAATCCAGTAAAAAAAGAAAGTATTAAAATTCAAACCCCAGAAAAAATAGAAGAGTAGCATGTCGAGTATTCCTGTCAATACGCCTTTATTAAATTTAAAATCAAAAGAATATCTAAATCAATGCATTGATGAGGGGTGGATTTCATCAGAGGGAGAGTTCGTATCAAAATTTGAAATAGCTTTTTCAAGTTATGTAGAAAGGGAATTTGGTGTTGCGGTCATGAATGGAACGGCAGCGCTTGAAATTGCCGTTAAAGCACTAGATTTAAAGCCTGGCGATGAGGTGATCATTCCCACATTTTGTATTATTTCTTGCGCAGCAGCCATTGTGCGGAATAATCTTGTTCCTGTTTTAGTCGACTGTGATCCCTATACTTTTAATTCAACAGCCATACAGATTGAAGAGAAAATAACCCCAAAAACAAAAGCCATTATGGTTGTTCATACTTATGGCTTACCTGCAGAGATGGATGAAATAATTAAGTTAGCCAATAACTATGAGCTAAAGATTATTGAAGATGCAGCTGAAATGATTGGGCAAACCTACAAAAATAGAAAGTGTGGAAGTTTTGGAGACATCAGTATTGTCAGTTTTTATCCAAATAAAATGATCACGACAGGTGAGGGTGGGATGATCTTAACAGATGATCCTACATTAAGGGATAAATGTGCTTATTATCGAAATCTTTGTTTTATGTCAGAAAGAAGATTTTATCACGAAGAGTTAGGTTGGAATTTTAGAATGTCTAACCTACAGGCGGCATTAGGCCTTGCCCAGCTTGAGCAGATAGATGAGTATATTCAAAAAAAACATCTTATAGGTAAAATTTACACTGAAAACTTATTAGAGTTAGAAGATGTTTTTCAGTTGCCTATTCACAAGACTAATTATGCCCAAAATATTTATTGGGTATATTCCTTGGTTTTAAAAAATCAAAGTATTCAACTTAAAGATATGATAGCCCATTTATCTCAACGTAAGATTGGTACGCGGCCATTTTTTTGGCCAATGCATGAACAACCTGTTTTTGAAAAAATGGGTTATTTTCATAATGAACGGTATCCTAACTCGGAATATATTGCCAGAAATGGTTTTTATTTACCTAGTGGTTTAGGTATTACAGAAGAAGAAATTAAACTTGTTTGTGAGACGCTAAAAAAATGCTTAAAAGAGTTTTAAATTATTTAAGAAACGTTAATACCTTGCAGCGAGTTAATATGGCTCTAACAAGGGGTGGGCTTGCTATTAATTTAAGAAATATATGTTCTAAAAATCCTCAATCATGGGAGTTTAGTGGTTTTAGTCAAAATGGTGAAGATGGCATATCTGATTACCTTACGAGTCAATTAATTAGCTCAAATCGTTATTTTGTTGAAATTGGTGCAAGTGATGGAATAGAAAATAATACAGCTTGGTTTGCAATTGCAAAAAAATATTCTGGCATCATGGTTGAAGGGGATAAAAAATTAAGTAATCGCTCTAAACATAATATGGCGCAATTTAATTTAGGAGTAAAATCGGAAAATATATTTGTGACTCAGGAAAGTATTGAGCAATTTGTTACTTTATTATCTTATAAAAATCCAGATATATTTTCGTTAGATATAGATGGAAATGATTATTATGTCATGAAGTCTCTTTTTGAGCATCAGTTAAGACCAAAAATTTGCATCGTTGAATATAACTCTGCTTTTGGCTCAGAACAAGTGTTGACTATCCCATATTGTCCTAATTTTTATTATGTAAGTGCCCATTCATCAGGTTTGTATTATGGTGTCAGCATTGCGGCTTGGAAAAAATTATTCTTAGAAAATGGGTATAAATTTGTAGCGGTCGATTCCCGAGGCGTAAACGCTTTTTTTATCGACCCGAGTTTTTTTGATGGTGAGTTTGTTGCAAATATTTCTGGCTGCCATTTTCAAGAAAATTTTTATCAGTTTCAAAAGTTTAATGTAGGCCACCAAAAACAATTTGAGGCAATGAGCGATATGCCTTTTTATGAGTTAAAATAATATGGTTAAGTTAGGGATTTACTTAAGTGGCTCTCCGCAGTGTGGGGGAACTTATAGTTACAATAAAACCATCTTGGATTCTTTAATATACGTTACAAAAGAAATCCCAAACTGCGAACTTGTCGTGTATTATCTAGACACTTATTGGGAAAATTATTTGTTGGGATATGATCTAAATGTAAGGTTAGTAAAGATTTCCCTTCTGTCAAAAATATTATTTCGTATATCAAGAATTTTTAAACTTCCTGTCTCTTTTTCTAGAGTAATAAATCAGTTTTTTTCTTCTTTGTGTAGAAATATGCAAGCTGAAAATTGTGCTTTATGGTTTTTTCCTTCTCAAGATGCAATTAGCTTTTTATTTCCATTACCTAGTATTGTGGCTATCCATGATTTAATGCATCGTTATGAGTCACGCTTTCCTGAAATAGGAAAAAAAAGAGAATATGCTATTCGAGAGTATTCATATAGTAATATGGCAAGATGGTGTAAGGCTATATTTGTGGATTCTCGAATAGGCAAAGAGCAGGCTCAGGAATCTTATATTTTAGATTCGAATAAAATATTAATTTTGCCATTTGTGGCGGCTCAACTATTTGATCAAGATTACATTCCTCGTCAGAACTTTAAACAAAAATATGTTTTGCCTGAAAAATATTTATTTTATCCTGCGCAATTTTGGTTACATAAAAACCATCTTAACTTATTAAAAGCATTTAATTTGATTAAAAATGAATTTTCAGATGTACACTTAGTTTTTGTGGGTGCGCAGAAAAATTCATTAGATGTTGTTCGAAACGAAATCCAAAATTTAAGATTAAACAGTCGAGTTCATGTTTTTGGTTTTATAGATGAGCAGGATATACCTCAATTTTATAAAAAAGCAATTGCTTTAGTTATGCCCACTTATTGTGGACCAACTAATATTCCTCCGTTAGAAGCATTTAAGATGTCTTGCCCCGTTTTAATATCAAAAGTTTACGGCATGCCAGAGCAATTAGGTGAGGCGGCTATCTATTTTGATCCGAGTAGCCCAGAGGATATGGCAAATAAAATACGATTATTATTAAATAATCCAAAATTAAAAGCAGAAAAAATTGCTTTAGCTTTAAAGCACGCTAAAAATTGGGATCATAAATCATTTTATCAACTTTTTTTAAATCATGTTTTGACTCTAGTAAAAACAGAATAACACATAATAAGTGAGATATTGTGGCCAAAATCTTAACCATTCCCACCCACCAAGATATGAGAGGCAAGCTTTCTGTTTGGGAAAAAAATATCCCTTTTGAGATTAAGCGAATTTATTGGATGTATGAGCTCAATCAGCTACCCAGGGGAGGGCATAGGCATAAAATAACCCATCAAGTCTTAATTTGCTTAAATGGGGCCTGTAAAATTCGGATAGTTAACAAAAAATCAGAACAGGTGTTTGAAATGACACAGCCAAATCAGGGCTTGTACTTGGCTCCAGAAGACTGGCATGAGTTGTACGACTTTAAAAACAACCCTGTTATTTTGCTGTTAGCCTCAGAAGAGTATGATAAAAACGATTATATTACCGAGATAGAGTAGCTTGAGATGACGATCACCGTGCCTTATGAAAATCTTGCTAAACTAAACAGCCGTTTTTTAACAGAAATCAAAGCCGCGATGAATCGAGTGGTAGACTCAGGCTGGTATATATTAGGCCAAGAACTGGAACAATTTGAATTCGAGTTTGCAGGCTATATAGGTATGGAACATGCCATTGGGGTGGCCTCTGGGTTAGATGCTTTAATCTTATCATTAGTAGCCCTCGACTTGCCAGAAGGCTCTGAAGTGCTTATCCCGGCAAATGCTTATATAGCATCTATATTGGCGGTATTAAAAGCAGGGTTAACACCTGTTTTGGTTGAGCCACATGAACAAACCTGTAATATTCATCCTGATTTAATCGAAGGGCATATTACTCAAAAAACCAAAGCCATTATGCCCGTGCATTTATATGGTTTGTGCTCTGAAATGGATAAAATTCAAGACTTAGCTAAAAAACATGAGTTAATTATTTTAGAAGATTGTGCGCAGGTTCATGGGGCAACTTATGCAGGAAAAAAATGTGGCAATTTTTCGACGGCAGCCAGTTTTAGTTTTTATCCAACCAAAAACTTAGGTGGCATGGGCGATGCGGGGGCAATTCTAACGAATAATGCGGAATTAGCAGATAAATTAAAAGCCCTCAGAAATTATGGCTCACATAAAAAATATTACAATGATTATATAGGCGTCAATTCTCGTTTAGATGAAATGCAAGCAGCAATATTAAGAGTAAAATTAAAATATTTAGATGAAATCAATCAGCACAAAAAAGCTTTGGCTAAAATATATGATGCTTTGTTAACAAATAAAGTAATAAAGCCTATTCAACCAGAAAATTGTAGCCATATTTATCATATTTATCAAATTCGTACAGAAGAGCGAGATACATTAAAACAATATTTAGCAGACAATGGCATTGGTACAGAGATTCATTATCCAGTTCCTCCGCATCAACAACAAGCCCTGAAGCATTTGTTTCAAGATAAATCATTTCCTGTTTCTGAAAAAATGCATCAAAGCACCCTAAGTTTGCCGATTTCTTACTGCCATACGGAGTCGGATATTGAATATGTTTGTGAAACACTGAATAGGTATTACGCATGAAAGGAATCATCTTAGCAGGGGGCACAGGCTCCAGGTTATATCCGGCCACCAAAACAGTCAGCAAACAATTATTACCTGTATATGATAAGCCTTTAATTTATTATCCCCTATCAGTATTCATGCTAGCGGGTATAACGGATATCTTAATCATTACTTCACCTAATGACTTATCAAATTTTGAAGCTTTATTGGGCACGGGGGAAAGTTTAGGCATAAATCTTAGTTACAAAACCCAAGCAAAACCAAAAGGCATTGCGGAAGCTTTTATTATTGGCGAAAATTTTATTGATAAGCAATCAGTGTGTTTAATGCTTGGCGATAATATATTTTATGGCGATGGCTTATCTCAACATTTAAATAAATATACTAAATTAACCGAAGGCGCAGCTATATTTGGCTATTACGTTAGCGATCCGGAACGTTATGGGGTGGCCAATATTGATAAACAAGGTAAATTAATGGGTTTAGAAGAAAAACCAAAAAATCCTAAATCAAATTATGCGGTGCCAGGCTTATATTTTTATGATAATCAAGTGGTTGCATATGCTAAGCAATTAAGCCCTTCAGCTAGAGGCGAGCTAGAAATTACCGATATTAATAAAATATATTTAGAACAAAATAAACTGGAACTGGAAATCATGGGGCGAGGTATTGCGTGGTTAGATACAGGTACGCCGCAAGCCATGCAAGATGCCAGTCGATTTGTGGAGGTGATAGAAACACGTCAAGGCCTCAAAATAGCTTGTTTAGAAGAAATTGCATATCGTATGAATTTAATTACAAGCCAAGATTTTATTCAATTAGCCGATAATTACCCGAATTGCCAGTATGGCGAGTATTTACGCAGTATTGCACAACGAGAGTTAATAGCATGAAAACGATTTTAGTGACGGGTGGGGCAGGGTTTATTGGATCAAATTTTATGGGTTATTTCTTAAATAAATACCCAGATTATAAAATAATAAATTTAGATAAATTAACGTATGCAGGCGATAAAGCAAATTTAGGCGCAGTTCAACATAACGCCCATCATGTTTTTAGGGAAGGCGACATTACCAATGCGGCTTTGGTCAATGATTTATTTGCTCAGTATGATATTTCAGATGTCATTCATTTTGCGGCTGAATCACATGTCGATAATTCTATTTTAAACCCCAGTGTTTTTATCGAAACCAATGTGATGGGAACCTATCAGTTATTAGAAGCAGCCAGAAATTTTTGGAAAAATGCCACTCATGAAAGCAGCCATAAAAACAGATTTTTTCATATTTCTACCGACGAAGTATATGGAAGTTTAGGCCCAGAGGGCTATTTTACAGAAGAATCAAATTATCAGCCTAATTCGCCATATAGCGCCAGTAAAGCAGCAAGCGATCATTTGGTGCGCAGTTATTTTAAAACATATGGCTTAAATACCTGTATATCCAATTGCTCTAATAATTTTGGCCCTAATCAACATGATGAAAAATTGATTCCCACAATTATTCGTAAGCTTATGCATTATCAACCTGTGCCAATTTATGGTTTGGGGCAAAATATTCGTGATTGGATATATGTGCTAGATCATTGTAAAGCCATTGATGTTATTTTTCATCAGGCTAAGCCGGGAAGTCATTATAATATTGGCGGCGATTGTGAATTAACGAATATACAAATGGTGGAATGGATAGCCAATGGCTTAGGTAAGCCTTTTGATCCAAATACCATGATTGAGTTTGTTTCAGATAGAGCAGGCCATGATTTACGATATGCCATATCTAATGCAAAAATTAACCAAGAGCTTCATTGGTATCCCAGTAAAGAGTTAAAGATTAGCTTGAAACACACCCTTGATTTTTATGTGAATAAATATAGCTTATGAAGCCCTCACATCCCTATACTTGGCGGAATCTTACTTTTTTGTCGACATTTCGCCAAGTATAAGCTATACTTGGCGAAATGTTTGATTTTTATGTCTTTATCACGAGTTTTAAGCAAATGCACATTATTGGTCGAAAGCCAGAATTGGCTATTTTAGAGAGAATATACACGTCTTCTCAGGCTGAATTGTTAGCCGTTTATGGCCGAAGACGAATTGGCAAAACGTATCTTATTAGCCAATATTTTAAAGATAAAGGAATTTATTTTGAACTGACAGGCACCAAAGATGCCACTATTAAAAGGCAATTGGCTAATTTTAGAGAGGAATTGGCAGATGCTTTTTATTTTGGGGTGAAGCAAGAGATGCCAAATAATTGGCAAGAAGCATTTAATCAGTTACGTCGAACAGTTGAATTAAGCGATCCCAATAAAAAAATTATTTTATTTTTAGATGAGTTGCCCTGGTTGGCAACACAGCGTTCTGGCGTTTTATCAAGCTTAGAGCATGTTTGGAATCGTTATTTATCACGATTAAATCATGTTATTTTAATTGTGTGCGGTTCAGCTGCTTCTTGGATGTTAAAAAAGGTGATTTATAATAAAGGCGGATTATATGGTCGGCTGACCGCTGAAATAAATTTAAAGCCTTTTACTTTGGGTGAGACAGAGCAATATTTAATCTCTAAAGGCATTGAGCTGGATAGAAGACAAATCATAGAGTTATACTTTGCATTTGGCGGAGTAGCTAAATATCTTTCTATTATGAGTAAAGGCAAATCGTCTGCACAGGCTATTGCTGAAAATTGTTTTGATCAAAATGGATCTTTATTATCAGAATTTCCAAAACTATATGATTCTTTATTTGACAACCCTGAACAACCTCTTATTATCGTCAATTGTTTGGCTCAAAAGAAGTCGGGCATGTCGCAGGAAGAAATCCTTGATCATACTGGATTGAGCTCGGGAGGCGGATTTACGCGATTATTGAAAGAATTAGAAGATTCTGGGTTTATTTTGGGGACAAATGCGTTTTCTTTTAAAAACAAGAAAATCAAATATCGTTTGATTGATGAATATTCTATTTTTTATTTAACTTGGATAAAGCCAGCTTTAGACAGTCAATTGAGAAAAATCCCCGAGAATTATTGGCAAAGCCTTCAAAATAGCCCTGCCTATACGGCATGGGCAGGATATGCTTTTGAAGGTGTATGTTTAAAACATATTGATAATATTGTTAATGCCCTAAAGCTTTCTGTGGTGGCGCGTTCTTTTACAGTTTGGTCTTATAGGCCGACTGAAGCAAGTCAAAAAGGCGCACAAATTGACTTGGTGATAGACAGGTCTGATAAGTGTATTAATTTGTGTGAAATCAAGTTTTGCAATGATACCTTTCAGGTGACCAAAAGTTATGCTGAAAATTTGCGGTATAAAAAATCTTGTTTTCAGCTACAAACCTGTACCAAAAAAAGTCTTTTTACCACGTTGATTTCTACTTATGGCGCGGCAACCAATCAACATTATTTAGCTTCTGTTGATAATCAGTTAACAATGGATGCTTTATTTGATTGAAGTGATCAGAAGGCATTAGTCAAAAAGCTCATTTATATTGTTAGCCGTTAATATTTTTTTACACCATTCCTGTATTTTTTCGGGTGTAGCATCACGAATTTTTGTTAAATAGACAGCGGGCACTTGGCCAAATTTATTGATTAATAGCAGATTTAAAATTTCTTTTTGGCCTTCCCACTTACCTTTTTCTAAACCTTGCTCT